>CAZWIP010000158.1:0-7331 GCA_964634125.1 uncultured Dehalococcoidia bacterium
ATTGTAATATATTTTCGATGTTTTGTCTAGTATTTAATTGCCGGGTTAATAAGATCGATGATACCGAGAAAGACGAAAGAGAGCTTTTCGAAGAAAATGTGCAGGTGATTAAGAAATATCTGGAAAAGAATCCGTGGGAGTCTGGTTCGCTTTGCGTTTTTTCGTGTTGGGGACTTGATTTCTTTGAGGCGTATCGATTACCGGTACCTGTTAAAGACATTATATGGTTTGATTCATCACCCTATATTCGTCCACTTGCGGAATTAAAGGAAGAATATGAAAACGTGGCGGTGGTAATTGCAGATAATAAAAAAGCACGTATTTTTCTGATATCATCGGCTATTGCCGGTAATGAATCTACCATCGAAGGGAATATCAAAAATCATGTCAAAAAGGGAGGCTGGTCCCAGCAACGGTACGAACGCAGACGGGATAAGCAATTGCTGTTGTATTCCCGTGAAATTGTTGATGCGCTGAAGGAACTTGAGAAGACTGAAATGTTTCGACGTATTTTGTTGGTAGGTGGGAAAGAAGTGCTGCAAATCCTTTTCGAAAATTTGCCCCAAAACATGCAGGGTAAGGTGGGGCAAAAAGCAATTGATTTGCGTAAAGGTGAAGACACCGTCAACAAAGAGATAATGGAGTTATTTTTCGAGCAGGAACGTCAATCGGAACTGGAACTTTGGGAAAAAATTCGAGCAGAATATGTCAGGGACGGATTGGGTGTAGTTGGCATCACAGATGTTCTTGAAATGGTAAAGCTCGGTCGGACTGAGGAAATCATCATTAATCGAGACTATAAAGTGACAGGAAAACGATGTCGTTCTTGTGAAAATCTGGAATCAGGCGATGTTGATATTTGTTCTCAATGTGGTTCAGACTCGCTTTTTTCAGTTGATTTAATCAATGAGATAGTGGAGTTGGCTAAGCAATCAAGTGCTTCAGTAGATTTTTGTGATCGTATTGATACCATGAGAGAAGCTGGTGAAATAGCTGCTTTTCTTAGATATAAAACTAACATTGGATAAACTCCGAATCGTATGTGGTCTATTCTGATAAATACATCACTTTAGTTCCTGATGAAAATAGTCGAATACATCAAATAACACCATAAAAATGACGAATAAGAATGGTTAATAAAATAATAACGAACAAAAAGAGTATAATAATCTGATATTACTTGACATTCGCTTCAGGTAATGCTAGAATTCCGCACAAAACAGTAAGAAAAAAATTGGAATGGGAGGTCTTGGGATGGGTTCTTATGAAATCAAAAAAACTGCCTGCCAGTTTTGCGCTGCCTTATGTGGTGTTCTGGTGCATGTTGAAGAGGGAAAAGTAGTCAAGATCGAAGGAAACAAGGATCATTTTCTTAGTCATGGCTTTACATGTGAGAGGCCTGGCATTGCGCCAAAATGGCTATATCATCCTGACCAGCTTATGTATCCTCTCAAACGGATAGGTAAACGCGGTGAGGGAAAATGGCAGCAGATCAGCTGGGATGATGCCATGGCCGAGATCGGGCCAAAACTTCTCGAACTCAAAGATAAATATGGACCAGAGATGTTGGGCTTCTTCGAAGGTACATACCGTGGAAATGACTACTGGCCTCGCGGTCGTTTCGCTACTCTCTTTGGTAATCCCCATAATATTTTCGCTCCCGGAATCATCTGCGGTATAAATGATATGGGCATCAACATGGCTGTTACCGGAGACGTAACTACCTGGTCTACCGATATGTCCAACTCAGGTTGTGTGGTTTTCTGGGGCAGCAATCCTGCTCAGTCAGAGATGAGAAGCTGGACTCACCTACTCAGGATGAAGAAAGAGAAAGACATCAAAGTAATAGCGGTCGATCCCCGACGGACCAAGACCACCGATATCGCCGATATCTGGCTCCAGCTCCGGCCTGGTACCGATACCGCTTTGGCTATGGCCTGGCTCAACGTCATTATCAATGAAGAACTCTATAATAAAGATTTCGTACAGAACTGGACAGTCGGATTCGATAAGCTGAAAGAACGCGTTCAGGAATATCCGCCAGAGAAGGTAGCTGAGATAACCGGTGTTCCCGCAGAGAAGATTATCGAAGCTGCACGGACGTATGCCACGAATGGTCCATCAACCATGCCGTATGGTGTAGCTATCGATCAGTTGGGTCTGAACGGTACTCGTACGGAGCATGCCAAAGTGATCATGCGTGCTATCTGCGGTTATCTAGGGGAATTCGGAGGACATCTCATAACTCGGCCGGGAGGGACCAACAATGGTGGCAACTTCGTCACCGAAGCTGAGCTTTGTATGATGGAGCTTCTTCCCATGGAAGCGCGCGAAAAGATGATGGGTTTCGATGTCTGTCGGCTCGTCTCACTCAAAGGCTGGAGTATGATGGCCGAAAACATCGAGAGAGTATATGGCGTACCTGCGCCGGTGACGGTTCAAATCCAGGCACATACCAGTATGCTCTGGCGTTCGATCCTTTCAGGTGAACCATACCCGATCAAATCACTCGTCTGCTGGGGCTCAAATCCGATGGCCTGGGGTGGAAACACCAAACTGGTTTATGAAGCGCTCAAAAGCGAAAACCTTGAGCTTTCAATAGTCCAAGAGCTCGTCATGACTCCGACAGCTCAACTGGCAGATTATGTTTTCCCTGCCACCAGTTGGATGGAAAGAGACCTGTGTACCAACATGATGGATTTTGCCAGTCTCCTTTGGGCGGGCGAGAAAGCCATCGAACCCATGGGAGAGCGCAAGGATATCTATGAGTTCTTCCGTGCACTGGCCTTAAGTGTGGGACAGGATGAATACTGGCCCTGGAAGACCACAGAAGAAGTGAGCGATTATCGGATGCAGTCGTGCGGACTGACCTTCCGAGATTGTGTGGATCGAATGATAGTCTTCCCCGACGCTTTCGATGTCAAACCATACGAGAAAACCGGATTTCCCACACCTTCGGGAAAAGTCGAACTTTATTCCACTATCCTCGAAAAACTGGACTATGATCCTATGCCCTTCTACGAGGAACCCCCTGAGAGTCCACTCAGACTTCCCGATGTAGCAAAAGAGTATCCGCTTATTTTGAATACCGGCGGCAACTATCGGCCTATGTATCACTCCGAGTTCATGCAGTGGGGAATCGGTTCTCGAGAGAAACACCCTGATCCACTTATGGATATCCATCCAGACACAGCACAAAATCTTGGAATAAATGATGGCGATTGGGCCTATATCGAGACCCGCCGTGGCAAGATCAAACAGAAGGCTAGATACAATGATGGAATATTGCCCAATGTGGTCAATTGCCAGGCAAGCTGGTGGTTCCCGGAAAAGCCGGCCAATGAACCGGAGCTTAGCGGAGTTTGGGAATCCAACGCTAACGTACTCACCCTCGACGATCCCGAGTTCTGTGACGAGCTGTCTGGCGGTTGGTGCAACCGTGCTCTCCTCTGCAAGGTTTGCAAGGCAGACTAACATTAAGTTGATACGTCATCGCGTTGTCGTCGACTTTAAGTGAATTCTCCCGATAACAAACTGATTTTATAGGGGGCATATGCAACTAGCTTTTTATTTTGACCAAACCCGATGTACTGGCTGTTGGACGTGTGTGGTTGCCTGTAAAGATTGGCATGATGTTCCGGCAGGACCGGCTAGCTGGATGATAGTTTCAGAGATCCAGCGTGGTAAATATCCTGAGCTTTATATGGCCTTTATAGCCACACCCTGCTATCACTGTGCCGATCCCTATTGTATTCCGGCCTGTCCTCACGATGCTATAACCAAAAGGACTGAGGATGGCATCGTAATTGTCGATCGTGACAAGTGTGTAGGGAAAGATGAGTGCGGTGTGTGTATCGACTCTTGTCCTTATGAAGCACCGCAGTTCGGCGACGAAGAGAACGCAAAAATGCAAAAATGCAATTTCTGTCTTGATCGATGGGAGGAGGGAAAACTTCCGATTTGTGTGGCTGCTTGTCCCACCCGAGCACTCGATGCAGGTCCTATCGAAGAGATGGAAACTGAATATGGCGAATTACATGAAGCAGAGGGTTTTCAATACGATTCAACTCTGAAACCATCGATAATCCTGAAAACGAAACGGATGATTTCATTATCCTATTAAAAACGTAGTGCGAGGCTTTAGCCTCGATGAAAGCGACCCTAAAGGGTCGCGCTACTGAGAAAGGAGCGAATCAGAATGACAGACAATCAATTCACTTTTTCACCGCTTTATCAACTAGGCTACGTTGTAGGTGATATCGAAAAGGCCTGCCAGCATTATGAGTCAAACTTTGCAATGGGGCCGTTTTCACCACCGATGGAGGTCGATATGACCGGTGCGGTACTAAGGGGCAAGACGGTTGAAACAAAAATAAAGGTCTCTTTCGCTCAATTAGGCGATGTTCAGATAGAGTTTATCCAGCCTATTGAAGGAGAAAATCCATATTTTGAGTATCTGGCTGAAAACGGCGATGGGATTCATCATCTTGCGTTCGAAACCGATAATATCGCCGCAGCAAAAGCCCATTTTGCTGCAAAAGGAATCGAACCGATCTGGTACCAGGATATGGGATTCATGGAATTTGCCTATTTCGACACATCGGAGATCGGCGGGACGATGGTTGAGTTCATCGATTGGAGCAAATCTAAAGGTGGATAAAGTATGATCGACGAGACGGTCATAACAACCACTTGTGCCGCCCATTGTGGCGGTGGTTGTCCTTTGAAAGTCCACGTTAAAAATGGTGTCATTATCCGGATCGAAGCCGATGATGACGATAGAAATATCCAGGTTCGGGCATGCCTGAGGGGACGATCGTGGCGACAGCGTATATACCATCCAGATCGCCTCAAACAACCGATGAAACGTGTGGGGCCTCGAGGAAGTGGCCAGTTCGAACCGATCTCGTGGGATCGAGCTTTAGATACCATCGTTGGCGAGATCAAACGAATTAAGAATACCCACGGACCTGCTTCCATTGTTCACTGGGTATCCGGTGGAGATCAGGGGATGCTGCATGATAACTGGCGACGAATGAGTCGGCTTTTCTGTATGCTGGGAGGTGGAGGTTTCACCCGTCCCTGGGGTTTGCATTCCTACGAGGGCGGTATCTTTGCCGAACTTACCTGCTTCGGAATGGGTTGGACAGCTCACACTCGCGATGATTTCCTCAATTCCAAAATGATCATCATGTGGGGATGGGACCCATCGACCACCATTCAAGATAGCAATACAGCCTGGTATCTGGCTCAGGCCAAAGAAGCCGGAGTCAAGATCATATCGGTTGACCCAAGATTCACCGTCTCGACTGCTACCTATGCTAACTACTGGATACCCATCCGGCCAGGCTCGGATACGGCAATGCTGGTTGCCATGGCGAATGTGATGGTAACCGAAAACCTCCAGGACCAGGCATTTCTAGATAAGTTCACCATTGGATTTGATGCGTTTAAAGATTACATTTTGGGCAATGAAGATGGAGTAGCAAAAACTCCCCAATGGGCATCCGAGATCACCGGTATCCCGGCGGATACCATCCGGAAGCTGGCTCGGGAATATGCTACTACAAAACCGGCCGCACTGATTACCGGAATCGGGCCGGGGCGAACGGCATTTGGCGAGCAATATCATCGGGCAGCCATCACACTTGCAGCTATGACCGGAAATATCGGTAAATCCGGCGGATCGTGTGGTGGCAAGTCATGGGGACCACATGCTTTAGGAAGAATGGGATCGGGCCCCAAGATACCGCCGAATCCAGTAGACCAGACCATTCCCAACCCGGACGGTAAGCTTCCCAATCGCAACTACTATATTTACGGCTATGGCATCATCAATGTCTTTAGGCTCACCGATGCCATTATCAAGGGGAAAGCCGGCGGCTACTCGGCCGACTACAAACTGCTTTGGATAACCAATGCCAATCCGCTCAATCAGTGGCCTAACACCAACAAAACCATTGAGGCCTTCAACAAACTGGATTTGGTGGTGACTGAAGAGCAATTCATGACGCCAACGGCTCAGTATGCCGATATTGTGCTCCCATCGACTACTTTCTTCGAAAGGGCCGATATTACCATGGGAGCCGCAGTGCCAGTCTTCTATGCCTATCGGAACAAAATCATTGAACCTATAGATGAAGCCAGAACGCCGATGGATGTGGCCAATGAACTGGCTGAAAGGCTCAACTTAGAAGGTTTCAACGATAAAACAGACGAAGAATGGATCGATGCGATACTCGAAAAAAGCACCGTCCCCGATCGTGAAGCGTTCAAGAAAAATGGTGTCTACAAGATCGATCTGCCCGAACCCAATGTACCCTTCCGGGCACAGATCGAAGACCCGGATAACAATCCCTTTTATACTCCTACAGGGAAGATAGAAATCTACTCTCAGACAATCGCCGATATGCACATGCCCGATTGCCCTCCGATTCCCAAATATATCGAACCGTGGGAGAGTCCGAACGATCCACTGGCAAAGAAATACCCGCTGCAACTCATCACTACCCACACCCGAAGGCGGGCACACACCCAGTTTGATAATGTTCCCTGGTTACGAGAGTTGGATCCGCACTCAATAAAAATGAATACGGTTGATGCTGAAGCCAGAGGAATTAAAAATGGTGATAGGGTAAAAATATTCAATGATCGGGGAACCATGATCATTCCTGTGAAAGTTGTCGAGACCATTATACCGGGAGTAGTCGATTTGCCTCAGGGTGCCTGGTTTGATCCGGATGAGAATGGAATTGATCGCGGTGGATGTGCCAATGTGCTGTCACTGGACAGACCTTCCCCTGGTGGCGCTTTACCTTCCAATACAGGTCTGGTTCAGATCGAAAAAGTCTGAAGAAAACAGAGCAAACCTCAACTCAAGGACATGAAATGCAGTTACGATACTATGAAGAGTATGAAGTTGGTGAAAAGGCCGTTTCAGATACCTACATTGTTGACAAAACTGAGCTTGTTGAATACTCGAAGAAATGGGACCCGCAGCCTTTCCATGTTGATGAAGAAGCAGCGAGAGCATCGATCTACGGTGGCCTTACCGCACCGTCTGTCTATATCATGGCGGTAGCAAGTCTACTAGGGAATACCATCGAACCTAGAATTGCGGCTCTTGGGGCCCTTGGCCTGACGGATATGGAGTTTCCTAATCCTGCTCGGCCAGGTGATCGGCTTACGTGTTTAAATCAAACAATCGAGAGACGTGAGTCGAAGACCAAACCGGATCGAGGAATACTCCGTAATCGTATTGAGCTAAAAAATCAAAATAATGAAATTGTCCTGAGTTACGTGGTCACGACCATGATAGCCAAGCGACCTGT
>CAZWIP010000159.1:0-7293 GCA_964634125.1 uncultured Dehalococcoidia bacterium
CACAAAATTAACTACTTACTACCCTGAAATCCCAGCAGGGTCCGTCCAGGATGGTGATGGTAACCTTAATGAATACTACCGATGGGAATTCACCACAACGGAAGTGGGGCCTCCGGAGATTATAAGCACCGTTCCTGTATCTTATGAAACTGGTATCGATGTATTTGCCCCTCTCAGTATTACTTTTGATGAAGATATTTTCCTGTATGATCGGAAAGGTATCTTTATTAGTGGTGGCATCACAGGCATATCTGCTACCCTTGAAAATGACAACAGAACCATTACTATTACCCATGATCCGTTCCAGGAATCTACCGAATATTGGTGGGGTATATCAGAGGGGTCTGTGTGGGATGACGATAGGAATATTAACATCGACTACGAATGGTCCTTCACTACGCAATAAATTATAAGTACTCAGCAGTTAAATCTAATCAGCGCACGATTGATGAATTAGGTTACATGTTTCAGAGTTATGGTCTCTTCGAGCATTATCAAGATAGGTTCTTTGCTCTCTTGGGGAAAAGGCACTAAAGATACATGACGAAATCACTCTGTGTCGTTATGACACTTTTCCCTCTACCGGCTATCAGCATGATATCCTGTGACAACGATGATTCCTCAGAAAACAGCATCCGGACTTCGTTCGGAGGAATAACTCTTCTAGATCACAGTGTTTCTTCGTGCGTAGATAATCCGCAGTTGCCTTGCACAGTATCGGGTAGTGCCAGAAATGACGCCGGTTTCACGTTCAGTATGGTTACAGTAAAGGTATCATTTCTCAATGAAAACGGTGAAATAGTCAGCACCGGAATTACCTCATTTGAGAACCTGAAACGAGGCAGGGAGTTCAATTTTGCGGTGGAACCTCCTGTAGATGATTTCAAAACCGACAAATACAATATTGATATAGTAACTAAACACTAGAACGATGGATGTATTAGATCAAGTAGCAAGTTTAATAACTGATTCCTAAAAACTGGTTGTTTTCACCGGGGCCGGGATCAGTACCGAATCAGGCATTTCCGATTTCCGCAGTCCTGGGGGACTATGGGAAAAGTATGATCCCAATGAATTCATGTTTGACAAATTCCTAGCGAGTGAAGAGACTCGCAAAAAATATTGGGAGATGAGCCAGGAACTATGGCCGACGATTGTCGAAGCCCGGCCAAATGCAGCTCACTTGGCAATTGCGGAATTGGACCAAATAGGGAAGCTGGATTGTGTTGTTACCCAGAACATCGATGGTCTGCACCAGAGAGCCGGTGTTCCAGATGAAAAAATCATTGAGTTGCATGGTACAACACTGTGGGTATTGTGTCTAAATTGTGCTAAACGGTATCCCCGGCAGGAAATCCACGATCGCGTCGAAGCGGGTGACAAAGCCCCATACTGCCATGATTGCGGTGGTATTCTCAAACCTGCCACCATATCTTTCGGGCAGGCCATGCCTGAAAAAGAGACATGTGAAGCGGAAAAAAGATCCGCAGCTTGCGACCTTTTCTTTGTGATCGGTTCGTCGCTGGTGGTTTATCCAGCGGCCCAGATGCCAATGGTAGCCAAGAGAGGCGGAGCGAAGCTTGTCATCCTTAATATGACCCCTACCTCTCATGATGACTATGCTGATCTTATCATCCGCGAAAAAGCAGGTGAAACAATGGTGCAAATAATGGAGCGGTTGAGAACTGATTAGTGTGATGAATTATTGAATAAAAAAAAAGCGTCCCCATTATGGGGACGCTTTTTAATAAGTTGTATCAGACTAGTTTTAAATCTTGGCTCCGCACTTTCCACAGAATTCAAAGTCATCCGGTAGATGTACTGCTCCACAACCGGAACATGTCTTAAGTGGCGCACCATGTTCATACTCAGAGGCCTTACCGGCGGCGTCTTTTTCTCTGAACTTCATCCACTCTGCAGGTCTGTTATTTACAAAGGCCGATGTCCCTTCCATCATCTCGGCAGTATTAGCAACGTGGATAGCCCAGAAGTCGCGTCCCTGATAAAGACACGGTGTGGAAATGTCATGCCAGTAATTGAGCTGTGTTTTGGTGAAGCGGAGGGCCCAGGGGAACTTATTAATGAGGATTTTACAAACTCTTTCCACTTCTGCGTCCAGTTCTTCAAACGGAACAACCTTGTTAACGATTCCCCAGTCGAGTGCTGTCTTGGCATCAATGCGCTCATCGGTCATGAGGAGCCAACGTGCCCTCTTATCACCCATGATCATAGTAGCAAACTGAGTTGTGCCGATAGCAACAGCTCCAACGAATGCTTCGCCTGCAATGAACTTTGTGTTATCGGCAGCGATTGCCAGGTCGCAAAAAACGAGCACTTCAAAGCCGCCTCCGATAATCTGGCCAAAACATCGGGCGATAATCGGTTTTCCACAGGATCTCATAGCCTGGCCCATGCGAGCGAAATCGCCGGTCAATGCCAGACCGCCCATCGGATCAGTACAGATTTTCTCATTGATAGACTTTACGTCAGCGCCTGCAGCGAAAGCTTTATCGCCCGCTCCAGTCATTATGATGACTGCAACTCGACGATCATAACCGAGCTTATCGAAAGCGTCAGTCATCTCCTGAAACACTTCGATTGTTAAGGCGTTGTAGGCCTTGGGTCTATTGATAGTGACGGTGGCGACCATATCCTTTATGTCCACCAGGATTGAGCTATAAGGTCCATATTCAGTTGCCATGTGTTTCCTCCTATTAATACGATTTCGGGCAAAAAATCGGGGAGAGAGGATTCGAACCTCCGACCTCCTGCACCCCATGCAGGCGCGCTAAACCAGGCTGCGCCACTCCCCGATGTACCCATTCAAGAGCCAACTTATATTAACACAGCCCACACTCAAAATCAAAGGGTGGACTGTTATTATGTAAAGTTGATGCACGATGCTGAACTTGACGTCATACACTCAAGATGCTATATTGAAATCCGTCAAACATTAAGGCGGCGTAGCTCAGGTGGCTAGAGCGTGGGCCTCATAATCCCAAGGTCGATGGTTCGAGTCCATCCGCCGCTACCAGAATTTGTAGCTAAAAAGTCCCTCTTGGCAACATTGCCGGGTGGGCTTTTTTAGTTTTTGCAAACATTCTGCAAACCATCGGTTTCTCCGGGAGCATTTTCCGAAGCTGTCTATACCACTTCATCAAATGCCAGGGCCGCTGCTCGCTGGATACCAGGAGTCACATGCGAGTAGACATCGAGCGTGATGCTCACTGTCGAGTGTCCCATGCGTTCTGAGACAACCTTGGGATGAATTCCTTGTTTTAGCATTAAAGAAGCGTGTGTATGTCTGAGATCGTGGAATCGGACGCCTTGTAGGCCTGCTTTAAGAGCCAGCTTTTTAAAGGCATGTGTGACAGAGTCCGGTAGTATATCCGAACCGTCTTCATAGCGGAATATGGGAGAATCCGGGGTTATTTCCCACCCAGCCATAATGGATTGTAATCCTTGAAGTTCTCGATAATCACGTAGCAATATGACCGAGGATGGTGATAGGGCTACCTGCCTTCTCCCTTTGGAGGTCTTTGGTTCCTGAAAGAAGGACTTGCCTCCGGGTAATTGCATACGTGTCTGGACTACAGAAAGGGTTGCCATATCTAAATCTACATCACGCCAACGCAAGCCTAAAAGTTCGCTTCTCCTGAGTCCGGTATATATGGCAAGGTGAAAGACAGGATGATAGGCAGTTTCCTTGCTGGCTTCAAGTAATTTGTTCACGCCCTTCGAATCAAGGGTGTGAGGCTCATTTCGGGGTATGCGTGGAGGGTCAACTGCCTCTGCGACGTTGCGGCCAACCAAGCCCCATTTAACCGCATGTCTGAGAGATGTTGAAAGGATTCTATGTATTTGGTTAACTGTACTGGGACCCAAACCACCTTCACCATCTACCCTGCCAGATTCTAACTTCGACCTATAAAACGCTTGAATATGAGCAGGTCTAAGTTCCGTGAGAGGAATTTGCCCCAATTCAGGTAATATATGGCGATGTATCTTGTTCACATATCATTCAGCCGTTTTAGGTCGGACATTCGTTTGAACGTAGTCCCGAAGCCAACGCTCCAGATATTCGCCAACGGTCATCTTTGTTGGTTTTAAATAAGTACCGGTTTCGATGGTTGTCAATAACGCTCTCATTTCCCGTTCTGCGTCTTTCTTGGTCCCCTTGATTGACTGCCATTGTTGCTTACGTTTCTTGGTCACAGGATCACGCCCAAGTTCAACAACAATAACCCAGGAGTTACCTCTCTTTCTGATATGTCCCCTCATATTTACTTCCCCCCATGTTTCATTGATGACTGTAAACCCACTTTGCTAAGAATCTCGGTAGATGGTTCCCAATCAGTTCTGAGTGCGAAAGAAACTAATTCTTGTACAATGGTTTTCGAGTCCCCTCCAGATTCCATGGCCCGAGCGAACCGACGTGGGAATCCTTTTTTCAAGAACCATTCATGGAAATCCTCTTGAACCTGTGGGGCCTCATTTTCTTTGCTAAACCAGAGTCCAAGTGTTTCTTCTAAATAAGTTTTTGCTGCTTTTACTTCAGAATGTAGCTGATTTGCTACTTCAACCTTATCCCCAAGATGCAAGGCTGACCATCCGGGAGCATCAATGATATGTCGGAGCCATATAGCGTAGAGTCCGTCAAAATCTGGATCTAGCGTCTTCGTACTAAGCAAATAATATGGCCCTTCATTGTCAATGCCAGGTTGATCACTGGTGTCTTGAGAGACTACGGGGAGTTCATCAATTACATATATTCTTTGAGGCTCTAGGAGGTTCTCTGCAAATACTCTTTTTTGCACAGTGTCACCGGGGAGGCCTGTGATTGTGAATCTTTTTGCTGTGTCTGGTACAAGACCAAATCGCTTGATCATATGTGATGTTTTAACTGGAAATAACTGTAGATGAATACCAGCTGAGTAGGTCCACTCATAATCTGTGTTACAGAGCATTACATCCATATCAAGAGGAGTCGTGTCAAAAGCAACGTCTCCCGTAATCGGATTATCCATTTCCCATAATCGTTCACTCATCGCATAATCATTTGCTACTGTCAAGAGTGAATCGAACTCGACGGTCCCACGGAGTTTGGCAATCCATTTTGCTTGTCTTATCGTGAGGAGGTTGCCCACAAGAATGCACCACCGGAAAAGTTTAAGTAAATCCTCATTAGCTTCATTAGGAATACTCCACTTAGTTGATTTACCAAGACACCATGGATCATCTTCAGATGTATCACTGTTTCGTGCAGCCGAAATCATCTTCTCAAGTGTTTGTTGAGATGGTGTCATCCACCCCATTCCAGAAAGATCCTCTTTCAAGATGCTAGCAAGATGGGCCCTATCCGTATTGCTATATGTGATTGCAGCTTCATTTACATATCGTCTTGTTTTTGGGGGAATTTTTGGACCTCTTTTTCCTGCCATAGTTCAGCTCCTTTGTTCTTTTTGTTCCTTTACTATTATAAATTTGTTCTTGATATTCTAATTCTATCATTCATAATAGTAATGGTACCAGACAGAGATGTCAAGCATCAAATATTAGCATGGAGGTGCCAAATGGACAAACTGTTACTAAAACCAATGGAAGTAGCCGAAACACTTGGTATAGGTCGTTCTCGTATGTACGAGATGCTGGCCATAGGTGAAATACCTTCGGTAAGAATCGGTAAATCAATTAGAATCCCAGTCAAGGCTCTCAATGAATGGGTTGATAACCGCTCTCAAGCAGGTGTCACAGACAATGTCAAAGACTGATGGTGGGATATCAGAGTTCTATCGCAAAAAGCTTCTCATGCCTGGCTGGGCCGGTGAGCTTGATAGCTCTGAGCTTGCCTACATCAAGAAGAGGCTTCTAGCCGATAGGAGACTAAGGGCTCAGTGGGGTTTCAAAAGGGGTACAGGGCGACTATCAGAGGAAAAGATCAGGCATGTGGCAATGTATGGAGTTGATGGCCTTCAGGAATGCCCTTCTGAGGACTTGGGGGCCTCTGTACAGCTACGGACAGATTACGAAAAGGAACTCACTGGTGTAAGAAACCAGAACAAAAAATTGAAAAGGAGGTAACTATGGCCGAATACATACTTTCTACTTGGTCAAGCCTAAGATGCAATGTGATAAGAAGATTGCTAACTATGCGTGGAGACGAACACCCTGTTTGGCGTGCTGCTATCCGAGACGCAGGATTTTCCGATGTATTGCATGACAACTCTAGGTGCACCCGAGACTATGACGGGATGTGTGCTAAGCATGGCTGTATTCAAAAACTCATAGTAGGTGTGATCTATGATGTAGAGACGCTAATCACTGTTAACAAAGGAACCCTAAATTATTTGGCCGAGCACAAGGACCGATGTTCTAGGGATAGCTCAAACTTGATAAATGACACAAGGCTTTGGGAGATGGCTGTAGAGGCAGTGGAGCTTTTTTTGGACGTGTTGGAAATAAGTATTGATAAAGTTGTGATATGGGATGATCCTGCCGATTCTTATTATGATCCGTGCCCCCGTTATGATCCGTGCCCCCGGTATCTTCCAAGAACAGAGACAGATAGGGGTCGACCTGTATTGATTCTCACAGCAAAGGAGATTCCATATTTCAAAGCAAAAAAAATGTACGAGAACGGTGAATGGGATAGTTTAATTAAAATTGAACTTGATTTGTGCCAAGAGAAAGAGACATTGTTTTGGGATAATCTGGGCAAGAGTAATTCGGCTTGTGACGCACCATTTTGAGAGCTGTAAAAGTCTGGTTGCTGAGATCCTAACCCTTTCCACATAGCTACAAACAGATTACGAAAAGGCAGCCACTGGTGTTAAGGCACCAGAACAACAAATAGAAAAGGAGGTAATTATGGGCGGATATGTATTTTCTACTTGGTCAAGTCTAAGATGTAGTGGAATAAGAAGACTACGAACCATGAACCTACCAACACGACATGTTTGGCTTGATGCTATCCATGACGCAGGGTTTTCTGAGTTATTGTACGAAAACCTCAGATGTACTAGAGACTATGACGGAATGTGTGCCAAAAACGGGTGCATTCAAAAAACCATGGCAGGTGCTGTCTGTGATGTGGAGATGTTAATCACCATCAACAAAGACACCATAAGTTTTTTGGCCGAGCATAAGGACTGGTGCTCTAGGGACAGCTCAAATTGGGCAAGAGTAGCAACGGATTGGGAGATGGCCGTAGAGGCAGTGGAACTTCTGATCGATGCGTTGGAACAAGTAGGTATTGATAAAGTTGTGATATGGGACGATCTTTCGGATTCTGTT
>CAZWIP010000160.1:0-7281 GCA_964634125.1 uncultured Dehalococcoidia bacterium
ATTGTAATATATTTTCGATGTTTTGTCTAGTATTTAATTGCCGGGTTAATAATAAGATGCGATTACCCTGTTCATCATTAGCGTAACGATTGATACCTCCGTTCATACCAGTGTATACTTTCAATGAGCAATACATCTAATAAACCAGATATGCAACACAGAAAGATTCTGAAGACCCTTTCTCAAATAACAGGCATACTGTTATTAATAATGCTGGCCCTAAGCAGTGGAGCTTGCACATCAAGTTCAGGAACGGACGAACCTACCCAAACGCCTACTCGCACCATTACTGATACAACTGCTGAATTAGCAGGCTTTTATGAAAGCACTGTTCATGGCTTTTCCATCCACTATCCACCGGAATGGGATACTGAAGCGGGCGGAACAGGACAAGCGGCATTCACAATCCACAATTCCAGCAATAGTTGCGTAATACAGATATTCGTCGAGACCGAATGGCAAACCTCAAGCCTGGATGAACTGGCTGATACCGCTATTAATGATATAAAGCAGAAGTTGACTACTTTTAATCTGTTATCTGAAAACGAAATCCAGTTTGGCGATGCTACAGGCTATGAGTACTCATTCACTGGGATCGAAGGTGGTATTACACTTAAATCCAAGCTCATTTCAGTTCTACGGGAAAACCAGGCCTTTGTTATCCTGGCCGCGTGTAAAGAAGAAGTTTACAACCTTGTTGAAGAGACAATAGACAACATCGTTTACAGCTTCCGATTGGAGGAACCTCTTTCTCTTTCAATGTCCGATGAGGATACTCTATTCCTGTACAGCACTGGGCCAACAACCCTGGACCCGGCTTTGATTCGCGATACAACTTCGGCCTATTTCGTAATGGAGGTATTCAGCGGACTGGTAACACTAAATCAGGACCTTCAAGTTATACCCGATATCGCTGAACGGTGGGAAACCAGTGATGATGGCAAGACCTACACCTTCTACCTCCGTGAAAATGCCAGATTCCACGATGGCAAGGTAATCACCGCCAACGATTTCAAATACTCACTGGAGCGATCCTGTGAACCCGAAACAGCCTCTCAAACCGCCGCTACCTATCTGGGAGACATAGTCGGAGTTCATGAGAAACTCTCTGGTCAAGCCAGCGACATTACGGGTGTAAAGATCATAGACGATCATATCCTGCAAATCACAATAGATACACCAAAATCATACTTTTTGTCTAAGCTCGTTTATCCGACATCTTTTGTTGTTGATAGTGCCAACACTGCCTCTGGCGATAATTGGTGGCATCGACCTAATGGCAGTGGCCCTTTCAAACTCAAAGAATGGATAGAAGATGAGCTGCTAGTTTTGGAACGTAATGACCTTTTCCATGGCGAAATGCCCAAACTCCAAAACGCCGTTTTTCGACTGTGGAGTGGAGTCCCGATGATTATGTACGAGAATGGAGAGATCGATATCACCTATGTATCAACTGGGAATATCGAGCGTGTTCTTGATCCTTCGAATCCACTGAACAATGAACTTGTTACTACCCCCGAGTTTAGCCTATGGTACATCGGATTCAACACTACCAAGCCTCCATTTGATGATCCCAAAATTCGGCAGGCTTTCTCGTATGCCATTGACAAAGATATAATAATTGAGTTGCTGTTGAAGGATATGGTCAAAAAAGCCGATGGCATACTCCCACCCGGAATGCCCGGCTACAATGATCAACTCCAGGGATTGGATTTTGATCCGGAAAAAGCAATGGATTTGATACAGCAATCGACATATGGTAGCGTTTCCAATCTCCCTGAGATAACGTTTACAACTGCCGGAATCGGGCAGGTGTCATCAATCATCGAGGCTATCGTCAGCATGTGGCAACAGCATCTCGGCATAGATATATCTATCCGGCAAATGGAACCAGATACATACACTTACAATCTTAAAAAAGAAAAGGATGAGTTATTTGATATAGGATGGGTCGCTGATTACCCTGATCCGCAGAACTTCCTGGATGTCCTGTTTCATGGCAATGCCGAGAATAATACTGGAGAATATAGCAATCCCGATGTTGATGCGCTGCTGGAAGCAGCCGGTAGGGAAACTGACCCAACCACACGGCTCAACATGTATCAAGAGATAGAACATATGCTGGTTGATGACGCCGCATGTTTGCCACTGTATTTCGGTATCGACTACTCCCTTGTTAAGCCCCACGTAAAAGGATTTGTCCCAACATCTGTACCAATACCATGGCTCCAATACATTTCCATTGAGCCACGCAAATAGTATTTTCTATTATGTTTTGGGAGATAGCATTACAATCCCGAATCACATTCACTCGCACGGACGACTCCAAATGAGAAGCGTATCAGCGCACTACAATTTAGCCATTTCTTCCCTCATCGTGGTTCTACTGCTGATAAGTCTCCTTTGGGGGTGCCAATCGGAAGAAAAGACTCCCCAACACCTGGATTCGCTTTCAGATGCCCAGATACTTCCCAAACCAAGTGAAACGGTTTACATCGAACCGGGAACCAGTTTCATAAACGTCCTCTCCTCAGACCCCAAAACGAACTTCCCAGAATCACTTACCTTCAATCTGGAAATTGAAAGCTCTCATGAGGTTGTTGATATTGACCTCCAGTACAAAATTAACAAAGTAACTACTGCTTCTGTTATTACCACCATCACGCCTGATTTCACACCTGAAAACCACGTTCTAGCAAGCTGGACCTGGGACACTCGAAAAGCCAGCCTTCCCCCAGGTGCTGAGATAAATTACCAATGGCTCATAACGAACGCTGCCGGAGATAAAATTGAGACTGAATTAACCACTCTCGTATTCGAGGATTCACGCCATAGCTGGAACAAATTGGTCGAGGGAGATGTACGTTTACTCTGGTATCAGGGCGATAATGATTTCGCACAGGAACTTATGGTCGCTGCACAGGCAGCACTTGAGATGTTAGCTCAAGATACAGGCGCTCACCTTGAAAAAACAGCCCGAATTTACATCTACGCCAGCACAAGCGATTTGCATGATGCGCTCATATTCCCTCAGGAGTGGACTGGAGGTCTTGCCTTTACCGACTATGGCATAATTACAATCGGTATATCACCAAGTAGTCTATCGTGGGGCAAAAGGACAATTGCTCATGAGTTGACGCACCTGGTTATCCGCCAGGTAACATATAGCCCTTTGAGCGATCTGCCGACCTGGCTCAATGAAGGTTTAGCTATGTATGCCGAAGGTAACTTGAGAAAGGATCTTGCGGATGACCTGGAAAAGGCCATTTCAAACGATACTCTGTTCTCTATTCGAAGTTTGGGAGGTAGTTTCCCTGCCGACCCCGATGATGCCAAACTTGCCTACGCTCAAAGCTATAGCATTGCAGTGTTTTTGATCGATAACTACGGAAGCGAAAAGATGACTATATTACTTGATGTGTTTAAAAGAGGTTCAAGCTACGATGATGCTTTGCTGGAAGCATACGAGTTCGATGTGGATGGACTAGACACCAAGTGGAGAGAAAGCCTTGGACTGGCAGCAAGAATTATTCCAGAGTAAATGAATCCCCCCTATGCCGTTTTACCAGCATTCTCTTTTTGTAAGGCAGGGGTCTCATCTTCAGCCAAAATGTCATCCTGCGCAAATGATTCCGCCTCACCTCCCCAATCACCCATCTCTCCCATTTCCTCAGCCAGTTCATCTTCAATATCGTGCATAACCAGGGACCCTTTTACATAGGGGTTAATTTCTTTAACTGCTCCCGGCGGAAATGAGGGGTATCCCAATTGACTTGGATGTTGGGAGATTTCCCTGATGATTATGGTAACAGTATCGTCACTTGAGCTACTCACAGCTGCACGATATTCATTTCCGCCTTCAATCAATTCCACAAGCCGAGAACCAATTTTGGATTCAACCCTACCTAAATACTCACCAAAACCATTGAGTGCGATGAGTTTATTTCCATTTACCTCAAGCTGGACCTCTTCGCCAGCAGATATTTTCGCTAATGTTTCCTTGTTACCAGTGTTTTTCAAATTGACCATCCTGGCCTTGCTTGTATCTTGAATAAAGAATCTGCTATCAATTCCTTTAGAATCTTTCTTAGATCGCTTCTCATCCTTGAGATGCACCAAACGCTTGAGGTTCCTTTGTGCAATAGTGTTTTTAGGATCAATCTCAATAACTCGGTTGTATGCATCTCTCGCTTCCGAATTTCTTCCAAGTTCCGCCAAGGCCTTCCCCAAACGATTATTAGCTTCAATATCACTGGGGGACACCTCAATTATACTCTGGTTGATTGAAACTGCTTCTTCCCACCGTCCTTCCACCGCCAATTTAATAGCTTCATCGCTTTTACTGTTCCCCATAATGTTCTCCTCATGAGATGATGTTGTAAAGACACTCTTTATACAGCATCTCCAACTTCACACCCGTCTCTCCTCCAATTTTCCCTGAAATAAAGTTGTCCTTACGATGCTCTTAGCTACGCATGTCTTCTGAGTTGTTTTGCATCATATCATGTTTTATTCAAGAGTACAATACGAAAAAACACGTAAAATTTCCCTACAAGAAATAGTCATACCTGCTTAGTCAATTAATTATAGGCCAGAGATGCGGTAGATACTCTCAATATTCAGGTTTTCCCGCACTAAGGCCGCAAGCCTATCATACTGTTCCTCTTTAGATGGTAAATTGCTTTTTGAACTTCCAAATTGATAGCCAGGTTTTATGTTGTCTAAAAGGGAACGGCGGAAACCCTCATCATCGAACAATCCGTGAAGATATGTACCAAACACCTTACCATTGCTCCCTACTGCCCCATCGCTGTGGATTTTTTCACCCTCCGATCTTTCCATAATGTCAAAGGCGCTTGAAATATCCCCCTTTACCGTTTGACCCATATGTATCTCATAACCCGTCAGCACTTTTCCGGTTATTCCATTCAACAGACCCTCATTGCCAGCAACCCTTGCCTTCACTTGATGGGTCGTCTTCTCGCCCTCAAATAATGTTGTTATGTCAAGCAATCCAAGACCATCGGTAGACCTAAACTCCGATTCTATTCCCTGTGGATCTTCAATCTTTTCCCCCAGCATCTGGAAACCTCCACAGATTCCTATAACTGGGGTTCCTTTCTCAGCATGGTTCACTATCGCTTCAGCCAGTCCGGTCTCTTTCAGGTGAGCCAAATCAGACATGGTGCTCTTGCTACCGGGCACAATTATCAAGTCCGGATTATCCAGTTGCCATAAGGCAGTAATATATCGCAGACGAACCTCTGATTCTTGTTGCAACGGTTCGAAATCAGTTGAGTTGGAAATCCGGGGAAGATGGATGACTGCAATATCTATCTGGTATTCATTATCACGGTTGCCCATACTATGTACCGAGTCCTCCTCATTAATCACGATATCATGATAATAAGGAATCACCCCCAGAACTGGATTGCCGGTATATTCTTCAAGATAATCAAGCCCCGGTTCGAGAATGGAGATATCACCCCGAAATTTATTGATGATAAACCCTTGAATCCACTTTCGCTCCTCTTCCTTCAAGAGCACTACCGTCCCCACCAGAGAAGCGAATACCCCGCCTTTATCGATATCCCCAACCAAAAGGACCGGCGCCTGTGCCATGTCTGCGATTTTCATGTTCACAATCTCAAGCCGTCTGAGGTTAATTTCAGCAGGGCTCCCGGCACCTTCAATAACCACCACATCATACTTTGAGCACAATCGGTTCAATGATTCCTCGATGATTGGAAGTAATTCCGGTGTATATTTGTAGTAATCCCGTGCGCTCACGGTCTTCCAGGGTTTCCCCATAACCACCACTTGCGACATAGCATCTGCTTCCGGTTTTATCAGCACCGGATTCATATCCACATGGGGTTCGATCCCCGCCGCTTCCGCCTGCACAACCTGGGCTCTACCAATTTCATGACCTTCCCTGGTAACAAAGGAATTGAGCGCCATGTTTTGCGATTTGAACGGCGCTACCCGGAATCCATCTTGCCGCATTATTCGGCACAAGGCTGCAACAATGATGCTCTTGCCCACAGAAGAACCGGTCCCCTGAATCATCAGCGTTTTGGCTGGCATTTGGTATTTAACCCTTCACCTTCATGGAAATACCGGAGATCATAAAATAAACCTCGTCTGCACACTCTGCCATTAGTTGATTGGCTCTTCCTAACACATCGCGATAAATCCTGGCATGTCGATTCTCCGGCACCAGGCCCAGTCCAACTTCATTAGAGACGATAATGAAAGTAGTGTTCATCCTATCTATTGTATCCTTGATCGATTCAATTTCAGTCTCCACTCTTCTTGTTATAGCATCAACATCTATTTCATTTGAGTCAGAGAACCCCCGTTCATCACCCAGCATTATGTTTGAAACGAGGAGAGTGATGCAATCTATGAGCACCACTTCGGCATCGCCAACCTTTTGTTCAATTCCATTTGCGATATTCACCGGCACTTCCAATGTTCTCCATGACTCCGGGCGATCAACCCGATGGTTTTCGATTCTCAGTTTCATATCCACATCAAGTGCTTCCGCTGTAGCAACAAAAAGCACCCTGTCACTTGTACCACATGCCAGTTCCTGGGCAAATCGGCTCTTCCCGCTACGTGCCCCACCCAATATAAGAATACACTTCTTACCCAAAAAGACCCCCTCAATCACCAAACTACCGCAAATATCTTAACTTAAAAACAGCATTTTAGGAATCTACAGATGAGAAAGACACCTGTAATAAAGGCGTTCCGGCAACGTAAGCTCGCCTTGACTAATACGACTGGCCAAGGTAGAATTCTAATGAGCCGAGGTAGCTCAGGGGTAGAGCACCGCACTGAAAATGCGGGTGTCGGTGGTTCAAATCCGCCTCTCGGCACCACGCTTGCTGGAGCGATGCGGGAGTAGCTCAGTGGTAGAGCACCTCCTTGCCAAGGAGGGGGTCGAGGGTTCGAATCCCTTCTCCCGCTCCAAATACGTTTGGAGCGAAGCTAATATTTTCCCTGCCATACCTCCCTTTTTTTGATGATTTTTTATTGTAGTTATGTGGTCTCCAGCCAGTTTAACGCCAGTATTGTTTGTAGTCAACGCCAATAAAAGAAGGGCAAAAAAAGAAAAAGGGGAGCGTCACTAAGGACAACTCCCCCTCTCTCAGTCAGTCAGTTAACTTCGGCACTTCGGTGCTCAAGAACAGCCTTTTCACACACACACTTTCAGCTATTCCATCATACTTTAGCACTCTCATCATTAGGGTTAGGGTAAGTATCTGTTACTAG
>CAZWIP010000161.1:0-7133 GCA_964634125.1 uncultured Dehalococcoidia bacterium
AAATCAGCATCCACCAACCAAACAACTAAGAACATCTCAAAAGTAAAACCATAAGAGAACACTTCAAATGGAAACCCCGGCAACTCAATCAAGGTTGCTACCTAACAAACCCGGCGTATATCTCTTTCGGGATAGCAAAGGTACCGTTCTGTATGTTGGAAAAGCTTATGACTTGCGCAATCGTGTAAGATCGTATTTCATCTCTCATCCTCCGACCCATAAACTTCGAAAACTGGCTTCCTCCATAGCAGATATTGATTTCATCGTAACCGATTCCGAACAAGAGGCCATAATACTTGAAAACAACCTCATTAAAAAATACAAACCTCGATACAACGTTCGCCTCAAAGATGATAAGAGCTACCCCTATCTCAAAATCACTGTTTCTGACGAATGGCCGCGCGCCTACATAACCCGGCGACTCACCGATGACGGCAGCCGATATTTTGGCCCTTTCGCCAGCGTTACTTCCCTTCGTCATACTATGAACCTTCTCAACAAACTCTTTCCCTACCGAACATGCAAGAAACCTATCACCGGAACCGACCGTCGTCCCTGTTTGAAATATCACATCAATAACTGTTCCGGGCCCTGTATTGGCGCTATCAGTCCGGATAAATATAAAGAAATCGTCAGGGAGGTGATTCTCTTCCTCGAAGGCAAACACGACCGCGTCATACGCCAACTCAAGCGAAATATGACCCAATCATCCAAAAAACTTGAGTTTGAACGTGCTGCCTCATTGCGTGACCAGCTTCAATCAATCGAGAGTATCATGGAGCAGCAGAAAGTCGTCTCTTCCCGCAAGATCAACGAGGACATCATAGCTATCGCTCAAAATAAAAATGAAGCTTGTGCCCAGGTGTTCTTCGTTCGCGGGGGTAAACTTATGGGCAAAGAGCACTTCATCCTACAAGGTGTGCAAGATGAGGAGCCAGGTAAAGTAATGACAAGCTTTGTAGAACAGTTTTACAGCATCGGTACAGACATTCCCCCGAACATACTACTCCAGATAGATCCGGAAGATAAACTGCTAATAGAGCGCTGGCTTGGGAGCAAGCTCGGCCGCAGGGTCAGAGTAACAGTTCCACAGCGAGGAGAGAAAAAGAAACTTATTGACATGGTTACTGAAAATGCCGCCGAGTTGCTTGAGCAATCACGGATTAAGTGGCTCGCCGATACTGGGAAAACAGCAGCTGCATTGGAAGAACTCAAGACCCAACTCCATTTACCCAGGATGCCTAAGCGTATGGAGTGCTACGATATTTCCAATATCCGTGGAACCGCCGCAGTTGGGAGCATGGTAGTATTCGAGGACGGACGCCCTAAATCTGCACATTACCGTAGATTCAAAATCAAGGCCGTCAGCGGCATCGATGACTACGCTATGATGCAGGAAGTTCTCCGCAGACGCTTCGCTAGAGGAATTCAAAAAGAACAAAACGACAAGAAAGGTTGGTCTGTTGTGCCTGACCTGATTCTCATCGATGGAGGCCGAGGCCATCTCCACGCTATACTCAGCGTGATGAATGAATTGGGAATCGATTCAATCCCGGTAGCCAGTATAGCCAAGGAAAACGAAGAGGTTTTTATTCCTGAAAAATCCGAACCTATCGTGCTGCCTCGAAACTCACAAGGCCTCTATTTGTTGCAACGGATCAGAGACGAAGCCCATCGTTTTGCTATCTCATATCACACCAAGATTCGCAAGAAAACCGGCCTTTCCTCTCAACTGGACTGGGTGCCTGGTATCGGGCCAAAGCGAAAACGAGCCCTCATCAAACGGTTTGGTTCTATTCAAGGTATCAAAGAAGCTACTCTCGATGAACTTTCTTCTGTCCCGGGCATGAACCAGTCGTTGGCAGAACAGATAAAGGGAAATCTCTAGGTCTGCCACGAGTGTGCGGTTTATTGAGCTCGCCCCGAAACCACTTTTTATTCGAGCAAATTACAGTGGGTCAACGTTGCTGCATAAGACACCATAAGCAGCACTCTACTGAAAAGCTCCAAAATCCACACCACGTAGGCGTCCCCGCTCTTCGTACCACTGTTCTTCTGTTATCGGAGGAGGTACCAGTTCCTCCGGTTTCTTGTGGATCAGTTGGATGGCTTCTTCGGGACAGGTTGATACGCACAGCCCACACCCAATGCATTTCTCCCTGATGACGCTATAGGAATCTTCACCCTTCTCGATGGCATTCACCTGACAGCGTTCATCGGCACAGATGCCACAGACACTACATTTATCTGGATCGATCTCAGCATAGTAGTGGGAGTTGATAACATGAGAAGCGGGAATACCCAGTTCGTTGATACCTCTCAGGATTCCACAGCAACACCCACAGCAATTGCAGATATAATACTGGCCCTTCTGCACATTGCTGGCCAAGTGCACCAAGCCAGCTTCCTCGGTAGTCCTGAGCAAATCATAGGCCTCTTCCTTGGAAATGGCACGACCCCAAGGACGGTCATCCAAGACTCCGGGGATCGGGGCAATGACCAGACAAACTTCCAAAGGCTTTTCGCAGGGTTTGCCCAGAATGCCCTGTTCTTTTTTACATATGCAGTCCTGCACCATGAAAGACTGGCCATTTTCGATAATAGTTGAAATCCTCTCGTAAGTCAGCGCATTCTGGCTAATGGAGATACTTTCTTCAATAGGGATAGTCTGCATCAATTGAGGCTTATTCTCGAAAAACTGCTTTCCAAAGATGGGGAAGTATCCCTCATTGAGCTCGGCAAACTCTTCATCAAGGTGAGCCAACTGGAACTCATAAATTCCTAAAATCCAGGGCATCATTTTGTACACCCGGACTCCGCCAATATTAATTGAAAAGAGCTGACCCCGTTCCCACATCGAGAAGAGTTTGTCCTCGAGACCTTCCAAAGGACGCCCGGTGCGCTTGGCTACTTTCTCGGCGGTTTCATAAGTCAGCCTCATATCACAGAAAAGCTCAGCTTGCCCAGGGGTAAATATTTTCTTGAGCAGCTTGATTTCCACTCCGCTGTCAGTGGCCGGAAAACCATTTGGCAGGGTATTGAGAACCTCAGCGAGCTTTTCATAGACTTCGTCAATCATGCTTGGAACCTCCTTCATCTATGGTCAATATACCGATAGAATACAGGGGCAAACCTCACTTCGAATTAAGGCATTTGATTTTACCACACATTGAGCTTGATTACAGCCTTTGGAAGAAGTCCATAGAACAAGATACTCTAAATAGCTTGCATTATGAGATTTCTGCTATAATTCCTCTGTAAACAATGCCTGAGCTACCGGAAGTCGAAACCATCAAAAACGCACTCGTTCCTGTTGTTGTGGGACAGAGTATTGTAGACGTTGAGCTATTCTGGCAAAAAGCGCTTTCAAAGCCATCGCCTGATGAGTTCCGCCAGGGATTGATCGGACAAATATTTAAGGGCATACGCCGCCGAGGCAAATATTTCCTTTTTGATCTATCCGATGGCAAAACCATGATTCTGCACCTTAAAATGACCGGGGCACTATTATTCGAGACGAATTCCGATCAAAAACACACTACAGCAATTTTTCGATTGAATGGAACGGACCTTTACTTTATCGATCAGCGCAAATTCGGATCGCTCTGGCTGGTAAAGGATGAACAAGAAGTAATCGGTAAACTGGGACCGGAACCTTTGGACAGTAATTTCACTCCAGGATTATTAAGCCAGGTAGCCAATCGTCATGGTATACCAATAAAAGCGCTTCTCTGCGATCAGCATGCTATTGCCGGCATTGGGAACATGTACGCCGACGAAGCTTTATTTGCTGCCAGAATTCATCCTTTAAAAAGGGCCAAAGACCTTGGCATAGGCGAGATCAACGGTTTGCACGATTCCATAATTGAAGTACTGGAACGGGGAATACGGCACAACGGAGCCAGCATCAGTACCTATCGGCTGCCTGATGGTGCGGAAGGTATGGCGCATACCCAGTTTCGGGTAGCGCATCGACGGGGTGAAGTATGCCTGACCTGTGGATCTCCCATCACCCGAATCAGCATTCGAGGACGCGGTACTTATTTTTGCCCACATTGCCAGTCAGAATAATCCGGCGCGATCCTTCAGGGTCGCCCAAAGCAAGGCCAAAGCCTCGCGCTATGAAGGTTTGAATACTGTGCTAAAAGACGAGACCATCGACTTGCTCAACAAGGCCGAGAAGGTATTCGAAGAAGAAAGCAATCTGATCCAGATCGAATCCGGCCGAGTGATTTTCGTGGGTGATACTCACGGCGATCTCGATGCAACCCAAAGGATATTTGAAAAATACCTGAACCTTGAAAATAAATTTGTTTTTCTGGGCGACTATGTAGACCGTGGTCCGGCATCAGAGGAAAACCTGAGCATACTTCTAAGAATGAAACTGGAAAACCCCGATAGTCTTTTCCTTCTAATGGGAAACCACGAAGGCCAGCAGACTATCCCATTTCACCCCGCCGATTTCTGGGAGCGCCTCAGCCCTGAATTGTACGATAAATGCGCTTCAGTTCTATCCAAACTCCCCCTGGCCGTTTCGACGGCAAATGGAATAATTGCTACCCATGGTGCTCTACCGGATATTAAACGCCTTGAAGATATCAACTCTATCGATTTTGGCGACGAACTCTGGCATCATATTACATGGGGCGATTGGAGTGAGGAGGAAGGTGATCACCTTGGTAGCAGTTATTTTTCCAGCAGACCTCTGTTTGGCCGGAACCGATTTGAGAACACCATGAACAATCTGGAAAAGAATGTACTAATCAGGTCACATCAACCAAACGCAATGCAGATGATGTACGATCGCAGGTGTCTTACCATCTTTACTTCATCTGCGTATCGATCCACAGTCCCCCAGAGAACCATAGCTATAACGGACCTTTCAGCTGAAGTGAAAACCATCGATGACTTAACGCTAGAAACGATCTAATTTGTATGAATCATGTTAAATTAATTGACACCCATGCTCATCTCGACGAGGTCGAAGACCTGGCCGCAGCAATTGCAAAAGCCAAGGATTCAGGTTTGATTGCCATAATCGCTGTCGGTGTAGATTACGAATCCAATAATCGAGTATTGGAAATCGCTGATCAATACAAGTCATTTGTATTCCCGGCACTTGGCTGTCATCCCCAGAATCTGGGAGAGACCACTGAAGCGATAGAACGCAATCTTCAGTTCATACGGGATAATATAGACAAATCCGTGGCAATAGGTGAAATAGGTTTAGACTATCATAAAAAAGTAAGGCAACGAGCAGATAAGGACACGCAGCATCAGGTACTGAAAGATGTGCTTGAGATAGCCAGGAAATTCAATAAACCAGTCTCGGTTCACTCAAGATATTCCTGGAGAGACTGCTTGAATATCGTTAAAGAATCACAGATTAAGAAAGCTGTTTTTCACTGGTATAGCGGGCCTCTTAGTGTCCTGGGTGAGCTTCACACTGCAGGTTATTTCACTTCGGCAACACCCGCTGTAGAATACGGCGCAGAGCATACTCAGGCGATTGAGAAAACACCGTTAGATAACCTGATGCTGGAAACTGATACTCCAGTAGTTTATCATAGAGGCACAGACCTTGCCCGTCCATCTGAGCCGGCGGATGTCGCTACTACAATTCTGGAAGTGGTAGCAAAACTCAAGGGTATGGGTCCGGATGTTGTAGCCCAAAAGACAACGGAGAATGCAGTGAATTTCTTCGAGTTAGCAAATCGGGGAGTAATATGGTAGAAAAACTTTCAACCAAATTAATGTTGTTCATGACGGTCTTCATACCATACCTCGTATTTGTGGTCTTTTGCATCGCCATATATCCAGACCTCCCGGATAAACTCGGTGTTGGCTTGCCAAAGGCATTCATTTTTCTCCCAGTATTTATTTCAGTGCTATTGCCTATCACATATGGAGTGATGGTTTTTTTCTTTGCCCATTACCTGAAGAAAGCCCATTTTCTGGTGATAGCCGCATTGATGGATACCGGAACACTGGGGCTTATCGGCGCTGTTTACCTGGTCAAAGATTCGAGTTAGAATACCGTTTTCACACCGATAATCTCCAATTATAAACCTCATATTGGTTGACAAGGAAACTATATCAAGTAGGAGCAGGTTCGATGATTAAAAAAGGTGGCCGGAGTATTGGCAGAAAAGTGATAATGTCGTCACGGTGGATGAATCTGCTGCCATGGGTCGGAGTTGGTATAGCAATCATTGGACTAATTGGTCTGATTATGGGCATTCTAACCATTTTTATTTCCGGATTAGCGTTGGGAGGAGCTACTTTGGCGGTTATTGGACTCGGTTTAACACTGACCGGGATTGTTTTATTCTTCGCCATGTGCATCGTGCAAGACATTACGGGAATGTTCTGATCTCCCACACCTTGACAGGTATTTGAATAAGATGTAGAATCGCAGCACCAAATAGGCCGGAACGACCGATTGAGGGGGATAATGGTCCACTCAAGGTATGCAAATCGGCTGAGTCAAGGTTCGACTGACAGTAGTAAAAAGGTTGTTCAGCAATAGCTGAACAACCTTTTTGTTATTCCATCCCTGCGCTATTATCCTATCACGGTATTAGGGAGGTGACTATCTTGAAGCCTACTTCTAGCCCAAGATTCATTCCTTTTTTCATGCTCGTGATTTTCCTTGTTTCCTTCAATCTACCCATGGCATTGGCAGATACGCCTCCTAATGATGACGAAATACTATACAAATCTGATGGAACCCGAAGTGAAGGCATGTACATTTTCGCAGGCGGCAGTTCCTGCTGTGGATGTAATACGCAACATTTCGGTAACCTTCCAGGTGATTTCCCCACAAGCGAAATATCGGCTGTCACATTCTACCTAGCCGCCAGTAGATCCAACAGTGAACATAATAGGGTAACAGCAGGAGAAACAAAACTCAAACTTCAATTCACTGATTCAAGTATTGACCCCGACAAAACATGGATTTCTGAAGCAATAAGCCAGAAACTGGACGCAATCCAGAAAAGCCCTGTAGAACACCAGTGGTTGATCACATTTGTATTCGACAATCCTGTGACACTGAAACCCGGGATGAGATGGGATTTGCTAGGGCCTGTTAACACTAATAGTCACTTTGTGATATAGTGGCTGTATGGAGA
>CAZWIP010000162.1:0-7119 GCA_964634125.1 uncultured Dehalococcoidia bacterium
CAGGGTGGTACAATGTTTGTGAAAATGGGTGGCCCAAAGATCCTGAAAATTGACATGAATTGATTGTCGCTTTTTTGGTGGGGATTAGGGGTCTAGGGGTTTATCTCCTTACCTTAGGTTTCAATTCTATAACATGCCGTTGAAGTTTGCGTATGGTTTTATATATTTCTTTCTCAATGGACTCTAGTTCTTCCTGTAAATTGATAAGGTCTACACCAGATGATGGAGTTGTAAAATATCCTTCCTCAGTGAAAATAAATCCTTCTTGAAATCCTAATTTTTCAATGGGTGTAATCTCATCACGTTTATTCTGGGCTTCAACTAACAACTTTGCATATTTAGAACTTAGCTCGTAGTAACTTGCATCGTATTCCATTGTATGATGCTTCCACCCTAAATTTTTAAGTAAACCATTTTATAACAATAATAATTCAATAGCAATACCGTCCGGGCAACCGTCGAAAACCCTATGGGCGGTTATGCTATGGCGTTCCCATGATATATACATAGAACACCATTGCCATCCCCCATACCCGGTAGCTTCCCATCAGGGATTCATGCAGGGCTTTCTAAATCGCGATTTCGGATATACACCATTTTTGAAATGCAACTGCTTGACTAGCTGTGGAGTGGAGGTGTAGGATAGTGGAAACCGATGAGCAACAATATTAGGTTTTCAATCAACACTCAATGGCTTATATTGCGCTTTTGCAATTTAATAATTGTTGGGCAGGCAATAACGAATCGGAGGTGGAAATGAGAAAGGCAATAGTTCCTTTGGTGCTTCTGCTAATACCGGTTTTCGCTCTTGGTATGTTGGCATGTAGTGATAATGATGATGACGATTTGATGAGATCAAATCAGTCATTCACTATTGATGATGGAGACCTTGCATTGGAGATCAGTGACCTCAAAGTCGATCCTAATACAAACCGTTCATGGCGTATAGAAGAAAAGAACTTCAATGTGACTGTAGGAGTAAGAAACGTTGGCACTACGTCTGGGACTTATAGCGCCGTACTAAGTGTTGGCAGCAAACACAAAACACAGCACACAGAAGAAGTATTTCTTGATTCCGGCGCTAACGAAACGGTGAACTTCTTGATTGTTAAAAAGGACCCGGGAGTCTATCCGCTTGAGTTAGGCGAATTAAAGAATGAGTTTAAAATCGGGACCAAAGCGTATACTATCAATAGCATCCTCGGATTGATTTATGCAATCGTACTATTGCCATTACTAGTAAGGTTCATAATAAAATCTCGTGCTACAAGGTAGGGCCAATTCAAACACAGGGGATTTAAAAGCCATCTACAAATGATTGAATGGTACTTAAAAGGTGCAATATCCTTTAAACCCTTGTTTGCTTCCGAGATCACACCGAAGAATGGCGATAGTCTTTCATCTTCAACGACAGCCTCACACACTTGCCTCCATTCCCCTGAAGGCGTATAATGCTGTCACACTAATGGTAGAGCGTGAAGCCGGGCATTATATTTCTTAACCCAGTCCATAACATTGGAACTTGTTAATGTCACAGCAACGATATATTTCAAAGGAATTAACGCATCTATTTGGCACAAATCAAAAAAGGAAGGTGGGAAACCATATCAGACTCTTCATGCTATTCTCAATTCAGGCTTCTGTCTCCATATGGCAAGCAACCTCATTCTGGACTACGAGAGAAAGAGGAAACCAAAGAAAAAGAAAGGAGGATAGAGTGAAAAAGTTAAGCAAATCTGTTAAACACTCAAAAGGCCTAGTTTCGGGGTCACGATCGGGAAGGTGGTGGCCCCAAGGGAATTCGAATCCCTGTCTGCGCCTTGAAATTGCTTAACAAAATGACGGTTTCTCAGCTTGCAGAGTTAAGCAAGTTAAGCAAATCTTATATTTCGCAAGTTAAAGCAGGTAACCGTCCACCATCAGAGACGCTCATTAAAGCACTAAACGAATATCATATCAAGACTACAGAGGGTAGAAGAGATACCGAAGCACTTCGAGCCATCGAACTCTTTATCACTTCTAGGCGAGAAGGTACCTCACCAAGTACAATTGACTTCTACAGGAAATATCTGACCAAATCTATACCCATTTTGGGCCTTGCACCAAATGCCAGGCAGTGCAGCAAATATCTGGATTCGCTTTCTTGCACTACCGGTGGCAAGCATGCCTATTTCAGGGCAATATCTGTGTTTTTTAATTGGCTTTATAGCCCTAGAGCTGGGTATAACCTGAGAATGAGCGATAATCCGGTGGCATTAGTCGAACCGCCCAAAAGACCGAAATTAATATTGCCCAGTCTCACTAAGGAAGAGGTGAGTATATTAATCGATAAAGCTGAATGGAAACGTGATAAGGCAATTATTGCTTTGTTCACCGAATCCGGGTTAAGGCTTTCGGAGCTTGCCAACCTGAAAAGGTCTGATATAGATTGGGAGAATCACACAGTAAAGGTTATCGGTAAAGGTAACAAGGAAGGGTATGCACCCTTCGGTGATTTGTCAGAACAACATCTTAGGGAATGGATTGCTCAATATAAACCGGGACCACGAGAACCAGTGTGGGATATCGGGTTCTGGGGAATTAAGGGAATGCTTAACACTCTGAGTAAACAAACTGGCCTTCCCTGCAATCCTCATACCTTCCGCAGAACCTTCGCTTGTCTATTGAGAAAAGCAGGGGTAGACACAATGACCATCAAAGACCTTGGCAGGTGGGAATCATTGGAGATGGTGCAGAGATACACCAGGTCAGTTACTTTTCATGACAGCCTGAAGCTGTACAAGGCACCGTTGGGTAGTTAGTCAACTCTTTCGATACATTTGTCTATAGCTAGCATCATATCACTAGCATCAAATGGGGCTGGGAAAGCGTACGTAGCACCAGCTTCATTTGCCTTTGGCAAGATAGTACTGTCCTCATTTGCCCAAGCTGTGAAGATAATGACTGGTTTATTGTGTGTGTCTCTGAGATGTTGGATGAGCCATAGGCCTCTTTCTTTGCTTGATAGGCTTTTTGTACATTGGGGCCAGTTATATTGACCAGCTACACAGTTATTCAGTAGTAATATGTAGATATCAAATCCATCAGTTTCAGCAGGGTTTGACCAATCATGTTCAAACGGTTTTTCCCAAGATACAAACTCCAAATCATAGCTATTTCCAAACTCCCGACTAATCAATTTAGATAGCATGTTATCAATAATCTTATCGTAGGTTGATAGCAGTATACGTTTTTTCGTTTTCATGGTTCTTTATTGTTCCGATGCACTTTTTATGGCAAACTTTCGCAAGCACTGCCGTCTTTGTCTCCATCAAGCCTATGAACATCACGACCAGTTGCCGATAGGCAATATGTATAACAAGCTTGTGCTTCGGTATGATTCGAAAAATCAGAACAGTTATATTTGTCACTTGAACATGAGCACGGAGGTGGAGGAGGTGGAGGGTCTGAACCAGTGATTGTGAAAGAGATGTCCACATCACCTATCATCGCAGTATATGTACCTTTGGTATTTAGAGAATAAGTAAACGTAACAACTTCATCTTCATTAGCACCAACGACAACATAATTGCTATCAACTTCAGTATCATTGATTGTGAGTACAGCGAGGTAAGTCCTTTCAGCTGTACCTTGACTAGAGATTAACGCTTGAATAGTGAATATTTCACCTACATGGGGGGTTTTAGGGGATATTTGCATTTGGGAAACTGTGAGAATAGCTGAAGGCTCACACCCTTTCTCACAAGTAAGTGTATATCCTGTTCTATTGTAATTGACAACAATAGTGCCGTTAATGTCAGTGCCGAGGACTTGTGTTCCTAAGTCCGCAAGCTTCTGTATTGTTTTATTGTGTGGATGTCCATAACTGTTATTGACACCTGCCATATAGATTGCTAGCTCTGGCTCAATAAGCTCTAAAAATTCTTGGCAAGATGAGCTAGAAGAGCCATGATGCCCCACTTTCAGTATCTCAATGTCAGGAATTTGCACGATGCTTTGAGAAAGCATTTGTTGTTCAGCTTCCTTTTCAGCATCACCTGTAAATAAGAAATCAATATCCCCATACGTTAGACTAAGGATAATAGAGTTATTATTCGTGTTGTCAGTCATATTAGAAGGATTGAGAACCGTAAATACGAGAGCACCAACCTGAAATATATCTCCAAGACGTGCTTCTCGAATTGTGGCTCCTTCGGATTCCATGCTGTCAACAAATTCACTGTACGTTTGGGAGGTATAGTTTTCTCCATTGTGCCAGATTTCGTTGACACCGTAGCTATCCAACACTTCAACCAATCCACCAATATGGTCAGCATGGGGATGTGTTGCCACCATTACTTCAAGTGCACCATCAACGTATTCAGATAAGTATTCAGCTATGCTTGTTTTCCCATCCCCTCCATCTATTAACACTTCAGTATCATCAACGTCAATGAAAATGGCATCTCCCTGACCTACGTCAATATAGTGAACTGTTAGTGGCTTTGTAGAGCCTTTTAGCTCATTTTCGAGTCTTTCAATTTTATCATTTGCGTCACCCAACAAACTGACAACATTGTCGTACCGTGTCTGTAATGCCTCATTGTCCTCTTGAGATTTGTCGAGTTCTTCTTGTAGTTCCTGAGCCTTTGCATCCGCCAACTCCTGTTGGGCTATAGCCTCATCATATTCCTCTTGAGATACGCCGCTATCACACCCAATGACCAGCAGGCTGATTACGACTAGAATCAATAGTAATTTCTTCATTTCATCCCGTAATCCAGAGTCTATGAGTCAGATTTATCGAAAACTCTTCTATCATGGTTCTTATTCTGATGTTCCTCAAATACCTGCCCTCCAACGGGCTCCCTATTTTATTCCTGAAAACCACCACATACCTCACACTTGCCGGGGATTACCTCTCTAGCGATAATCAATCTCAATTCTTCCTCAAGTGAGGGGAACAGTTGCTTTAATTCAGAATCTAGCTGTGATATCCCTGCAACTTCAGGTCGTTCCAAGCATTTATCAAGTGTTTTTCTGAGCACACCTTCAACTTCAAATGCAACCTGTTCTGGCAATACATCTCGATACGTAGTTCTTTCTCGAACATGTAGGTAAAATGTTATGAGCAATAGTGTTTTCTCATCGCAGGGTTCATCAAACACAATACTTTCATATGTATGGCGTTGAAAATGACTTCTCATCATTTCCAGTAGCTGAGTAATACGCGATTCATCGTAGTTGGGAAAGTAATCCCTGAACGATTTCTCCATTAAAGGGTATATGCTGGAAACTGCCTTAGCTATAGTGTCTTTAACAAACTTTAGTAGACCATCAAGTTGCTGTTGTAGCTCCTGAGCCATTTCCTGCCATTCATGATATACCCGCGGGTTATCTTTACTTTCCATATGCTGGCTGAATCGTTCCCAGTCAATGTCGTCTAACGATTCCGGACGCCCAGTACACACTATACAGGCATGCTCTTCTTCAATGGCCTCGGATGGGGACCTATATGCCCAACTAAAAACGTGCCTTCTATTTTGAGAATCTATTATTTCTTTGTTCTTCAGGATATCCAATACTTCAGAAGCAATGGCAGTCATAAGCTCGTGATGCTTCTTCAGTGCGGCTTCTGACATATGAATCCGAGGTGTATCTACAGGTAGACTTCCTCCCTGTTCAGAACCTTCAACCTTTTGAGGAACATCTGAGTCTTCTTGTTTTTGAGCAATCCCCTTGTGCTCTGAATCAGGTTTGTCCAACTGGCCTTTTAGGTCTGGCCTTTTTTTCTCAAGTTGGGATTTAACTACTGGACATTCGGCAACTAATTGCCTCGCAAGTTCAATAGGTATACGGTTTAGGTCCTTAATTGCCCTACCGATTGTCTGTCTGTTCCCAGGAGCATCTGGAAACTTTTCTTGTTTAGATTCAAGCTGTGCTTGAATTTGGTCATGCGTGTGCCCTTGAGCCCAAAGAAGATAAATCTCAGTTCTGGTACTCCATTGGAGCTTAGTTTCATTCCAATTATCTGGTTTATTACTCATGTTCGCATGCTAAACAAATCGAAATGTTGGTGAACATTTTTTCGACATTTTTTCGACAAAATTTACCCCTATGAATTTGTGGCTAAGTATAACATAGGTTAACACATAGCAAAAGGAGGTATAACTTGGAGACTATAACGCTCAGTAGAGCAGCAAGGGAACTTGGTTGCTCAGAACGGTGGCTGAGAGAAGCCGAGAAGAGAGAAAAAATCCCCAAGGCTCGGAGGGACCTCAATGGTTGGCGAGTCTACACCCAAGAGGATATTGAGGAAATAAAAAAACTGTTAGTACCTAGCAGGGAGGGGGTAAGAATTGATTGTGTTTAATGGATAAATTCCAGGGATATATATGAAGAAGCTGTGGTACCAGCTGGCCACTGCGCAACCACAGCTTCCCGAAACCAACAAAAAATACTTAAAGGAGCATCTAATGTCGGTTCGACGTAATTATAACACACAGCACAAACAACCGATATACTCCACTGATGGGAATTTTATCGGTTCAATTAGAGGTCTGGTTTTCAAGAAAAAAATCAACGGCTCCAAACATCTGCTCCACAGTCCCCCGGCAATAGCCATTGATTCATACGCTTTTGATACTCACATTCTCTCAAAATGTCAAAGTATAGAAGTTATAGATTCTGAAACTGGAACCAAATACAACACTAGCAGCGAAACCTTTAGTAATTATATGTTTAAGTTTAACCGTAGGTATGGAGAACAATATGCCCTTCCCCTTCGGTACTGGGATTACGAAGGAAAACCTGTTTCTACTAAAAGGGAACAGCAGAAACCTGATACATCACCTCAGTTGAGATTTGTCTTGGAGGGTTTGTAGATGGGTAAAAAGAAAATGGATTCACTTGAGGAACATTATCAGGATGACCCGACTCTCCTTGAGTTCTACAAGAAACGACTGATTGAGCCAGGATTTGGAGGTGAACTGGATAACATTGAATATGAGTACGTCAGAGATAAGCTCAAACGAAGTAATAGGTTGAGAACACGCTGGAAATTTACAAAGGGTTCAAGACGCTTATCCAAGGCCAAAATCATTCATACTGCCTTATACGGTATTGAGGGTTGACAGAAAT
>CAZWIP010000163.1:0-7089 GCA_964634125.1 uncultured Dehalococcoidia bacterium
GGCTGACGTTTGGCGATCTCCGCATTCTTGACCGCTGCCTTTGCCAGACGAAGCGCACTCAGCCGTGCTTTATCGCCTGACTTCATAGTCTCCTTAAGATCGGCTGCCAGCCGTTCCTGCAGCGTCAAGGTGTCTCTCCTTAAGGGATTGAATTATTTACCGAAGTATGCGCCTTTTGAGCTTCGCATACTCTTGCGCTTCTTGGTGGCGCGTTTCTTTTTACGCACAACCGATGGTTTCTCAAAGAACTGGCGCCGACGGTACTCACTGAGAATGCCGTCGTTTTGCACTTTTTTGCTGAATCGCCTAAGAGCGCTTTCTATCGATTCATTGTCGTCTATATGTATTTCAGCCAACCAGCATCGCCTCCCTCCGAAAAAAATTGGGCCAATGAAAATTATAGCTATTTGATAACGTAACTGTCAAGGAAAATCCAAATGATACAGGGCAATCTTATTTTATTGTGGGGCGCTTCAGTATAATCTCATTGCTCGTGACGGGCAAGATGCCCGTCCAATGAATCCCTTTCAGTTCGCTATCGTAGGTCAGGCGTCTCGCCTGACATCTGTGGAAATCAGTTATGCTCCATATCTGCAGCTGATTAAAATGCGTTTGCCCTACTTGTCCATTCCCGCGGCACCTCTGATGGTCATGCATATACTTTTCCACCGTCCACCCGAGAAGGTATTGGGACACGCTAAGCCCCGGCAGGGAGGTATCCCCGCCCCCTCATTTTTTCTATCAACCTTACAACACCTCAGGATTATTTCATTTTGGCGATTCTATTCATCCTTTCCAGGATAAAAGGTCGTCGGTCTTGACTGGCATCATCTGGTAAAAGATGTCCTGAAATCGATTCAACAAATGATTCGTCAGATAAAAATAACTTGAATGCTTCGGATATATACGATTTTAATTCAGGTGAAGTTGAAGAAATCTCTTCAACAAGTTCCTCTCGTCCGTCGATTATGGTAATGATGTCCTCAATATCATGGCTACCAAGATATTCACCCTTTCCTCGCCCGTGAAACGCTTCTATTTTGGTCGCAATAAAATACGATGCTTTTGCGATTCTTATTTTCAGGGTTTCGTCGAGTACCATTATCTCTGAGTGGTTGATAGTGGCAGAGTACCATCGATTCGAAAAACCAAGTATTTCTGCATCCGTTGGCATGATATCAACAGTAATATCATCAACAGTCCATCGGCAAAGTGGTTCATGCTCACCGGTTTTTGGTTTGAATCCAAGCTTTCGCAGATTACCTTCAAGAGTATAGTATTCCGATCGTGATGCAATCTCAACAATAATATCGATGTCCATTGTCGGACGGATAGAGGGGGCTGCCGTGCTGGTTACAAGAAGCCCTGTAGCACAACCACCCAGGAAAACTACATCATCCTTGAGATAATCGAGTCGTCTTGCGACAAGCTTGATCGCTTCTAGAGTAACAGGCGATTCCATTACTTGATACTTAGCCTGTTTCTAATTTCTCGCACGGCAATGTCGCGTTCACGGGCGCGTCCTCCTCGAATCGCGTCAACTAAAGCAAGTAATTCATATAGTTTTGAGTCGATGGAAACTGCCTTCGGCACGGACCTGAATAATGGGGAGAATGCAAAACCCATGACGTCTCCCTCTGCGAACGGCCAAACCGGAGGATCTTCGGACGGTTGAGAGATAATCCTATTCAATGGGGGAGCCGCGTAACTTGTTGGGATTCCCCTCGTGAGTCCTCCAAGTTCGGGCGGATACGCATATTTCACTCCATGTACAATGAACTCTTCTAGAGCTTTCTTGTTGGGTGTTTTGCGGTGGCTATCGTAAAGCCTCGCCGTCGTAGCACGCTTGATACCAGCATGTACCTCTGAAGGACTCATAATTAATTCTCGGGCAAGAGATGAGTATGACCACTCACTTTTGCCTTGAGCTACTAGCTTCAATAAGATACAAATATCCTGAGGTTTTAACATCATAGCTATATTCTATTCGCGAATAGCGAATAATGCAAGTATTCTGACAGCAATAAGGTTATTCATTTTATTCAATAATGACATCCATTATCATATAATTCTAGCCTGTGTGGGAATGTCACTATCTCCGACAATTGGTTACCAAGATAAAGGGAGGTAGCTCTGAACTTTTTGCCAGATCAGTTTGGATATCCTCCGCTTTGGTTGAGAGGAATCCACCACAAACCATCGGTCCGGTTCCTTCTTTGCCATTTCCAAATATCCTTTCCGTACCCGATGGTGAAACGAGATAGTCTCTCTTTCAAAGCGGTCATTGGTTGCTGCGGTGCCTTTTCGAGAAAGGCCTTCTTCAACGTCGATGTCCGGGAGGATGATGAGATCGGGCCTGAGACCTCCGGTGGAGATCTCATTAATGGTTCGAATGGTGTTTAAATCCAGACCGCGTCCGTATCCCTGATATGCCAGAGTTGATTCCGCATAGCGGTCGCAGATGACGATCTGGTCTTTAGCCAGAGCGGGACGAATGACCTCGGCGACGAGTTGAGAACGGGCAGCAGAAAAAAGGAGAAGCTCGGTGACCGGGTCAATACGAATATCCAGACGATGTTTGAGGAGTTTTCTGGAAGCGTTGCCTACTGCGGTACTCCCGGGTTCCTTCACCAGAACCACCGGTAATCCCAGTTTGACGAGGTGTCGTTTAAGCGTTTGGGCTTGCGTGCTCTTGCCGCTCCCTTCAACACCTTCAAATAATATGAACAAGCTCATCTTCAAATGCCTTCAATACTTACGTGAATATAACCAGGCCTGGGTGAATTAAATCCACGGTTGTTGACATAACACAAGGGCTGTATGATGTCAGTATCAAAACGTCACTCCTCATCATACTGAACCAGTGTGAATACCTCGACATCCGGATATGCTGCTTTGATTTTGTCTAATCCTGCCAGGAAGGAGAGTTCCACGACGAGCACAACTCCCACGACGTCTCCCCCGAGCTTTTTCACCAGTTCAATTGCACTTGCCATCGATCCGCCAGTGGCCAGAAGATCATCAACGATCACTACGCGCTCTCCTGGCTTGATATCTTCGGAGTGAATTTCGAAATATTCAACAGCATATTCATTTGGTGCTTCTACTTCGATAGTATCCCGAGGTAGTTTACCGCGTTTCCTTACGGGAACAAAACCGGCTCCGATTTGAAGCGCAATAGGTGCCCCAAATATGAAACCACGGCTTTCAATGCCAACAATTATATCAGCCTCTTTGGTTGAAGCCCATGATGACATCAGTAAAACGGTGTGTCTGAAAGTGTCTGGATCGTGAAGAATTGGTGTGATATCCTTGAAACCTATTCCTGGTTTGGGGAAGTCTTTTATTTCACGGATTGTTTTCTTAATACGTTTTGGCATAGAAAGTGCTCCTCCTGAAAATAGAGAATCCACTATGGGTATCAATTCCCGTGAATTATAACAAGGCCAACTACCCAAGTCAATGTGATATACATGTGTTCAACATAGTGAGTAAACGTAGAGAGATGGGCTTGTCAATGGATGGTAACTCTGCTAGTCTAGGTGTCGAACCTGTATGGGATAGGATCAAGGAGGCTATTTGGAAAAGCTGGAAGTCCTAATCACCAGAGAGCAAATCCGCGAAAAAGTAGCTAAACTAGCTGCACAACTCAGAGAGGACTATCACAACAAGAACCCGGTCCTCGTTGGTATCCTCAAGGGCAATTTTGTTTTTATGTCCGATCTTATTCGTAACCTGGATATGCCATTACGTATTGATTTCATGAGCGTGTCAAGCTACGGTCGAGAGATGGAAAGTTCCGGGGAGATTGAGTTGCTACAAGACCTGAAATCGCCTATTGAAGGAATGTATGTTCTGGTGGTTGAGGATATTGTGGATACCGGGATGTGCCTGAGTTATGTTCTTGATATACTGAATCAGAAAAAACCGGCCTCGGTGAAAGTATGTACTTTGTTGGATAAATCATCAAGAAGGAAGAAACCAGTCAATATAGATTACACAGGATTTACCATTCCGGAAAAATTTGTTGTGGGATACGGACTGGACTTTAATGAGCAATATCGGCATCTGCCTGATGTTTGCTTTCTGGATACAGAATCGCAATCGTAGATGTTATACCTTGTATGAAGGAGGATAGCTGGTATGGCGGTAGATAAATCGGTATTAGAGAAATACAAGAATGCAGTTATTTTGAGGGATGGCTCTACGTTACACCTTCGTCCCATTGTCCCACAAGACGAAGAACGGACACTGGCGCTTTTCTCTCGTCTGAGTCGCCATAGTATTTATCTGCGATTCCATCATGTTTTGACACAGATGTCGAAAGAGGAAGCCAAACGTTTTTGCAATGTGGACTACGAGAAAAACTTTGCTCTGGCGGCAACCCTCGGGGAAGACACGGAAGAAAAGATAATTGCGGTGGGGAACTTTTATCGAATGCCCGCAGGTGATCGAGCGGAGGCAGCTTTTGTGGTGGAAGACGCATATCAAGGCAAGGGTATTGGTGCTCACCTGCTCCAGCAGCTGGCTACAATAGCCAGGGAAATGGGAATCCATGTCTTTGAGGCCTCAGTACTTGCTGAAAATACGGAGATGCTCCAACTCTTGCAACGCAGCGGTTTTTATATTTCAGAGGAAATGGAGTCTGGAGTCTATCAACTGGAGATGGACCTTGCTCCCACTCTGACAGCCGAGCGGATGAGTGCGGAGCGGGAGAAGGTTGCATCCGTCGCTTCACTGCAAGCGTTTCTTAAGCCAAGTTCGATTGCGGTTATTGGTGCTACACAAAGGAAAGGATCAATTGGCAATAAGGTATTCCACAACATACTCCATCAGGGGTTGACCGGTGTTGTCTATCCGGTTAATCCAAAAGCGAAAGTGGTTTGCTCGGTGAGCGCATATCCGTCTGTTCTGGATATACCGGGAGACGTGGATCTGGCAATCGTGATTGTTCCGGCGGAGGGAGTCAATAAAGTTGTTCAGGAGTGTGGTCGCAAAGGGGTGCGTGGGGTGGTGATCATCTCAGCCGGTTTTGGGGAAGCTGGATCAGAGGGACTAAAACGACAGCACCAGCTGCTTGATACAGCTCGAAATTATGGAATGCGAATGGTTGGCCCGAACTGCATGGGGGTGCTCAATACCGATCCTGAAGTGAACATGAATGCCACTTTCTCCCCGGTGTTCCCACCTGTTGGCAGCATCGCTATGGCAACTCAAAGTGGTGCCTTGGGACTTGCAATTCTGGAATATGCAGAGAACCTTAATATAGGACTTTCTACTTTTGTTAGTGTTGGAAATAAGGCCGATGTATCCAGTAATGATCTAATTCAATACTGGGAGGAAGACCCATCTACCAAGGTTATCTTGCTTTATCTGGAATCGTTTGGTAATCCGGCGAAATTCGGACGTATTGCCCGAAGGATATCGGCAGAAAAGCCAATTGTGGTAGTAAAAAGCGGTCGTACGCTAGCAGGATCAAGAGCGGCTGCATCTCATACAGGGGCGCTGGCAACAACCGAGATAGCATCCGATGCCTTGTTTAAACAGACCGGAATAATCCGGGTGGATTCGCTCGAAGAACTTTTCGATGTGGCGAACTTACTGGTTAATCAACCCCTGCCAAACGGGAAAAGAATAGCCATTCTCACCAATGGTGGGGGACCTGGAATTCTGACTGCCGATGCTTGTGCTGCCAGAGGTTTGGAATTGCCGGATTTATCAAAGACTACTGTCTCCAAACTTAAGAAATTTCTTCCCAAGGAAGCCAGCTTTGCTAATCCGGTGGATATGACTGCTGGACCGAGTGCTGAAGACTATAAAAAGGCGATGAAAATCATGGCCCAGGATGAGAACGTAGATATATTGATCGTCATCTTCATTCCTCCCGTAGTCACTGATCCCGAGGCAATAGCCAAAGCCATCCGAGATGTTGCCCCTAAATTTCGCGAACTGGGGAAAACGCTGGTGGCCTCGTTCATGAGTTCACACGGTGCACCGTCAGAGTTGGGTTCAAAGGAAGAGGGACACGTTCCAACGTTTACCTTCCCTGAAGCCACCGCCGGTGCGCTTGCAAAGATCTGCGAATATAGCGAATGGTTGCAACGTCCTGCAGGAACGATTCCCGGATTTACCAATATCGATAGAAGAAAGGCGGTTCGGATAATCGAAGAAGCGTTAGGGAAGAACTTGACACGACCTCTATGGCTCAGTGCCAAGTCTACCGTTGAAGTATTAGAAGCCTATGGCATACAGGTGGTGCCCACCAGACTGGCTAAAACCGCTAAAGAAGCAGCTGACGTAGCTGAAGAGATTGGATTTCCGGTATGTATCAAACTATTGTCAAAAACAATCACGCATAAAACGGATATCGGTGGCGTTGCTCTTGACCTTCGCTCGAGAGGTGAGGTGGAACAGGGTTTTGCCAGAATAAGACATCGGCTGGAAAACGAAGGATTGGGTAGCGAAATGGGAGGTGTAATCGTTCAAAACATGATAAAAGGTGGGCTGGAAGTGATTGTCGGGGTGACACAAGACCCATCGTTTGGCCCATTGATACTTTTCGGTTATGGTGGGATTTATACTGAGTTATATAAAGACGTTGCTTTTCGTATTCATCCGCTAACTGATCTGGATGCCAATGAGATGGTTCGTTCGACAAAGGCGTACAAACTTCTCGAGGGATGGCGTGGGGCAAAACGTGCGGACGTAGAGTCACTTGAGGAATTGTTGCTGAGAATATCGGCGATGGTGGAGGACATTCCACAACTGGTAGAACTTGATCTCAATCCGGTCAAAGTCAAAGCAGCGGGTAAAGGATATTCGGCTGTTGATGCACGGATAATGATCTCAGATGCACCGTTGAAATCCAGAGAATGGGATATGTAAACCATGTTTGTTGTTTCAGTAGTAGCAAGCGTAAATCAGTTGATTGGGTCCGTATTTCCCGTATAGATATTACCGTAGAATTACTAATTGACCCTGGTTAGTCCAAATGGTAGATTCTATTACACGAAAACCGTCGGCGCCGACATCCGTGGAGGTGGACGATGAATCTTCAAGCACTGTATGGAGTATGGCAAGTTGATGAAT
>CAZWIP010000164.1:0-7089 GCA_964634125.1 uncultured Dehalococcoidia bacterium
AACTACAGATCCAACAACCACAGCGCTTACTGTGGCGCAGAACTGCTCAATCTGCTGTTTTATTATTGACGCTATTTCTTGTGCACTTGTTGCCATTGGCCTTACCTCCGACGTCTATCCTTTTTATATAGACCCAAAAGATGAGGGCAAACCTCATCTCTAATTAATCTAAACTGCTTGTGCTATATTCCTCTTCAGGTCCTGCAACCGATTGCGAACGCTCCCATCAATGACCTTGTCGCCCACTCTGGCCACAAAACCACCGATTATTTCAGGATCAACTTTCGATGTCAGTTCTATCTCACTACCGGTGATTTTGGCTAACTGATCTTTTATCTTAAGCTGTGCGCTGAAATCTATCTCAACTGCTGTGGTCACTTCAGCATGCTCAATACCCTGATGTCGATCCATGAGGATACCATATTCGTTTTCTATTTGTGGCATGATCCTTACGCGGTTCTTTTGAATCAAGAGTTTTGCCAGGTTTAAAGCCATTGGGCTAACATCCGTCAGGTTTTTTTCCACAACGTCTGTTTTGTCTTCAAACCTGATCTTGGGACTTTCCAGTGCAGGTAAAAGCTCCTCATCCCCGAACACACCGGATAACAATTCCAAATCAGAACGCCACTTTTCCAACTCGTTCTTTTCTAACGCGATTTCAAATACCGCTTGAGCATGTCGTTTAGCTGCTACTTCTCCAGCCATTTTCTTTTCTTACTCTGTCCCCTTCAAAGTACTTGCCTCTAATACTTCATCGATTACCTTGCGGTGCTTCTCCGTATCCAGTTCTTCGTTTATCACCTTGCCAGCAGCAAAGATGGTAATATCAGCAAATTCCTTGCGCAACTGACCGATTGCCTGATCTTTTTCCAGCTGTATTTCGGAACGTGCTCTCTCAAGTAAAGCTTCAGCTTCTTTCTTAGCTGTCTCTTTCGCCTCTTCCCTTAACCTGTTACCCATCTCATTAGCCTGAGCGACTAACGCCTGGCCTTCTTTACGAGCTTCTTCAAGAGCCTTTTTCGCCTCAACATCAATATCTGCTGCTCGTTTTTCAGCTTGCTCGGATTGTTCCAATCCTTCCTTAATCTTGGCTGTTCGCTCATCCAGCATACTGATCACTTTCTTATAAGCGAACGCTTTTAAAACGACCAATATTACGGCGAAATTTAATAGCTGGACAACCAACAGTTGCCACTGGATACCCAGACTGTCAACCATTTCTCCCATAATTCACCCCTACTCATGCACTAGCTTCATCTTTGCAAACCGGTACCACAACCCTCCATCTCAACCGACTGCCAAGAAAACCTGTCTCTTCCATTGGCATCTAGGTTCGCATATTTTTAGTTTTCCTTGCTGCCGTGGAGGATTAATTATGTCCAGCCCTAGACCATAGCTAGTAGAATGCCAATTACCAGACAATAAATTGCAACCGCTTCGCAAAGACCAATAGCGATAAGCATGTTGGTCATGATCGGTCCTCTGGCCTCAGGATTGCGCCCCAGCGCCTGCATGGCACCAGCTCCCAGAATCCCGATTCCAATTCCAGGGCCAATGGCTCCCATCATTGCTATTCCTGCTCCTATAGCCTTCGCTGCTTCTTCTGATAATTGTGAGACCGTTGTAACCTCGTCCATGAAAGTCCTCCTTGCTTGATATTATTCAGCGCAGTTTTATTTTATTCGTGTTCCTCTTCATGCGGGGCAACCGCAATCATAGCAAAGCCTAATGTTAATCCGGCGAATACTATCGCCTGGATGAAACCAACAAGGAATTCCAGCCCATAGAATATCACCGGCCATCCCAGCGGAATCAGGAAGAACATCACCATCAGGAGAATCTCGCCTGCGGTCATATTCCCAAAAAGTCGGAAGGTGAAGCTGACAAGTCTCACGAATTCCAGAAGCAGTTCAATCAGTCCGACAAAGAATTCGATCACTCCTATGATCAGATCCATGAACTTGCCCTTGAATCCCTGTTTTATCCCATGTCCCAATGCTCCAAGCTTTATGAACTTGCCCATGTAGTGTCGGAAGCCAAGAGCACTGAAGCCCCAGTACTCAACAAAAATAAATGACATGATAGCGATTGCCAGTGGAAGATTGACATCCGTGTTGGCTGACCGGAATAAAGAGGTTGTAACAACAAACGATTCTGTCGAACCGGCAAATAATGTGTCATACTCGACTGTGTGACCCCAGCCGATAGCATTGAAAATAGGGAATAGCGCCAGCCATGCATTGGTAATTACAAATAGGAAAATTGTTGCGAACACTGGGAAGAATCGCCGTCCGTTTTCTCTGCCTGCAGCTCCTTCTACGAAATTAAGTAGAGCTTCAATGATCCACTCACACAGGTTCTGCAAGCCAGTGGGGATCAGCCGGTTCTTCCTCATACCAAAGCCAAACAGACACAGTAAAACTATTACCGTAATCCAGGAACAGATCAACGTATTTGTTATGGGGAATGCCGATTTCTTCGGCTGGTGAGTCATCGCTCTGGCGAACGGTTCGCCTTCGCCTATTGATTCTTCCCAGAGGGCAACCTGAATTGTATATCGTCCCTCTTTAGGAAACTCGAATGAAACACCATGCTCATGTTCATCGATTTCCCTTCCTACTACCTCATCGTCAACAAGGAAAACCCATTCGTAAACACCGTGAGCAGGGAGATCTTCCGGCTTGTCTGCTTCAGTTCCGAAGTGAATAACACCCGGATGCTCCTTCTCTGCTTTTTCCGCTTCTTTTATCAAATCCGCTATTTCAGCGGCATGGGGATGTATTTCCAGCTCAACTTTTCCGTCATAAAAATGAGCTGGTGTTTCTGCGGTCAGTAAGTCACTTGGGGGAAGATGTACTCCTGGGGCAGGAACGCCAAGGAACAGTATCCCACCAACTAGTATCACTAGTACAACTAGAATAATTCCGAAACAACCTATTTTAGGAATCTTAGGCACGGCCTATTTCTCCTCTTTACCGTTGTCTTTATTTTCACTCTTTTTTATTAATGAGTAGCTTTCGTACACTCCGTACCCTCCCAGCATCACTCCTATAGCTAATCCGAGAAGGCTGAAAACCACCTCATTACCTAACTGCTGTCCAACCCACCGTCCACCGAACACTCCGCCCACAATGCACAGCACGATAAACCACCCTATACCAAGAAAGCGCGCGGCCGTTATCCACGCATCCTTCATAAACAATCACCTCGTTCATCGTATCACCCGCGCTATATCAGGGGCATCGGCATGCAGGCGTATCTCCAAACCGAAGAAAAGGCTTAGATTGATCAGTAAGTCTCTAGGCATAAATACCTAGTGTGATCACTTTAAAATTTTCAATCGGCAAAATTAAAAGCCCTGATCTAATTATGTATCAGGGCTTTTAATTGATCAAATGGATTAGCGTTCAAACCACAATAACACAGTGTTATCCCTTGGCCTGATCCAGTCCGTCCATATCCAAAGTATCAATGAAATCGCGAAAAGCTGAGAGACTCTTCAATTCCTCTTCTGTTGGTTCAGTTTGCGCAACCTGACTCTGTGGCATAGGCTTTCCGGTTTCACTATCAAGCAGTATACCAGCCCTATCCAGAACCGTTTCATCAGCATAAATCGGCGCTTCGGCTCGAATTGCAACTGCCATGGCGTCACTGGGTCGAGAATCTAATTCTAGTAGCTCACCATTAACATTGAGGATTAGCTTGGCATAGAAAGTATCGTTTTGCAGATCAGTAACTACAATAGAGTCTACTGATGCACCAAGGGACGTTATGCTGGTCTCAAGCAGATCGTGTGTCAGGGGACGCGGTGGGGTAACCCCTTGAAGCTTGATAGCTATTGCATCTGCCTCAGCTGGCCCGATCCAAATAGGTAGAAAACGCTCCGCATCCTTTTCTTTAAGTATCACGACGCGTTGATAATTCATCATGCTAACACGTATACTATCAATACTCATCTCTATCATGGCTTGTCCTCCGTCTCATCCTGTACACGAATTTTATCTCAGACCATGTTCGATGTCAAATGAAAATGGTATCGGAAATAACTCTTTCGAGCATGCTATTTCCGTTCAAATTGGAGTATCCTTTACGTTATATATGGGAGTATAATTAATGAATACATAGTATCTGCAAGAAGGCGATAGCATGCCACTTAAACCTATTAAATGGTACAAGAATTTGAGGTCACAACGTGGGCGCCAGGAATCTGGTGCTTTTCTCGTTGAAGGTGAAAAGGCCATCCAACTAATATCTGAAAATTACCACAATGATATTATTGAGATTGTTACAGTGGAATCATCATCAAGGTCTTTTTCAGATCATCCGGTTCGCGTTCTAACAGAAAAGCAGTTTAACTCAATTTCTTCTGCCAAAACACCTCAGGGGGCGATAGCTATCATTCGTATGCCTGAAGGAATCAACACGAACGAATTGCCTGATAGTGTAGGATCAAAAGTTCTTCTACTCGAAGATATACAGGATCCGGGTAACGTCGGGACAATCATTCGTACATCTGTTGCTTTTGGATTTGACGGAGCAATACTCTCAGGCAGATGTGCTGATCCATTCTCTCCTAAATGCGTTCAATCAACAGCTGGAACTGTACTTTCTTTATGGATAAGACGTACTACCGGCTATCTTAAGATTGCGGACAGGTTGAAAATGAAAGGATTTTCACTGATAGTAGCTGATGTGAATGGGACAGATGATGTCAGAATCCTGAATTCAAACGATCGGCTTATTCTTGGCTTGTGTAATGAATCCTCTGGGCCATCTGATGAATTGATGAAGCTGGCAGATCATGTTGTTGGCATTCCAATTGATCGTTCAAAGGCCGAATCCCTCAACGTGGCAGTCTGCGGTACCATCTGTATGTATTTGACTTCAGTAGGTTGCAGAGATAGCACCGCAGATCAAGACTAAAAATAAATCTGAAGATTCTGCACCATCAGGTTATCATTAATCCGGCAATTAAATATGGATAAAACATCATTTGCAGGATGTCATTCTGAGGGAGTTTTGCGACCGAAGAATCTCTCGCTTGGAGGAAAGCAGATTCTTCGCTTTGCTCAGAATGACACCCATTAGAAACAGTTTTTACAGTCTGTTTTTAATTGCCGGTTTAATAATTCGAAATGCAAACTCCGCTATCGCAGTTACCAACTGTTCTGATAATATTTTCCCGAACCGGTTCAAAGCGAACACCTGAAATCTCACTATTAATAACCCGAACGATAAGATCGTCTAGCCTGGTTACCACATAACATGGTATTTTGGGTTCTGCATGGGTATTACCTACGCCTGAGTCATCGGTCAAAAACAGGTATCTGCCCTGAGTTATACATGCTGACAATCTCATGAGGAATTCCGCTGTATCTTTAACCCCACTAGCCGCCACAGGATAAATACGTATTCCTCTCTCCCTGGCTGCTTTTGCTTGATCGAAAGTATATGAAATATTTTCATAATGTGGCGGTGCATCAGCTACCAAAAGCATCACTCTGGCCGTATTTCCATCACGCCACTGAGCATTTACGGCCATTTCCAGTGCTTGGTCCATTGCCTCTGGATAATCCCCTCCACCATCAGCTTTTTGATCAGCCAAATATTCTTGCATTTCATCCACTGAATTGGTGAAATCGAAATGACGCACAACGTATCTATCACCAACATCTCGATATGCTATCAATCCAAACCGAATATCAGTGTTAGGATTATAATCTTGTACATCCTCTACTATACTCTTGAATTCAGTAGTAAGGTATTTTAATTCATCTTTCATACTTCCAGTGGTATCGATGACAATCATCAAATCCAACGAATTCGGTGATTCCGATCTCGCATCTTCAATTACAATATCAATCATTTGATCACTAACCATCTCATCAAGGTCTATCTCGAGATACGTATAGGGAATATCTGCTTCCGGTGGACTTACTTCCACAATAAACTTGGTTTCATTTTCTGCTCCATCGATAATGGGAAAGAAATGAAAAATACCATTTGTCCCAGCATACGTTTCAATTAATGGTATCGAGCTACTTTGTGGATAGATATTGATGATGGCATTACTTATCCCTTGTCCATAACGATCAATAACCCTCATGGTCACCCGATCTTCAATATCATCTGATGGCAGTAATTCCTGAGTATCTTGCCGAAACATCCTATGAAAATACCGGCTATAGAATGCAAAATTCAGGTTGTCATCGATATCACCGGCTGTAAGGGTACCGGATTGCAACTCTGGATTTTCCGTAGAGCTACTGGTTGTTGAGTCTGAAGATTCATCTTTATCAGAAGAAATAATCGATGGTTCAATTGTTATTGGCCCGTCTTCTGATGCTGACAATTCCCCTTCTTCCGTACCTACACTCAATGATGCCGAAGCTCCACTCTTACCACCCAAGGCAACTGTCGTGCTGTCTGACGCCTCCGTTGCTACTCCACTTGAATCTTTGTCTCCTGAAATGATTATGCTTGTATCTATCGATGGTTCATAATCTACGTCATCAGGCACTGTTACAACCTCCGGAGGTGGTGGTGGTGCAGTAGGTTCCATTGCTGGTTCAGCGGTTGGTTCCATAGCAGCTAACGGTTCTTCGTCCATTGTTTTATCTACTCCCATTTCTGGGATTGGCTCTGACACTGCTGTACTATCTGCTTCATCACGATCAGGAGTTGCATAATCAGCATGATAGCTATCCGAGGGTGCACCGACAGTTGGCTCGTATGTCGAGTCATCTTCACCACCACCACACCCTGCAACCATGATCACAGCTATCATAACAATGATAACCAGGGAGTTCAGGATCAAATGCATCTGGATATTAAAAAGGCCACTTAAATTACGTCTTCTCATGGTTTCCCCCTTCAATTAGTTCTGTAAATTTAGACGGATTTCATTTGAAGAAAGTTCTTCTGGTTTCTTGAATTTCAGTGTTATCATTTGGCATTTACTGTTTGGATAATGTATTTGGCGACCTGCGGTGCTACCTTAAAATTTGAGTTCTGTTTACCGCTGGGATAGCGCCATGAGGTAAGCTGAAAAAAGTGGACACCAAAGTCAGATAGAATAAAAAGGCGGAG
>CAZWIP010000165.1:0-7067 GCA_964634125.1 uncultured Dehalococcoidia bacterium
CCCAAGATTGCCTATGCTACCAACTGATACTATTTAATTGCCGGAGTAATATTATCTAGATCAATGTACCGGTGCCAGACGGCAGCTATGACTGCTGCATTCCTGCAATCGACAACTAAGTGCCAGCCTGGTTGCTCGCACTGGGACGTTATCAATGATCTATATCCAAACCCAAAATAGTGTCTATCACTATATGTGATACCATCAATTTGGCTTCGCAACCTTCTTGATTGAATCGACAACCTGCTTGGCGCTTTCGGCACATCCCGAAGTACCGACGAGTCCTCGCGATAGTGCTCCGTCACCCACATTCCATAGATTACGTACTGGGGTTTTCTGTGGCATCTGATAGGGGTGAGCCTGCCAACTGCGGCCCTCTGGCAGAGGATGGTCAATATTACGAGTCTCCATCATTAGAACTCTGCCGTGTTTTTCAAATTTAGGGAACTGCTCCTTTAGATCCAACAAGCATTGACGCTTCTCTTCACTCTCATCCATAGCTACTAAGGTCGATGGAGGCGAAGCAGCGAGGTACAAAAGATGTTGTCCCGGAGGAGCCAGTTCATGACACGTATTACTCAACGGGGAACCACCAGTGATTCTACGCGCCCCGGCTACAAGTATGCCACCGTGCGACCCATCTTCAACGCAAAGGGGTTCGTCGCTCGCCACCGCGATCAAGGTAACTGGAACAGGTCTGGTTTTCACCCTCAAGTCGCGCAGGTATTCTTCAGTGTAGTTTTCTAGTCCGCTGAGATCAACGGTATTCATTGGACCGATGTTGCTTACGACTACACTACAGTCTATTTCCATCTCTTGCCCCTTTTCTTTTCTACAGACGACGCCGGTTACCTGGCCTTTCTTTACCAAGATTCTTGTAACCGGACTACCTAACCCAATGTCACCATTTTGCTGTACCACCTCTGCCAGGTTTTCCATGTTGGATTTATTCCCTTGGGGAGACAAGCCAACATCATTCATGCCCCTCATCGCAGACATGAAGTAGAAGAATTCCGAAGCGGGAATCTCATAAGAATGGGCTACCACCCAACCAATGGCCAAAGCATCGAAGATATCATGGGCATCCTTGTTATCAGTGTACTGCATTAACCACTCTTTCAAAGTCAGTCCACCTGATTGCTTTGGATCGGTGGCTGTTGTCTTGAATGCATTTACGATTCTGGTAGTGGCCACCTCTTTGACGAAGCCCGCGACCAGTTTCTTGTTCCCCATCCCCACACGGTTACATAGGTCCAGTAACGCAGTGACTCTATGTTTGAGTGGTATACGGAATTCTTCTCCTCTTATCCGGTAGAATACCTCAGATGAGTCTCTGAGGTCGAGCGTAGCCCCCACTTGTTTGAAAACCCAGGGCACCCACCCCGAGTAATGGATTAGATTCGCTCCCGTCGGAATTTTGAATCCATCAATCTCCCTGGTTGAGAACCGGCCTCCCAAATGCTCCATGGATTCCAGAACCAACGTCCGGTAACCATTCTTGACCGCTAGTGCGGCTGTACATAGCCCCCCTATCCCCGATCCGACTACCACGACATCATATTTCTCGCTTGGCACTCTTACCTCCTATTTCACGTGCTATCATTACCTCGATCCATTCCATCTGTAATATGTATTCGCGGGATATTTTGGGATGTTCCTGTTTTATCCAGTTTGGAGGAACAGCTCAATATTGCAGTAGCAATGATATAGTCATTTCGAATTAATGTTTCCAGGTTACCAGAGACTCGACGGTTTCGCGTTCGGTACGAAGTTGGTTGGCAGGAAAAGTCCAATCAGGATAACCGATCGCAATGGCAACAATCAATCGCTTTGTGGTGGGAATACCCAAGGTTTCCCGTAGGGCATCAGGATGGAATAAAGCATCTTGTGTGATACATGTTCCCAACCCGTAGCCTAGTGCCAATAATGTAATACAGTGGGTTACAATACCAATATCTAGCAACGACACATGTTCGTGTTCGTTATAAACTGCCTCATCCAAACAGACCAAGATCGCCGCGGGGGCATCAAAGAACCTCTTTCCTTTAAGTTTCCAAGCTTCACGTTTCTTACTGTCAGCACGGTCAATATTCATCAATGTGAAGAGATTCTGAGCCAAAGCGCTGTTTCGAGCTGCATAAGGACCCTTGGGGCGATAGATGGGAAAGTCAGGGGCTATTTGAGCCCCTGACGAAGCCTGTTCAACATTTGCGATCTTGGCTTGTTCCAACGATTTCCCGGCAATTACGATAAACTCCCAAGGTTGCCAGTTAATCGCTGAAGGGGATAAACGCGCAATATCCAAAATGTCCATCAAAACCTCATTTGGCACAGGAGTTTGCTTATATCCCCTGATACTTCTACGAGTCTTGATGGTATCGATCAATTCCATGTCTACCTCCCAAACTGAATGTCATGGAATATCAACCTATCGCAATCATATCATGAAGCCAGTGTAGAAGTAATCAACCTATATCAATCTCGGCACAAACCCGACGCTGAACCAGACTCAACAGGATACTAAAACTCAATTGGGGAATTGCCTTCCATGACTATGAGGTAATAGAAAGAATACATTTCGTAGATAATGGCGACGATGCAAATAGGCGAACTCAACACCAAATAACAGTTGAAAACTTAACAACTTCGGTAGAAGGGCGCTCCAAAAAGCATAATGTAAAAGTAAGTCACGATTTAAAAATTGGTTATGCTCCAAAAAGACTGGTTTTCAAACCACTCAGCAGAGCTACAGTGTTGACAAGAGAGATACCAGCCGATGTGAATGCGGTGTTTTCGGCCTACTCTGAACTGACCGTTTGGCATTGGAGGAACTTACCATTCAAGATGCTGGTTATGGCGAATATGTAAGTTTAAAACCGTATGTTTACTTATATTGATAGCTATTAGCCTTATGTATTGATGTAAGTGCCACACCGTGCTATACTTGCACCAATTCACTTAAGGAGGTGAATCACAATTCATCTTTAGATCAATTGGCAAAGCCCCTATCAAACGCAGGATCGATATACACCGAGGCCAGAATTTCGAATAGCGGAGGTGAAATATGAGACTTGAAAACTCACCGGCACTAGTAGCCCTGATTGTTCTGTTGATGATTTCGCCAGCAATAAGTGCTTGCAGCAATGACGATGAATCTCAGGCACCCGTCGAAACACCTACACCTACAACAATTCCAACCACGATCCAGACATCCTCGGTTGAACCCACAGTGACACCGACCGAGCCCCCAACACCCCAAGAGAATATTGATGTTACTATCGGAGTTTTTTCTGATGTAACTGGAATGGCGGCATCGGCTATGTCAGTCATTGATGTGGCTATAGAAGATCTTGTGACATACTTCAATTCAGAAAACCTGATACCGGGAGCCAATCTTAAGGTCATCACGTATGACACCCAATACAATCCATCGAATGATATCCCGGGCTACGAGTGGCTTAAAGAAAGAGGCGCCGATGTCATGCTCACAGGCCTTCCCAACACTCCTATATCAGTAAGACCCCGTCTTGAAGAGGATGGGATGCTGCTGTTTTCGATGAATACCAGTGAGGATATGATTGAACCCCCAGGAAACATCTTCTGCTGTAATGCTCCAACTCCTTCATTCGGTTATACGCTCATGAAGTACATCGCAGATCTTGACTGGGATTATGAAACCAAGGGCCCAGCGAAAATAGGTGCGGCAGGCTGGGCAGAGTCTTACGCAATTACGCTCTTTGACGCAATGGAACAGTATTGTAATGCTCATCCTAACCAGTTCGAGTGGGAAGGAGGATATCTCACGAGTAATAGCATTACTTGGGGTCCCGAAGTAGACGCCCTATTCGACTGCGATTATATAATGATCCCTGCAACTGCATTTGGACCCGGCACGTTTATCAAAGAATATCGGCAGGCTGGAGGAGCAGCGAAATTCCTTGGAACGGATGCTCACCTAGCTTTTCTGCACATGATTAAGGCATCAGTGGAGTGGGATGATCTTGATGGTATGCTGATCATTTCTCCCTATACGTGGTGGAATGAAGATAGTGAGACAACCCGACTGGCTAGGCAATTACTGGAAGAACATCACAACACCGACGAAATTGATCGCTATATGAACTGGTCTGGCGGGGCATATATTGGGACGTATGCTCCCGTTTACACATTCCTGAGTGTTCTGGCCAAGGCGATCAATGATGCCGGACCAAGTAATTTCTCCTCGGAATCGTTGTATGATACCGCCACTTCCTTCTCGATTACCTTCGATGGATATGAGGAGCTTAATTTCAGCAATACCAAGCGGACCTCATGGAACTATCTGGCCATACGTGAGGCCAGTGCGGTGGATCAGGATATAGTAAGAAAGGATCCGGCATATTATTCAGTGATATATGAGCCTTAAACCGAACAACGGTTTCAAAAGCTAGAAAGACCTGATAATGCATTCGTTCCATTCTTTAACACAGGGAGGTCAAAAAACATGATTGGGCTTTTGGGGACTATCCCAGTACCATCAAAAAGAATGCTTTCGATTGGGAGAATGAGAGATGTCTAGTGATACTCGCCAAAACCTGCAAGACTCATTACTCGCTCTGGACATGCAAACAACGATCACTCAGGTGAAATCGGTGATCGAAGGTAACAGTGAGATCACTGCCTCAGAAGCGGCGGACGCAATAACCAGTGCCCTGGAAATTGTGGGTAAAAGATTTCAGGATGGTGAATGGTTCCTAGCAGAGTTAGTTTACTCTGGCGAGATAGCGAAAGACGCACTTGAATTGTTATCGCCGGCGATGACCATGGGTACCGCTTCCAACCGCGGAACCATCGTCGTTGGAACTGTATCCGGAGACTTGCATGACCTGGGTAAGAATATATTCATCAATTACAGCAAGAGCGCCGGTTTTATTATCGTAGATCTCGGGGTTGATGTGCCGGTTGAAACGTTTGTCACTGCCGTAAGAGACCACAAACCCATTGCCCTGGGGATGTCCTGTCTTTTAACAATCACTGCTCCAGAAGTCGGGAAAGTGATTCAAGCGTTGGAGAATGAGCACTTGAGGGACGTGTCCAAAGTCATCATAGGCGGAGCCGCACTCACTGAATCGTTTGCTTCGGAGGTGCAAGCGGATGCTTTTGCCCCTGATGCGGTAACAGGGACCGATATTATCAAGCGGTGGAGCGAATAATCATGGAATTTAAAGAACGAATACTAACCGCTATGAATCACGAGGAACCGGACCGGGTTCCAACGATGGGGCTCATTCTAGACCAGAGCACGGTAAACCAGGTTCTTGGGCTCGATACGGTTGACATCGTTGGGATGCTTCGAAATCCAGAGACAAAAGATGTTGTGGTGCAAATGATGTCGGATGAATCATCGCGATTCACCAACTACTATCAGGTCCATTGTGGCGTTCAGGAGAGCGCTATTAAACTGGGGTTCGATGCCAATTGGTCATTATACGCAGCTTATATGCAACTGGTTCAGGATCCTCAGGTGCCAATCGGTTATGTATTTCACGATGCATTTGGTCGGGTTTGGGAATTTACTTCAGATGAGAAAGGTAATATGCTGTTAAACTTCTCCCGGCCCCTTTGTGAGACAGAAGAAAAATGGGAGGAATGGGTTGAGAGCAAGGCTGTATTTATCGATAAAGTGATAGAAGAAGTCGGTGTGTTTCATAAAAAAGTGGTGGAAGATTTTTGGAACAGGATTATGCCGATTGGTTATGCCGCTCCCGGAATATTCGAGAATAGCTGGCAGCCGATCGGATTCGTAAATTTCACCAAGTTTATATTCGAGAAACCCGATTTCATCAAACGTGTTATCAAATTCCACACAGAATTGTATATGCGATACTTAGAGCAGGTTTTGGCTTCGGACGTGGGAATCGTTTTGACAGGAGATGACCTCGCTCAAAAGACAGGCCCAATGTTAAGGCCGCAAATGATCGAAGACCTGTTTGGGGAAAGTTACCGACGTGTCGCTGAGGCAGTCCATAAACAAAACAAGAAAATAATATTCCATTCATGCGGGAATATTAATCAGCTTCTGGACAAATTTATTGAGTGGGGCTTTGATGGTATTCTGACACTTGAACCCACCGCAGGAGTGGACCTGGGAAAAGTGCGTGAACATGTTGGACATAACCTGGTTTTGGTCGGCAATCTTGATGTTTCGTATCTCCTGGTCAGAGGTACCCGCCAAGAAATTGAAGACGCCGTGAAGAAAGCAATCCGAGATGCTGCCAGAGGCGGCGGTTATATACTATCGACTTCACATTCCCACTCGGCAGTTGATGCCAATCGGTTGCGATGGATGGTGGAAGCTGCGCACCAGTATGGTAACTATCCGTTAAAATTTTAATCACACCTGACCTGCCCACCCAAAACCAGCGGTTTCGGAGCGCTTTCTCCAATGATCTGGAAAATAATTTTGAACGAGATTCATCTCGCTTGATGGGACATGTATTAGGAATAACAGGGTAACGGCCACGTACTATGCTATGTTTACTGCTGTTTGGAGAGTATAATCAACGTGAATAAAAACTATCGTGTTAAGTCATCTGTTGATCCAAGGTGATAGAGTATAGCCACGTTTCGTTACACACTTCGCTAATATATAGGGTACTAGCTCTAGTGGTTACATTGCTATTCACCGTGGGACGCTGATTTATAAAGCTAATTCAGCCATCAGATCCAATGAAAAGTTAATACGAGGAGATGGAGGCGAGGAATTGAACTAGAGTGAAACGAAACAGACCGCCTAGAATTAGTATGCTATATTGGAGACTAACGCGCAGGTGCAGGATATTGCTGAGAAGGATAAAAACTGGTATCCTATTGTCCACAAATCATTGACATTACACAGCTGTTGTATGGGAAGGGTCGAAAGTCTGTGATTGAGTTTAGAGTATAAGGAGGTCCGGTTGGCTGTATACAGAATAGACAAAACATGCAATTTGGATTCAACCTTAGATCAGATAGTCTACCTACTATACAGTAAGTAACAGAAAACTCATAGTAATAATAAGGAGGAGAAGTGATGAGAATCTCAAGTA
>CAZWIP010000166.1:0-7004 GCA_964634125.1 uncultured Dehalococcoidia bacterium
GATGCCAAAGTGTTCGGTTCAAAAAGTGTCCCATTATCGCTGGTTGCCAACAGATCTTGGCTTGCTCACAGAGATGGAATCCGGTATAAAGTCTGTGGCATATGATGATGTGCGAGTTACGTCTCAAACAGAGACCTCGCTCGAAGTATCACCTGAAAGCGAATTTGTAATGAGCGTCGATATGGATGGTGACGGTAACTATGAAATACAAAAATCACCGGACGAAGTATTCGTTGACTTCGACAGTGACGGTATCAGCGATAGCATGGATTTCTGCCCTGATACACCCATTGGTTGCCTTGTCGACATAAGGGGTTGTACTCCCAATTCAGACATAGGCGGTGCGTGCAATAGTCTCGATGAAAATACTGATATCTTGCCTTCGTCAGAGGATGACGATGGAGGCGGCGGATCAAGCATCATCCCGATCATCGGGGGAATAGTGGGCGGTATAGTCATCGTATTGGTGATACTCGTTTGGCGAAGAAGACGCCATCCAGCTGCTGCTGGAATAGATTCCGCTCTTGGCATAAATTGTTCGGCGTGTGGTACTCCGAATGCAAAGGGAGCAGAATTCTGCAAAAAGTGTGGTACACAATTGAATCAATAGAAAAAGAGAATTTCATGACAAAAATAGCTCTCCTACTGATCTTTATTGTTGGAGCGATTCTTCTATACACACTACTCGATGGGTACTCGCTGTTTGCGTGGATCGGTTTGTGGGTTGCTTTTGCTTTCACTTGTGTAAAACTCACGATAGATGATGCGTTGCGACTCTGGGGAATTGTTTTAGGCATCGTGGCCGTAATGTTGGGTGGAGGCACTATTCTTGCCAGACTGTTTGGAGAATGGGCCGGTGGTATTTGGGTATTCTCTTGTATCGTGCTTCTGATGTTATTGCGAAAAAAGATAGTAGGACTGATACCAATCTCGCACCTTACGAAGACGTTTGATGATATCGTGAAGGAAAAAAGCAAGAAATAATTTCGATAATACGATACTGGAAGCAACTATTCCCAACCATCAAATCACTCTTTTTGACCTACGGCAAAAAGCGAGGTGATCGCAGACAACCACGCCAATCCGGCACTGGTAACATAGGCCCATTTGAGCCCATCCATGAACTCATCAATTTCATGAGGCAAGAACGGTTGTCCCAGTTGCTTTTCTGCCGCAACAGGCGCCAACTCATAAAAAACGGCTCCTACGACAGCGAGCCCAAGTACCATCCCCACATTACGCATTGCTGCCAGAATACCTGAAGCAATTCCCAGATGCCAGGGAGGTACACTTCCCATCACCGTACTATTGTTGGGACTCTGGAATACACCGATGCCTATCCCAACAATGATGAGACGCCATACTACATCAAATGTTTTCGAAGACTCATCAAGACCACCAAGCAACAAAAGACCAACGCCTGTGATAGTCATTCCCAAGAACATCAACGGGCGTGTGGAGATTCTGTCTGAGAGTATACCCGCCACAGGCGCAATGAAGAAAATAGCCACCGGACTAGCGGCCATTATGAAACCAACCTTGAGTATCCCATAATGGAGTACAATAGCCAGAAAGAAAGGCGTCAGCCACATCGCAGCAAATAGAGCCATAAAGCTGATTAAAGCACTGATATTCGCGAAAGTGAATTTCCGATTTGCGAACAGCGATAAATTCAGCATGGGCTGAGAAGAGCGACGTTCGATCCAATAGAACACCAACCCGAATATAATCGCTGCTACGAGGAGAGGAGCACTCGAGGCAGAAAACCATCCCCAATCCTGGCCTCGATTGGCATACAAGGTCAGACTTCCCAGAAACACCAATGCCGTTAATGACCCAGCCCAGTCGAGTCGTTGATCTGCTTTGCTCTCCCCATGAGGAATGACTCGGTTGCCAATGATGAGGGAGATGGCACCAATAGGCACGTTTATGAAAAAGATGTATCGCCAATCCAGGTATTCCGTGATGATCCCGCCAAGCGTTGGGCCTGCGGCCAGCCCCGTCGCAATGGCTACGGCGAACATGCCCATAGCTTTGCCTCTTTCATGAGGAGGGAAAGCTGCTGTGACAATGGCGAAACCTACCGCCATCATCATTCCTGCGGCAAGGCCCTGAAGGCCCCGAAAAGCAATTAGCATCCACACATTGGGTGAAAGACCGCATATGACTGATGTGACCACGAAGGCTCCTAAACCATATAGGAAAACTTTCTTGTAGCCAATCATGTCACCAAGTCGGCCGTAGAAAAGAATGAGACAACTAATGGTTACCAAATATATTGTTGGAATCCACTGAGTTATGGAAATATCCACTTCGAAGTCCCTGGTGATCTCAGGCAGCACCACATTCACAATACTGCCGTCTAACGGACCCATAACACTGCCAATCATGACAGCTAGTAGAATCTGCCATTTAGCAGGATGGCCAGTATTTATTGTTGGTCCGTTTGGTTGACTCATGTATATTTCTCTAGTTAGATGTTACGGATATAATAAGGGCGGTAGCCATTATTTGCAACGGCCACCGCCCTCTGTACTGTGATTTGTTTACCGTCTACTTACCTGCGGTTGCTTTCCTCATCCTCAATGTTTCCGCGTAGGTCTCAATTCTGGTTCTTAACATCTCGGTTGGTGTATCTCTGGTATCCATTTGGTCGGTTTCGATCGCCAGTACCGGTACACCAGTCCGTTCCTCGATTTCTTTCTTTACAATCTGAGGAAAGCTCCCCACCGGTCGACAAGCATACATTCCATTCCAGATGATCCCTTCCAAATCAAAATGCTTTATCACTTCCTCAACTCTGAAAAGCAATCCTGAGACACTGTGGGTCATCCCCATTCGCATGAAGGCTTGAGCCGTCTTCTCAAATCCATGATAATCCGTTTTGGTCATGTCTTTGGGGTGAACCCAGAAGAACGGAGCAACCACTGGCGCCAGGCCAGCCTCTTCTACCATAGCGTTGACAGAAGGATCGGTGAACCAGGGCATAGTCCAGGCGATTCTCGGCGCACCCTTGGGTGTCACTCCTTTACCCTGCTTAACCATTTCTTCTGCTTCTGCCGCCAGTAAATTGATGGCGTCCAGACCTTCAGCCATGGTTCTGCGCTCCGGGTTGGTGATCATCATGTAGAACAATAGAAGGTTGTTATTGGCTATCGGCATAGGATCGGCTTTCTGACATTCCAGTACTCTCTGGAAACCCAGATAAAGCTTACCGATCTCCATTCTGGCGGCATTCAGATGGTCAGGTCCCACATGAACATCATGCTTTTCATCGAGCTCTGTGAATACATTTTCCAACTCGGCGGCGAAGTATTTGACCCTGTGATCTTCGATGGCCGGATAATTGGAGGGATATGCTTCCCAGTCCGAATCCAGGCAGTTATCAATGATTATTCGGGGTATATCCGGAAAATGATAGTCGATGAGTTCGTCTGCTTTGGATTCATTATCACAAAAGAAACTTGAGACCAGGAATACATCGGGCATAGGATTGAGACCTTTCAGAAATCCTCCGAGTCTCATTTTATTTGCACCACAATGCCCGGCGCCGGGGGCCATGCCACTTGCTTCAGCCAGATCAAAATAGGGTTCGGCCATATCAAACATCAGGCCAAAGATGAACAGGTTCACGAACTCGGGAGTGGCGGCGTAGTATCCGGCCAGATTGATGGAAGTTCCCATTCGTGGTTCGAGAGGGTAGGTATAATAAATTACCTTTTTATGTTCCTCTTTACACAGGACCTGATCGATGAATTGCTTCATCCAGATTCCCCACGCCTTGCGTACTCCTGCCGATTCCATCCAGAAATATCTATGAAGCCGTTCGACCCCTTTCTTACATTCTTCGGGCCCTATTCCCGCTTTTTCAAAGACCTTCTCGATTCGGGGGGCCTCTTGTTGTATTTCTTCATCGCTGTAATTGCAAAGGTTCAATAATTCTTTGTAAAACATCATTAACTCCTTATCGATTCCACCAGAGTCTCGAGCCTGGTACTGAACTGTCCCCTCTCAACCGAATCGTAATCTGACGTCAGTTTGAGCATGGGAACGTTTGCCCCTTTCTTGAGTACATCCGGATACCAGTAGGATTCGAAATCGTCTGATTCACGGGCCATCATCTGGTACCAAACCACGCCCTCTACTGCGAATTCGTTGGCCAGCTTGATGGCCAATTCCCTGCGCTCGTAACCCGGGCGGAACCATGCAGGTGGTACTCTTTTGGTGAAATACCGGTCAGCCAGTGCATCTATCAGGTCACCTTTGATATCGACCGTTTCCCAGTAGTGTCGAATCCCTTCACCAAATTCTTCAATTACCACTGTTCCACCGGCAGCATCAATGAGATCCAAAATCCGATGGTCACCAAAAGCCATAGTGGTGCCCATGAGCATCAGTCGGGGGCCTTTCAGTTCGGGGCCTTCGGTTCCCTTAAGTCCGGCTGCGATCTCTTCAAGCTTCTCCACCACCACTTTCTTGTCCAGCATGAGTGATGCGTGATTGAGCATGATGAAATCCTGGGTGGTGATCGGAGGCCTTTTGGATTTGCGCATCAGGCTGATTTCTTTTAAGAGTTCCCGCTCTTTATTGCAAAGGTCGATAGCCTCTTTGAGCTTATCATCTGTGATCTTGTTTCCAGTGAATTCCTCCAGCTTATCCTTGAGCATGTTGAAGCCGTGGGCCACATAGTCTGCGGACCAGGCATGCTTGGTATGGGGTATGCCGAAGCGCACTGTGGTCACCTCTGTGAACACGTCCCAGGTATCCGCTACAACTCTGACGTGATTGTCGGTTATCGGTACCACGTACATATCGATCTCGTTATAGATCGGTTCGGTTCCGAGAATACGGTATCCGATATTGGCCCGGGCGAAAGTGTAAATCCATCGGCTCATGTAGGCGCCTGAAACTTCCACCGGTTCGTGGTCCCCTCCTCGATTGAGTGCCACCGGCACCGCATCCGCTGCCAGCACCAGCTCATCCGGGAAATAACCCCCCGGGTAGTAACCGATGATCTTCTTTCCCTGTTTTTTGAGTTCTCTTAGCTCAGCTCCGCGGGTTTTGAGTAGCTGATTGAGTTGTTCAATTGCTTCCATATACCCTCCTTCAAGGTGATTCGTATGGGGATTTAGTTTCCTTGTCAACTAATCTACCACAATTTAGTTTCCTTGTCAACTATTTACTCGTCGATCTTCCACCCCTGCACTCTGCCTTAATATATATCTAAAGCCAAACCTCAAGTGCGCCGATTCATTTTAAAGGAAACACCTGACAAGTGTCAAAACAACTTCATAAAGGTTCTATAGTGTGCTATTCTAGGCTAAAATCAAGGGCGATAACCAGTTATGGATGAACCTCACATTATAGCTATTGACATCGGGGGAACAAGTTTTCGTGTAGCGTTGGCTGATGCGAACGGAAATATCCTCTCTAGAAACTCCGAACCTACTCTGGCATCCGATGGCCCGGAAAGCGGTATTCAGCGACTCATAGAAACCATTCGTAAAACCGCTTCGAGCATCGGCATGGATAGAGTAAAAGGGATCACGGTAGCCGCAGCAGGCCCCATTGATCCCAACGAAGGCATAATCCTTACCCCTCCAAGTCTCCCCACTTGGCACAATGTACCTCTGAAATCAAAGCTGAAAAATGAGTTTCAAATACCAATCTGGGTTGAGAACGATGCTGATATGGCCGCTGTTGGAGAACATCGGTTTGGGGCGGGGAAAGGATCGGACCGACTAATATATATCACTGTAAGTACCGGTATCGGCGGAGGCGTCATTATCGATGGCCAACCTCTTCACGGTGTAAAGATTTCAGCAGCTGAGGTGGGGCATATTGTTGTCGATCCCAATGGACCGCAGTGTAATTGCGGAGGAAAAGGACATGTGGAAGCAATGGCTTCCGGCACTGCCATTGCACGCATGGCACGGGAAAGGATATCGAGCGATAACACCAATATTCTCTCAGAGATCTGTGGCAATAATCCTTCCGGACTGACTGCCGAAATGGTGACCGAAGCAGCTTCTCTGGGGGACCCTGTAGCTATTGAGGTTATCAATGAAGCAGGATTTAGCCTCGGTATCGCAGTCGCTTCGCTGATACACATCTTCGATCCTGATGTTGTGGTGATTGGCGGGGGCGTATCAAATGCTGGAGACTTGATCTTGAAACCCGTTCGTCAATCCGTCGCCGAACATGCTATGGCCGATTTTAGGGATCGGACTAAGATAGCTCAATCGGAGTTGGGGGACGATTCGGGTATCTATGGAGCAATAGTTTTCGCGCTGGACCAACTGAAAGTGCCTTGATCGTCACATTTGGGCTTTTTCATTAACCACGAAGTACACGAAGAGCACAAAGATAGAGAATATGAGTCACCCTATTGTTATTTATTCTTGGAGTCTTCGTGTCTTTGTGACTACTCATTTTCTTTTGACACTTTGCGCAAGACTTGAGATTTTAGAGCCTGAACAAAACTGTTTCAAAAAGCTCTGCGCAGTCCAGTATCCATCAGTAGACAGAACGTGCTAAAATCACCCCAAGAAATATGGACATAAAACAACGTCCAAACCACCAAATATACATTCAAACCCTTCGCCGTATGACCTCGGAAGACAGACTGCTAAAGTCTTTTGAGTTGTCCGAATTCTCGAAGGAATTATTCTTGCATGGTCTGAGGAAGAGGTTTCCTGATCTTTCAGATGAAACAATCAAGAAGCTGTATTTGGAGCGTCTCGACAAATGTCACAACAGGAATTATTAAAACGTGTCGTACAGACTCTTGATAACTCCGGAATTCAGTACATGTTGACGGGTTCCGTGGTATCAAGTCTGCAGGGAGAACCACGATCAACTCATGATATAGATATTATCGTCGCGATCAAGCAAGCATCCGCAATAGATTTGGTAGAGTCCTTTCCCTCCGCCGACTACTACTTGTCTCAAGATATTACTCCGGCAATTAAATAGTATCAGTTGGTAGCATAGGCAATCTTGGG
>CAZWIP010000167.1:0-6930 GCA_964634125.1 uncultured Dehalococcoidia bacterium
ATTCGTCATGTCCATATTTTATTATGGATTGTCGGATATTTACGGAAACAATGCGCCTGATTTACATCACGAGCCAGCCATGTTATAATTTATCGTTTGAAGAAGTCTATAAGAGGTAGAGAATGTTACAAAAAGAAAAGAAGCAGGCCATTATCCAGGAATTCCAGGCTCACGAAGGAGATACTGGCTCCACAGAAGTTCAGATCGCTGTCCTAACCGAAAGGATCAATGAGCTAACCACACACATGAGGATAAACAAGCATGACTATGCTACTCAGCGTGGGCTGATAATGCTAGTGGGTCAAAGAAGGCGTCTCCTGAGATATCTCCGCAACAATAACTCCGCAAGCTACAAGAAAACTATCAAGAAACTTAAGATCCGCGAGAGCAACTAATTATAAACTCGCAATTCCCCTAATTAATTCTTAATATAAGGTTGTATTATGTCACAAACACACAATGTTTCCCATGTTGATATTGGTGGTCAACCGCTCACCCTTGAAACCGGGGTTCTTGCCTTTCAGGCAGACGGGGCTGTTACTATCCAATACGGAGATACTATTGTCCTAGTCACTGTATGTGTTGGTAATGCACGTCAGGAAGAGAGGGATTTCCTCCCATTAACCATAGATTTTGAAGAAAGACTCTACGCTGCCGGACGAATCCCGGGGAGCTTTTTCAGAAGAGAAGGCCGCGCCGGTGCGGAATCCATACTGGCCATGAGGCTCACCGATCGGTCATTACGCCCCCTGTTTCCCAAGGGTTTTCGCAATGAAGTTCAGATCATAGCACACGTCCTTTCCGCAGATCAGGAAAACAACCCTGACGTCTTGCTTATTACTGCAGCTTCGGCAGCCCTGGGTATATCCAGTATTCCTTTTGCCGGTCCGGTTAGCGCGGTTCGAATAGGTTATATCAATGGCGAATATGTTATCAATCCCACTTTCTCCCAGTTGGACGATAGCCAGTTGGATCTCGTCGTCGCTGGAACCAAAGAAGCAGTGACAATGGTGGAAGCAGGAGCCAAAGAAGTATCGGAAGAAGTTGTACTGGAAGCAATAAAAAATGCTCACGAAGCTATTGTAAAGATCGTTGAAATCCAGGAGGATTTCATTCAGTCAAAGAGCAAATCCAAATTGGAATTCGTACCTCCAGTTCCCAATGAAGAGTTGGAACAAACCACCGCAACCGTTGCGCACCAGGTCTTCCCAAATGGCCCGGCTGGTATCGAGCGCGCCGAGAGAGAAAAACTGCTAGCCGAGATACGTGAAAAACTGGCCGAACAGTTGGGCGAAACCTGTTCAACTATGCAGATCAGCCAATCAGTAGATGGCTGGCTGAAAAAGGAAGTACGGGCGATAGTTGTAGATAAAGGAGTACGCATCAGCGGCCGTCAATTGGACGAGATTCGCCCTATAACCTGTCAGGTGGGCTTACTGCCACGAACCCACGGATCGGGCCTTTTCACACGAGGTCTGACACAGGTACTAACGCTTACCACCCTTGGCTCACTCAAAGAGGGGCAGATTATAGATAGCATCAGCCCTGAAGAAACCAAGCGCTATATGCATCACTACAACTTCCCACCTTTCAGTACTGGAGAGATAAAACGGCTGGGCACGGGCCGCCGGGAAGTCGGTCACGGAGCCTTGGCTGAAAGGGCACTACTCCCTGTTATTCCCGATGAAGAGACATTCCCATATGCGATCAGACTCGTTTCAGAATGCATGAGTTCCAACGGAAGCACCTCTATGGGCAGTGTGTGCGGAAGTACTCTCTCGCTTATGGATGCCGGTGTTCCAATCAAATCACCGGTAGCCGGAGTCGCTATGGGACTGATAACCCAGCCTGATGGCAAATTTGCGGTTCTTTCCGATATTGAAGGAATAGAAGACTTCTTTGGCGATATGGATTTCAAGGTAGCAGGGACCACTGAGGGAATTACGGCCCTGCAAATGGATATCAAAATCAAAGGCATGACCTACGAAATCATTGAGGCTGGATTGAAACAGGCACTCACAGGAAGGCTTTTCATACTAGACCGCATGAATGAGACTCTCAGTCAAAGCCGTAGCGAAGTCTCGCAGTATGCTCCCAAGATGACCAAAATATCCGTCGACCCGGAGAAAGTTCGTACTGTGATTGGCCCCGGGGGACGTGTAATCCGATCCATCCAGGAAGAAACCGGGACAACTATCAATATTGAAAACGATGGCACAGTGGTTATCGGAGCTCCTAATGACGAATCGGCACAAAAGGCCATCGAAATTATAGAAGGTCTAACCAAAGAGCCCAAGGTTGGCGAGATATACACTGGTAAGGTCAATTCAATAACCGGTTTCGGCGCTTTCGTAGAGATTCTGCCGGGCAAAGATGGACTGGTTCATATCAGCGAGTTGGAGAATTATCGCGTTGCCTCCGTTGAAGATGTAGTTTCCCTCGGCGAAGAAATCACGGTCCAGGTCATCGGGATCGATCCCCAGGGAAAGATCAAGCTTTCCAGAAAAGCCGTGTTTAACGGACCACCCAGTGAATCATCTCAAGACCGCCCAGGAAACGCTCCTCCTAGGAAGCCTTTCGGGAATCCTGGGCCTCGTTGATAAGGAGAAGTTGTGGAACCTATACGAGTCTTGGTCCACGGGGCTCTTGGCAAGATGGGACAGGCAGTGATCAACGCTGTCTCCCGCGATCCGGAACTGGAACTTGTTGCAGCGGTGGATGCAAAGGCTAGCCACAATCAGCTCCAACTGCCGGACGGATCAGGTGAATTTCCTCTTTCAACAGAACTTGAATCTCTTATCGAAAGCACCAAACCGGATGTCATCGTTGACTTCACTCAACATGATGCGGCAATGCCCGCGGTGCGTATTGGAACAAAACATCATATCAATTTCGTCATAGGAACTACAGGGCTCTCTGAAACTGACCTGGCAGAAATCGATAGTCTATCCAGACAAAATGATGTGGGCGCAGTCGTTGCACCCAATTTCTCATTGGGTGCAATTCTCATGATGCACCTTTCGAAGATAGCCGGTAAATATTTCGACTATGCAGAAATCATCGAAATGCATCACGAACAGAAACTGGATTCACCATCGGGCACTGCCGTGGCAACAGCAAAAGGGATGGTAGAAACCAGAGGAAAAGGTTTCATTTATCCCGAAACCCAAAAGGAATCGATTATGGGTGCAAGAGGTGCTGAGTATGAGGGAATTGCACTACATAGCGTGCGGTCTCCGGGGTACATGGCTCATCAGGAAGTGATTCTTGGCAGTACCGGACAGACATTGAAGATTCGCCATGATCAGATCAGTCGGGAAGGATTTGGCCCCGGTATTACCATGGCCGTTAAAGAAGTGGTTAAGTCAAAAGGACTGATCTTTGGATTGGACAAGCTTCTAGGATTGGAGAAGGAATAGAAATGGCAAATCCACGTGTAGCAATACTTGGGGCAACAGGACTTGTGGGTCGAGAGTTCATCAGTATTCTCAAGCAACGCAATTTCCCTATGTCATCTCTTCGCTTGCTGGCATCAGAACGCTCTGCCGGCAAGAAGATCACTTTCGGTGATCAGGAAATAGAAGTCGAGCAGGCGACTCACCAGTCTTTCGAAAACGTGGATATTGCACTGTTTTCCGCCGGTGCGTCTCGAAGTCGTGATTTCGCTCCCGTCGCAGTAAAAGCTGGGGCAATCGTCGTCGATAACAGTTCGGCATGGAGAATGGAACCGGACATTCCGCTAGTTGTGCCGGAAGTCAATCCTGAGGATATTAAGAAACATAAAGGTATCATTGCAAATCCCAATTGCTCCACTATTCAAATGGTGGTAGCGCTCAATCCGCTGCACAAAGTCAATCCCATAAAACGGATTATAGTGGATACATATCAAGCTGTTGCAGGTACCGGCAAAGCTGCTATGGAAGAACTTGCGATCCAATCCAAACAAGTTCTTGAGGGCCAAGAGACCGTACCGCATGTCTACCCTCATCAAATAGCTTTCAACGTACTGCCACATATTGACGTATTTTTGGGGAACGGTTATTCCAAAGAGGAAATGAAGATGGTACAGGAAACCTGGAAAATTATGCATGCGGAAAGTATAGCCATTTCCGCTACTTGTGTCCGGGTTCCAGTGCTCATAGGACACAGTGAAGCAGTTCACGTGGAATTCACCAAACCGATGAGTCCGGAGGAGGCAAGAGACATTCTGAGCAAATCACCGGGTGTAAAGGTCACTGATGACCTTGATATCAATCTGTATCCTCTTCCGCTTACAGCTGCCGGTCGCGATGAAACATTCGTGGGTCGAATACGTTCCGATTTCTCAAATCCCAACGGGTTAGCGATGTGGATCGTGTCCGACAATCTCCGCAAAGGAGCTGCTCTCAATGCTGTTCAGATCACTGAAGAGATCATTCGACAAGGCTTACTCTCAGGAGGCGCAAAAGCGTGAGGGAACTGGGACGTCTTCTGACAGCAATGGTAACGCCTTTCGATGAAAATGGCGATGTCGACTACGAACAAGCTAAGAAGCTGGCACTTGCTCTACTTGATTCCGGGAGCGATGGTTTGGTGGTAGTAGGTACCACCGGTGAATCGCCAACACTCATTCGCGACGAGGAAATACGTTTATTCACCGAAATTAAAGCCGCTATCGGTGACCGTGGTTCAGTTATAGCCGGTACCGGAAGCAATAGTACAGCGGAAGCAATTATTACAACAAAGGCAGCAGAGCAAGTAGGAGTTGATGCCTGTCTTCTGGTAGTCCCGTATTATAATAAACCCACTCAGGAAGGACTTTATAAGCACTTCAGAGCTGTTGCAGAGAGCACCAGCTTGCCTTGTATCCTTTATAACGTACCTGCACGTACGGTCACTAGCGTTGCTGTAGATACAGTCATCAAACTGAGCCAGATCGAAAATATCATTGGCATTAAGGAAGCCAGTGGAAATTTGGATCAGGTTTCCAGGATCATTTCCGATACTATGGAAGGCTTCCTCGTTTATAGCGGCAACGATAATGATACACTACCAATTCTATCCTTGGGCGGATACGGCGTAATTAGTGTTGCCTCGCATTTAGTGGGTAACCAGATGCAAGAAATGATGCAGTGTGCCCTCGATGGCAATACCGAAAAAGCGGCACAGATTCACCGTGACCTGTTACCGCTATTTAATGCAATGTTCGTTGTGTCCAATCCAATTCCAATTAAATACGCATTGAACCATATAGGTTTCCGGGTTGGACAACCCAGGATGCCTCTCTGCGAGCCAGATGAAAAATCAGCAGCCCAGATTGAGGCAACTCTTAAAAAATATCGCATTGATTTACCTTTAAGCCAGTAGCCAGCAAGGTCAATGGAAACCAAACCCTTGAAAAAAACAAGTCGGCCGTTTATAATCTCATTTAGCTTGCTTTAAAGAGATAGACGTATTTGAACCGTAGACCGAAATGAAAATGAACAACGGATAACTTATGAGTAAATCCCCATAAAAAGTCGCCTCCCTTCAGGATTTCAAATTGGCGGGACACAATTATCGCCAATTACCCAAACCCGCAAGGTTCATCTCCACAATACCGAAGGGAAAGTAGTCTCTACTTAGGAAAAGTTCAGGATCGATAATAAAGATGAGAGTGATTGCAGGTAAAGCCAAGGGACATTCACTGAAGTGCCCAAAAGAACCACATATACGCCCCACCGCTGACATGATCAGGGGAGCTATCTTTTCTGCCCTGGAATCACTCCCGATCGACTGGACCCCTACACTTGATCTCTACGCTGGTACCGGGTCGCTTGGTATCGAGGCCCTCAGCCGTGGAGCGGAAGAGGCGGACTTCGTTGAACAAAATCCTAAATGCTGCTCAATAATTAAAAAGAACCTTGAACACACCGGATTTACAGAAAAGGCACGAGTATACCGTCTGGAAGCGCGCAAAGCTATCCGTACACTTCATAAGCAATACGGTCTGGTTTTCATGGACCCGCCATATTCTGATCGGACCACTCAGACTATAATGAAAGACGTGGTCAACTCTGATTTGGTGGGAAGACAATCCACTATTGTGATGGAACATTCGCAACGAATGAATCCCGAATCTTCTTATGGTGAATTCCAGATGACCAAGAGACTCCGACACGGAGACACGTGCGTCTCGATATTCCAACAGGGGGGAGGCCTAAATTGACCATAGCCTTGTATCCTGGTAGCTTTGATCCGGTGACCTACGGACATCTTGATATTGCCACCCGAGCATCAAAGGTTTTTGATGAAGTGGTAATGGGTGTTTTCGATACACCATCTAAGAACCTTCTCTTCACCACGGAAGAGCGAGTCGCCTTAATAGAGAAGGCAATAGAGGATGTCCCCAACATACGGGTTGCATCATATGTTAGAATGACTGTCGACTTCGCCAGGCACATAAATGCCAAGGTAATGATACGAGGCTTGAGAATGAGTCCTGATTTCGAGCGGGAATTTGAAATGGCTCTGATGAACAAGAAACAAGCTCCTGAAGTTGAAGTGCTTTGTATGATGACCAGTGTGCAGTACCAATTCCTGAGTTCCAGCTTGATGAAGGAAGCCGCCAAGTATGGCGGATATATCGAAGATCTGGTACCCGAACATGTAGCTACTGCCTTGAGGCAGAAGCTTTCCATATAACAATCAGCAGCCCAAATAGACTAGTAGGAGGAAGTATAAATGTCAATGGTAATCAACGACGAGTGTATCGCATGTGGAGCATGTGAAACGGACTGCCCGGTCAATGCAATCTCAGAGGGTGATACTCAATTCGAGATTGATCCGGACAAGTGCATCGAGTGCGAAGGGTATTTTGATTCACCGCAGTGCGTTGATGTCTGCCCATCAGATGCTATTGTAAAGGGATAGAGGCCGTTAAAACAAGGGCTGACATATCATACACAAGTC
>CAZWIP010000168.1:0-6920 GCA_964634125.1 uncultured Dehalococcoidia bacterium
ATAATTTACTGTTTCCCAAAGGCAAGGGCAAGCCTGTAAAAGTGTCCTTTAACTTGTGCCTTTAAAGTCCCATTTTTGCTGAAGGTGAACACCACTATTCCCCACCCAAAATTGCCCTTTGTTCCTGATGCCCATCTTCCACATCAGTGAGTGCATCAGCCCTAGCAGCCCTCAACTGTTTCCTCACGCTAGGCAAAGGTCCTTTTCCTTTTTCCTGTATAAATATTCCCTAAACGCTTTATTGCGTTTCTTCTCCACATTATCAAGCAGATCTTCAAGGCAAGGATCCTTCTCTGATGCCTCTACCAGAATGTCATATATGCGGTTCATTGTTTGATATAAACAAATATTTATGGGGAAAGTATTGCAATAAGTGGGGGAATGTGGTATATTGTGGTGCAAAGTGGGGGGATAACACTTCAATGCTTCTTGGTGAATACGAATGTCGGATCGACCAAAAGGGGCGGGTTGCCATACCCGCAAAACTCCGCAAAGAGTTCCAGGACGGACTGGTTCTCACACGGGGAGTAGACAAGTGTATGCTTGCCTATCCCGTGACAGAGTGGGGTAAGGTCTCTGACGATCACGAGTTTTCACCGTTTTCACCGGGCAAGAATCGAAGGCTTAATCGTATGATCTTTGGTAATGCTTTCGATCTCGAGCTCGATAAACAAGGTCGCGTTGCTCTTCCTTCCCCCCTACGTCAACATGCACAGATCTCTGATACCGCCATCATGATCGGTGGCAACAAGTACCTTGAGATCTGGAGTAAGGAAATGTGGGAAAACGAAAAGCTGCTCATGGATGAACAAGCCTGGCAGCTTGCGGAAGGGATAGAGCCGCGATAAATGATTCAAATTCATCAACCAGTTCTGCTTAAAGAAACGATAGAGGCCCTTCAAGTGCAACCCGGAGGGCGTTATATCGACTGCACCGTTGGCGGAGGCGGCCATTCGTCCGCTATTCTCGAAGCCAGTGCTCCAGGCGGACAGCTCTTAGGCCTTGACGCCGATCCTCAGGCAATTCAGAACGCAAAACCGATTCTTAAGCAATACGGAAAATCCATTCTGCTGGTTAATGAAAACTTCAGCCAATTAGAATCAGTTTGTTCCGAGTGCAATTTCCGTCCTGTACACGGTATTCTATTCGACCTCGGTATGTCCTCTAATCAACTTGGCGAACATGGAAGGGGCTTCAGTTTTCAACATGAGGCCCCACTGGATATGCGTTTCAGCCCCGACCAGGAATTGACAGCTTCCCAGATCATTAACGATTTCTCAGAGAACGAGTTGGCCATGCTCATATGGAACTACGGCGAAGAGCGAAGAAGCCGCAAAATAGCCAAATACATAGTCAAAAATCGACCTCTCGAGACCACCCTGGAACTTGCGCAGATTGTGAGTAAGGCTGTAAACGGTGAGAGGGGAAAACTACATCCAGCAACCAAGACCTTTCAGGCACTGCGTATGGCAGTAAATCGAGAGATCGAAAACTTGAGATCAGCGCTGGGTCAGGCGGTCAATGTACTGGGATTTGGCGGCAGGCTAGTAGTCATCAGTTTCCATTCGCTGGAAGACCGTCCCGTAAAGGAGTTCCTGACGCGCGAAGCGAGAGGATGCATTTGTCCTCCAGAGACACCGGTTTGTATCTGCGATCACACTCCCACCTTACGCCTGGTTAGCAAAGGTATTATCCGACCCTCGGCTCAAGAAATCGCAACAAACCCCAGGAGCCGAAGCGCAAAAATGAGAGTTGCAGAAAGAATCAGTTAATTCAAATGAAAGGAGGTGTAAAGAGACAAGACACAACATATCATAACCCACTGAAGCAAATTTCGAAATAAAGGGGGGATTTAAATGGCAAAGATCTTTGCTTCCATTGATGTAGGCACTAACAAAATTACTACTATAGTTGCCAACATTGGAGAAGAAGAGACTATCCAAATTCTAGGGTCAGCCACAGTTCCTGCACAGGGAGTACACAAAGGCCTCGTGGTTGATATTGATCTTGCCACAGAGGCAATCCGCGATTCCGTAATGATGACGGAACGCACAAGCGGGTTAAAAATCGAGTCAGCTTACGTCGGTGTTACTGGCAGACATGTTTCCGCCATGAACAGCCGCGGCGTGGTTGCAACCACCCGTAACGACAAAAGAGTAACCGGAGATGATCTTGAACGCGTGCTTGAATCTGCTCGCAGCATAACGCTACCCGGTGATAGAAGACTTCTCCACGTGCTACCACGTCACTACACACTTGATGGAACGGTCAAGGTTCAGGAGCCGGTAGGTATGCATGGCTTCCGACTGGACGTGGAAACACACATCGTCACAGCAGCAGCAGCATCTACTCAAAACCTTATCAAAGCTGTTCGCGGAGCCGGGGTTGATGTTGAGGACCTCGTATTCTCTCCACTTGCTATTGGAGAGGCAGTTCTCAGCGAGCACGAAATGAACTCCGGTGTGATAGTGGCAGATATCGGAGCAGGTACAACTGATATTGCTATCTTCAAAGACGGTTGTGTCTGGCACTCAGCTACGTTCCCCGTCGGCGGTTATCAGGCAACCAGGGACATTGCCATCGGACTCGGTATTAGCAATGAAATGGCCGAGCAGATGAAGTTGAAATACGGCAGTGTTATGACCACCAACGGAGTAGAGCCTGAATACAGCGAACTGGATGTAGGAAACCGTCACACTGTCTCCTATCGCGAGCTAAATGACATCCTTCGTGCCAGGCTTGAGGAAACCCTGCGACTCGTTATGCTGGAAATACCTCGTGATAAACAAGAGTCGCTCGTTCCCTCTGGTCTCGTCCTGACCGGCGGCACATCGACCATCCCTGGTATGGAGATTCTGGCACGAGAAGCTCTCGAGATGGATCATGTCCGGCTTGGATATCCTGGTGGAATAAGTGGCATTTCAGATGCCCTGCACGACCCTTCCGCCGCTACCAGCGTGGGACTCCTTTACTGGGGTGCCAACAATTGCGAGGGCGAAGACAAATGGAAGATGGACGAACTTAAGCCTGGAATAACCAGCATGGTTAAAACCGGCACTTCGTACGCGAGGAAATTCTGGGAGAAACGGAAACAGTGGTAGCGGACACAGCTATTGTGCAATTAACAAAAAAGGGAGGAAATCATGGGTAAAGCTGACTTTTCCGCCTATACAGCCAATATTAAGGTAATAGGTGCTGGCGGAGGTGGATGCAACGCCATAAACCGGATGATCCAGAAGGGTATCAAAGGCGTAGAATTCATCGCTGTGAACACCGATGTTCAGGACTTGGATGCCTCGCTGGCCTCTAAACGTGTTCAAATAGGGCCCAAACTCACCAGAGGTCTTGGTGTTGGCGGGGATCCACAAATCGGCCGGAAAGCAGCCGACGAAAGCCGTGAGCTGCTGGCTGCAGCTATTGCCGATACAGATATGCTGTTCATCACCTGCGGACTCGGCGGTGGCACCGGCACAGGCGCTTCCTCGGTAATCGCTGAGATCGGTAAAGAGGCCAAAGCCCTCACCATCGGAATAGTCACCAAGCCGTTCTCCTTTGAGGGATCGGTACGAACAGATAAAGCCGAGGGTGGGGTGATCGGCCTAGCCGAATACGTCGATACCCTCATCACTATTCCTAACGATCGCTTACTCGGCATTTGCGATAACAGAGTAACAGTGGACGATGCCTTTGTGCTGGCAGATGAAGTGCTATACAACGGTGTTCAGTCCATCTCAGAGTTGATCACCGTCCCCGGGCTGATCAACTTGGACTTTGCTGATGTTAAGACGATCATGAGCAATGCCGGTCAATCTTGGATGGCGGTAGGCAGAGGCACCGGAGCAAATAGAAGTACAGATGCAGCAAAACAGGCCCTATCCAGCCCGCTGCTCGATGTCAACATCCAAGGTGCCACAGGCGTCCTACTCAACATTACCGGTGGAACCAACCTGGCCATTTCCGAGGTTCATGACGCGGCTCAAATCATCAAGAATGCCGTCGATCCCGATGCCAACATCATCTTCGGTGTGGCACAAGATGCCAGCATGAATGATGATGTAAGACTCACCCTGGTTGCCACCGGATTCACCGGATCACCTGTGAAGGGGACAAACCAGGCCGAAATGATACAGATGCTCACCGCGCTTAAGGAAGACGAGGAACGGATGGATACTCCTTCATTCATACGCCAGCCGGTACACTCGCGAACCAGGCAAGCACTTCATTTCCCGTCGGAGGTGAAAGCACAACAGAAAACTCCGGCCCAATAAGTCGGAAGACTCTTAAAGATATTCGAGATATACCTATTATTTCTCAATAGGAGGAATACCACGAGCTGGGTTGTTCAACTGGGCATCCTTTGATTAGACAAGGTTCAACGGATGCCCAGCACAACTCGGATAGCGGAGTCGCCCCTCAATGGGGGGAGCAGGGCGAGTCCTCCAGAAGGAGGTAAAGCGATGGATAATTTCAATCTGGTAAGATACCATGTCAGGTGTTCAATACGCGCAGCAATAGCAGAAACCCACGGTATCAAAGAAGAGGCTGAGCGATTGCGTGCACAGGGCAACCTGCGGCTTATCATAATGTCCGATGACGAATTGCGAGAACTCGCTAGAATCCTATCCTCACATCCTTCACGACCTGCGGGAGATGTGTATGACGAGCTTTTGAGTGTTGTAGAGGAACAAAGGCGAACTGCCTTCAGGTGGATAGGCGCTCTGACTGCCAGACCCTTTGGGGCAATATCGAAAAACTAAACTAGCCGAGAAACTTGTTCAGGTTACATTTATACGCTTGTCCAGTTTCTGTATTGTACTGGCTATAGGTTAGGGTAAGCTAGTGTACTCTACTTGCCCAGCCAACCTCTGGATACGGCCTCATCCTCCATTACTTCCAAGGCAGAGTATGGATCGATCTCTCCTCTCTCCACCTCTCCCCATAACGCCATCAGTTTGTCATTGTCTTTCATCAGTTTTGAAAGCCGCTTTCTGAGTCTCTGTTCAACCGCCCGTATGAATTCTTCTTTTCTTTGCTGCTTCCTTTTTTGGAATATTTCCCCACTAGACTTGAGAAACTTCTCATGTTTCTCGACTTCCTCATACAATTCCACGATACCAACGTCTTTAAGAGCCTGCGTGGCTAGTATTGGAGGCTGCCAGTCATGAGATTTGGGGCCCAACATCATCATTGTTTGTAGTTCCATTACGAGCTTGTCTGCCCCCGGCCGATCAGCTTTATTTACCACAAAAATGTCAGCGATCTCCATAAGACCAGCTTTCATCGTCTGGATAGTGTCCCCGGCTTCTGGTACCAGAGCTACTATTGTGGTATCCACAGTCTCCATGATATCAAGCTCCGTCTGCCCTACCCCCACGGTCTCTACCATAACAATATCCTTACCAAAGGCATCAAGAAGTTTCACCACGTTCCGGGTGGTCATGGGGAGACCGCCACGGCTGCCTCGACTTGCCATACTTCGAATGAACACCTCAGGGTCGAGGTAATGTTGCTGCATTCTTATGCGATCACCCAACACCGCACCTCCAGTGAAAGGACTCGTGGGATCAACTGCTATAATTCCCACCGATAGGCCCTTATTTCGGGCCACTGTAGTGATTTTATCAGCTAGTGTACTTTTGCCCGCGCCTGGTGGGCCTGTAATCCCGATAGAATAAGCCTTTCCCAGATGAGGATAGATGGCTTTCATAATGTCAGGGACTTCAGGTGATTCCCTTTCCACAAGCGTAATAAGTCGCGATAGCGATCGTTGCTCCCCACCAAGCATCTTCTCTACTAATTCCATCTATTAACCTTTTACTTCGTATTACAGTCTCTAGTCGTCCCCATATTATCACACGTCGACATGCGGCGCAAAGACACGGAAAATGCATAAACGAATGCTTGATAAACAAAGTGAAGGTATTCGACGAATGGAATCGCTTACGTCAGGCAGAGGAGAACAGCTTATGTGGTTACGGATTTATTTCAGGAAAATCCATATGTTCAATAAAATACTGATTGAAGTCCGCGCGACAAGAGAGCTCAATATGCTCAACGGATTTAGCGATCTCATTTACCATCGTCCAGTGGTTCTTGGATAAGAGAACCATGGATGCCCCGGTACTGGCAGCATTACCCAACGAGCTAACTTTCCTGAGGCTTGTCCTCGGAATAAGCCCAACTCTCATAGCACTGTTTCGATCAATATAATTACCAAGAGCGCCAGCAAGGTATATTCTATCAATATCCTCGACCCCAACACCCATTTCATCCATCAGGGTTTGAATGCCACCCGCAATAGCGGCTTTTGCCAATTGAACTTCACGGACATCCTTTTGTGTGAGATAAATCGGTTTGCTATTATAGCTTTCCTCTGCTGATGCAATAAGAAAATCCTTGACCTCGGAATGGTTGACAATCCTGGACCTCAACTTCTTTCCCAATCTTTCTGGCGGGTAATCAATCGCACCTTCATTATCGATGATGCCAATATGTAGCAAAATAGCCACCAGATCCACAAGCCCACTTCCACAGATTCCTTTGGGTTTGATGTTACCAACATCACGGTAATGAACATCTCCTGCTTCAACAAATGCGGCCTCTATCGCACCGGCCTTGGCAATCATGCCATGTGATATCCTGGCGCCTTCCAAAGCGGGGCCAGCAGCAGCAGAACACGTTAGCAAACGTTTCCGGTTACCCAGGAATATCTCTGCATTTGTTCCAAAATCCAACCCCAAGATGATTTCATCATCCTGTTCGGCGGCACCGGAAGCCAGAATAACACTTAGAAGATCGCCACCAACATACCCGGACTTCACAGGCATGGTATAAAGCAAAGCCTCCGGGTTCAGTTTGAGGCCCATTGTGCGTCTTCAGCAAAAGTGGGACAAATGGGCCCGATAATTAAAGGACACATT
>CAZWIP010000169.1:0-6847 GCA_964634125.1 uncultured Dehalococcoidia bacterium
CATGTAGAAAGGAGACAGACAATTGAATAAGACCGAAGAGAAAGGCATCTCGGACATTGTAGGTGTCTTCACAGATCCGATCCTTGTCTTTCCGGGGGGCTGGGGTGACACGCTGCCCCATTGGCTCAAGGAAGCCATTACCATGGAACGGCTGTTAACGAACGTGAAGTCACTCAAAGGGGGTGAGATGACTGGTACCGATGCCGAGGCCTGCGCCTACCTCTACACCGCCAACCTGACGCATCCGATGGACCACGACTGGGCTCAAATCTACCTGTACGTGGCCACCCAGACCAACCGACGCTTTGGTAAAGCGGAAATGCCCGCGGATATCGCGGTGGACTCTATCAACGACTACCAGATGGGTGAGCTGAACCGACTCAAGGCTTGGATCTATCATCAGCGTACCCGGGCCAGGCAAGAAACGGATCAATCGGAACGGCGCCAGAGGAAAGAGGCCGAGGCGGCCAGGATGAAGGCAGAGCGGCCGGTATTGTTTGAGTTCTGAGTGAGATCCAGGTGATAGAGGGGCGAGGGTAATTCCTCGCCCCCTTTTTTATGCCTGATTCAACAATCTACAAAAATGTGACATTATGCAATGATATAGATATCTACAGCACTTGACAATTACAGGACAAGATGGTAAGATATCTTAAGATATCATTTTGGAGGGGCATCGAGTTGGCTAGAGATGTAGTTAAGGTCAGGAAGGTGGGGGAGACGCTTGTCGTCACCCTTACGCAGACAATCCTTGGGGCGGTGGATATAGGAGAGGGCGACCGGTGTATATTAGAGGCGGTACCGCCTCGGCGTGTGATCGTAACGAAGGAGGTAGAACTAATGCCTAGTACTCAGAGATTGGAATTGGAACTCATGGCGCTTGAAGCACGGCAACATGCTTTGGAGCAGCAAGCGGTGTTTGTTGGAAAACAACATAATTATTCTATGCCGGTAGAAGAAGGCATGAATGAACCATCCATTGTAGACCTGACAATCACACAGCTGAACCGAGACATTGCCCAAACAGCCAGCGAGATTGCTTACAAGCGTGTAGAGCTATTCGACCTTCAGGGCTAGAATTTGTACTACGTTCCCTCGATTTAAGAAATATTTCTTTTCCCGAGTTTTCCACTTTTTCCGCTAGGGAGGGGCGACAAACGTACTATGCGGGTAATAATCAAGAACTGAAAACCGCTGACAGGATCACGAGTGATTGCCTTATTCCTCGTAGGTTCTTCAAAGGCTACGAAATGAGTATTTGTTAAGATTCGTGTCGAGGGCTAACCCAATCGTCCTAGGAGTGTGTCCGAGTAATACCTGGATTGAGCGTGACGAACATCAATATTTCGCTTCTTCCAGGCTCGGCCCACTGATTACTCGGACAGGCTCCTAGACGCGCATCAGAGTCTCATTGTTCCGGCCCCATGAACTAAAAAGGCGAGCCCCAGGTGGTTCTTCTTCATTTGGCACCACAACAGTGCTTGAACTTTTTACCGCTTCCACAAGGACAGGGAGCATTTCGCCCTGGTTTTTTCTCAGCCCTCACTGGGGCGGAAGGTTTGATAGCTATCTCAAGTTCAGATATATCCTCGGGTTTGTACGGCTCAACCCCGGCGATGAAGTGCCAACCGTGTTGTTCACATATCTCAGCGATCTCACCGGCTCTTTCCTGTGTCTGAACCCGAACTATGATTGGCTTTTTCTTAGAGCCAATCTTAGGCATATTTACTCCTGAGCAAAAATGTAATTGCTACCAAAACTATCGAGTCCGATCAAATTCGTTTGCTCTTAGTTCAGTTATCTTACACCGAATCTCCCTTGGGCTTTTGTTGTAGAGGCTAATGGCTATTCTCCCAGTTTTCCGAAGGTAGAGGAGATAGTCAGCTGCCTCAGGAGGGTTCAAGTTAGCGATCTCTGGATATTCTTTTGAAACGATTTCGTGACATCGAATCAGATATTTGCGGAGAATCTCTTGAGCAACTTGTTCTGTGGTCTTGCCAGCTTTCCAGATACCCATCATTACCTTCTTCCGTAAATATTCTGGATCACCGATAGCGAGAGTGGCATATGAAACTGACCAGTCCTAGTTTATTATACCATCTGCGAATCCAAGAGTTCTTACGATTACCTGTAAATCACAACGAGCATTGACCCGGCCAATGGGGAAATCGCCACGAGGATTCCCGTCTTATGGGTGGATCAATGGTAGTGGTGATTCACATTACCATTCATCAGTAAGGTATGGATATTACACATTCTAAGCTTATGTGACCCCTAGAGTGCGGTTTTGGATTTTTGCAGCCCCTTGGATACCACCCTTTACGAAATTGGTCTCTCTTATGCCCTTTTCTGTCTTCGAGTAAAGAAGAATAGAGCTAAACCCATAATCACTAGTCCAGCAATGATACCAATAATAAGCCACCAATTAATTCCCTCAGGCGATAATGGTGCTGGTGTTGGTACAGGAGCAGGTGCTGTTGGCGTTGGCGCTGGGGCCACAGCAGGTTTCGTTGTTGATGCAGGTTCGGGTGGAATTACTGGTTGTGGTTGGGTTGGTTCTTCCTTAGCTTCTGATTCGGTTACCGGCTTTCCTTCTGGATAAGGAGCATCAAGCCAGGGACTAAATAGTATTTGGTCACTTATGGGGTCACCTTTGCCATCCGCGTGCAAAGTTGTATGATGTGGTCCACGCGCATCTCCCCACCAGTTATGTGCAGCATCAATGTCTGTTCCAACTCCCATTATTTCCATTCCCCAGTCGCTATTTGATTCAATATTGTTCTGGCTTATCTTATTGCCAACACAATTCTTACCATCAATTTTTACCCCTTTACTTTCTATCTGTTCCTTGAATTTACTCCAGATGCCTTCCATATTCTCAAATTCTGCCCATGGTGCTAATTCCCCTTCCGGTAGTGGTATCCATTCTCCGCCTTCAATTTTGATTCCAATGCGATTCAGCGAAAGAACGTTGTAGTATATCTCATTATGGTTGGAAGAAAAGATTTGAATGCCATCAAGCCCATTCTTGTTACACGTATTTTGGGTAACGGTGTTATTACTGTTGGATAATGAGAGGGAAATACCAAAACCCCTGTTATTTAAGCATATATTGCTTTCCAAGGTATTACCGTAGTTCGCAAAATTCAAGGTTATACCACCGCTATTCGATTCACATATGTTGTTAGCCACTAGATTATTGTCCGATACACGAAGAAATATGCCGTTGCTGTTTGAGTTACAAGTGTTGTTCTTAAGTACATTGTTATCGGAAAAACCTACAAAAATGCCCTCATGTTCATTTTCAAAGCATCTATTGTTTTCAAGTAGATTATTGTCACTGGATTCGTGGATTTTTATACCATGGTCAGGGTTTGAATAGCACACATTGTTAGTGATAGTGTTGTTCTGACAGGATTTCCATAAGAAGATGCCGCCGTGCCCTCCATTAGAATAGGATGTGTTATTATCAATGGTATTGTTATTGCAGGATGACCACAGAAAGATACCCTCATTACTATTTGAATAGCACGTATTGCCTTCCAGCGCGTTGTCGCTGGATGAGTCCAGATGGATTCCATAGTAATTATTGAAAACGGTATTATTGGTGATAGTGCAGCCGTTGGCACCATCCCCGAGGTATATCCCCGCTTTCTTCTCGCTAGTTGCTCCCGTCACCGTGAATCCGTTTATGGTCACGTCAACAGTTACATGAAAGACGTGCTTATCTGGGTTTGCCGCTATAACGCTGGTTGAACTATTGCGTATTTCGGAGCAAACCGGCCGCCTTCTCGGAGCAAATCGGCCACCCTTTCGGAGCAAATCGGCCACCCCGGTTTAAGAGCTAGAACCGCACGGTTTTCAGGGATGGGTTGAGAGCAGCGCCGGGCAACAAAGCCATAGAATCACTACAGGAGGTGGTCCCAAATCGGCCCCGAATTGCACCTTTCCGGCATAGAGTTGAGAAATCATCAACCCGGTTAACGTTGGGAACCACCGGCTAATACTCCATTGACTACTGAGTGAGCGGTAGGTATTATTAGCCCATGAAACTGCAGTCTCCAGTCATTACTGTTACCGCCCTCGCCCTGGTTTCAATAATCGTGGGTTGTAATACCCCCATGCCCCCTCAGCCACAGCCGATCCCTGACTCTTCTACTCCGCCCGAAGTGGAGGTTCCTACCAAACCCACGCCAACCCCGACCAAACCCATGTCTCCCGTTATCACAGAAGAACCGACTTCACCTGCACCACCTGAACCGTCTATACCGGATACATCAACACCGCCCGTGACGTACGATATTCCACCGGGGACAGCTGACCCGGACCTCACGGTTGATGTCTATGTGCCGGAGAAAGTATGGCCGGGGACGACGTTATTGGCGGACTTGCATGTGGCGGACCGACCCAGGATCATTGAGGTCAACCTGCACGGGGAGATTGTTTGGGAGTACCTGGTTCCAACCGAACTGGCACGATACACAAATCCAGGTTTTGACGTCGAATGGCTGCCCAACGATAACGTCCTTTTCGTGCTTCCAAGGAATGGTGTCTACGAAATAAACCGCGATGGAAATGTGATATGGTCATACCTGCAACCCAAGGTGTCACACGATGCGGACCGTCTGCCGAACGGTAACACTCTAATGGCCTGGGGTGGTGTGGACACCAAAAAGGACGCACAGGTAAGGGAGGTAAATCCCAGCGGTGAAACGGTCTGGAGTTGGCGATTCGGGGATCACTTCGACCAGCCACCGTATTCGGATATCAGTGACGAGGGGTGGACGCACACCAACGCGGTATCACGACTGGAAAACGGGAACACCTTAATCAGCCCCAGAAACTTCAATATCCTGGTGGAGGTTGATACTGAAGGGAACGTTGTCAGGACGATTGGTGAGGGTACTCTCAAGGGCCAACACGACCCGGAGGTGCAGCCGAACGGTAACATTCTGCTGGCCAACCATGGCCGGCCGCATCTAGCTATCGAGTACGATCCGGATTCGGGTAGCGTGGTCTGGCAATCAAAGGGCTTTCCGGTGGAATCCATTCCCGTCCGTGATGCCGACAGGTTGCCCAACGGGAACATCTTGATCACGGCGTCGACCAGGATCGTGGAGATAACTCCTGACGGTGAATTGGTTTGGCGCCTCCTGCTGGGGAACATAGATTTCCAAACAAAGATGGACTCCAGTGGGCTCGGATTCTACAAGGCAGAAAGGATTAACGGGTAAACCATGCCTCACAGTAGTTTTTCGCCAATGTGCTGCCTTGGAGTTACCAAGTCCGTAGCCAGTTGATATACAGTTGGCCGGTTTTGGATATCACCCGATTCGGTCGTTTCCTAGCCTATTCGCAACTAATTAGCTCTGGACATTCGCGTAGTACAAGAGTATCATTAGCGAACCATTTGACTCTTGGATTTGAAACATTAACAGAGCCTGTGGTTGCGTGCTGCCATGCAGGCAGCAAGTATTTAGATTTGGTTAACCGGCATGACTGTGGATCATGCACATTGAGGAACAGATTTATGAATCAGGAATTCAGTCCTCTGCAACTAGATAATTATGACCTCTATCGGCAAAACGGTAACCCCAGATTAGACGAAGATGAACACACAACGCACGATTGAGAGTTTTCTAGGGGATGACATGATTCCGAGTCATGGCTATCACCATTCGTATTGGGATTGATGGAGAGTATTTATGGAATTTGGAAAACTAGAGAAAGTAGATATTCGTGAAATCTGGAAACATGAGGCAAAGGATTTCACTGCTTGGCTAGCCAAGGAAGAGAATCTTACACTGCTCAGTGATGAAATTGGAATTAGCATGAACTTAATAACAACTGAGGCTGGAGTTGGACAGTTCTTTGCGGATATTCTTGCCGAGGAAACTAACACTGGTAAGAAAATTATCATTGAAAATCAGTTGGAACAAACAGACCACGATCATTTTGGGAAACTATTTACTTATGGATCTGGGAAAGATGCAGGGATATTGATCTGGATTTGCAAGCATGTTAGAGAAGAACATCGTCAGGCAATCGACTGGTTAAATGAGAAGACCGACAACACTCTGCATCTATTTGTAATCAGAATGGAAGCCTGGAAGATAGATGGCTCTAAACCCGCTCCAAAATTTCAGGTTATTTGTTCTCCGAATGATTGGGCAAAAATTATTAAAAATCCACCTGCCGGAGGTAATAAGTTAAGTGAAACGAATTTACGGCAATTGGATTTCTGGACCGAATTCAATATCTATATGAGTGAAAATAATCCCGGATTCAAACCTAGGAAACCTCATCCGCAGCACTGGTATGATATAGCAACGGGTAGCTCTCAAGCACATATTTCCTTAACTGTATCTTTCACAAAAAATTTCATCAGATGTGAATTCTATATTCACGATAATAAGGATTTGTATTACAAACTAGAAGCCCAAAAAGTGAATATCGAGAAAGACTTAGGCTTAGAACTTAATTGGGAAGAATTACCCAAGGCAAAAGCTTCTTCTATACTTATTGTGAAAAATGTTGGTCAAATTAAGGAAAGGGAGGATTGGGCTGAATCTTTCGAATGGTATGCGGATAAGATTGGAAAATTCTTAGAAGTATTCCCAAAGTATCTGTAATCAAAATAAGCACGAAAACGACTGTGAATCATATTCTGGGCATGACTGTTAACCTAAGTGTTAACCATTTGTAGCTTGTTTATCGTGTTCCAGGCAATCAATTGAATGGGAGATCATAAGTTTAACAGCTCTGAATCATCTGCAACCTAAGAAGGTAAAATGCGTATTTCGGAGCAAACCGGCCGCCTTCTCGGAGCAAATCGGCCACCCTTTCG
>CAZWIP010000170.1:0-6843 GCA_964634125.1 uncultured Dehalococcoidia bacterium
ATGGAATGGTGAAACATCTATATATTTGTGCAATAACGCCTACAATTGCCGGCGGTACGTCCGAGATTCTACGCAATGTGATAGCCGTAAACGGTCTTGGTATGCCTCGATAAGCGTGGAGCCTTATGCCATAAATCAAAGGAGGGGAACGTCATGGGTGAAATCAGCGATTACAGCGGTACGTTTGATCCGGACTTCCATCATGAACAGATCTCATCAACGACCCTGTGCAAACTCCTTAAGACCTATTCGGAAAATATGTTCAGAGTAGACGGGTTGTGGTATGTGATGGCGATGGATAAGCTTGGTATAGATGAGGCATATGAACTTGATATCAAAGTATGGGAAAAAGCGGAACGCAGTGAGATAAGATCGATCTCTGATGTACTGAACATCAGTGGGGATGATGTTGCCACCGTTATGAAATATATGCAGGTGTATCCGATTGTGTGGCAGCGCGATTACAAGATCGATCTCAGAAACAAAAACCATGCCATCGTGACCTATCACACCTGTTCCACCTTGTTTGCTCTGGAGAAGGAAGGACGGGGACGCGAGAAACGGCAATGCCAGCAAATCGAGCGAGATATGCTCTGTGTTTTAGCACATTACTTCAATCCTGAAATTCAGGTTACCCCACTCAGAGTGCCCCCCAGAACGAACTTTAGTGATATCTGTTGCCAATGGGAGTTTAAGTTAGACAGGTAATGCTGGGTAGAAATGACCACCAAGACACCAAATTCGTCAGCGTAGATGGCCCCATTAGAGGTCTTATGGAAAAGATATGGACTCCATACCGAGCTTTTCAAAAGCACGATCTCTTACTCTACGCAGATATTCATTGAAACGAGAGCTCTCCTCATCAGATAGACAGCCCATAATATCCCCGATCGCTGAATTTCTTTCCCTCGACTGCTGATAAGCTTTCTCACCTTCATCGGTAATCATAATACGGACTAGGTTTTTCTTTTCCATATTTTTCACCTTCTTTACTAACCCTTGCTTTTCCATTACTTTCAGCAGTGCGAAGATTGTGTTCTCCTTTCGGAAAAGCCATCTCGCTACATTGGCAGGTGTTGGTATTTTTTCCACATTTCTAACCATGTAGAGCAGCCCAACCTGCGCTACGGATAAACCAACATCTTTCAGTTCGCTCTCTCTAGATTTGGCCACAGCATCTCGAGTCTGATTCAGGAGCACCCATAATTCAAAGTTTTTTTCTATTCTTTCTTCTGTGTTCATAGTTCACCCCTCAATGAATCTGATTCCTATTCACGTTCACATAATACCAGATAATTGACGTTGACATTTATGACTACGGGTGTATAATTGAATTAATCTTCTAGGTAGAAGTTCTAACTAGAAGATTATAACATGAGCCACTCCCTTTTGCCATAAAACGTTGGTAGGGGTTATAGATGGAAATTGAGTATTTAGAAGACGTTGTGCTTCACCAAAAGAGACTTATAGGCAAACATGTCGCGAAAAGAGAGGAAATAGTCGAATTTGCAAAACAATGGGACCCACAGCCAATCTATGTCCCTGAACCCGCTACCCAATTACGACCCCCCTTTGAGTCTGTAGCCCCTCCATTCTTTGCGATGGCGATATGTACTCTTCTGGCAGCGAAAAGGCGCCCCAGGATCGCAACAGTCCGCATTCTCGAATATGAACGAGTGCAAATGCTCAATCCGGTTCATCCTGATGACCATCTCACAGTTACGTGTGAATACATTGAAAAAGTAGGGGTGGAAAGTAGCCCTGACAGCGGTATTGTTCGTGCTGTGATAGAAGTAAAAAACCAACATAGTGAAGTCGTTATACAATCTACGTGCGCCATACTTGTAGCCAGACGACCTGCCCAGATCTCATGACCGAAAGAACCTGCCTCACACGAAAGGCTATTCTGTAGCGATTCGCTCTAATACTCTGCCAAACTGGCGGAGGCAAGCGTCGAGAGATCAGTGCAAAGAATAACATCAAACCAAGGTAAAGCACCCAAAAATAGAGGGGGTTAACATGACAGACCTACCCGATTATCAAGGCGATCTTCTGGAGGGAGAATATGAACCCTTGGAGTTCATCAAATGCTTTAATAAGGAAACCCTGGCGAAAATGGTCTACGACCTTTCGAAGCTCTACATTGTACTCAGTGGTCACTTCGAGAATGCTATAGGAAAGAGATACGGCCGTGATGCAACGCATGAGATCAGTTACGAGGCCTTCACAGATGCTGATCCCACCCTGATAAAGTGGCTCTTCAAGGATGACCTCAAGATAGAAGGAGACGATGTCTCCACTTACTTAAAACTGGTGCAGGCCCACCCAGGTGCGGGATTAATATACACAACAGAGGTTGAGCTTGAAAGCCCTACCCATGGTTTCTTCTCGTTCACCCATTGCCCTACACTGGAGTTTTGGGAAAGAACAAACGATGATGAGCACATCGAACAGGTGTGCACGGTCGGAGGAACCGACTGGAAGCTTTTCAGAGGATTGGCCAAGACCATCAATCCAAAGCTGAATGTCGAGCTTGTGAAGCATCCTCCTCGAGAGAGCAAGGATGAAGTCCCGTGCCGATGGGAAGTGACACTGGAATCCTAGAGTTGCCTCTGAAGAAGCTATCAGGATTTGCTTAAAACGATTGTTTGTACCAATGATGGGATGAGCATACTTATCGATACGAGTGTGCATGCTATATTCACGGGGTTTATTGCATGTATGCCGTGGAGGCAAGTCTGGAGCACCACCAGTATATACGCTTGTGCTGAATGCTGTTATGTTGGATCACTAAGGGAGTGGTCACCCATAAAAATGACTCTTGGAGGGTAGGAAATGTCACACCCCCTTAACTCTGCATTGTGCAGTATTGTAGGTTCACGCTATGTGGCCGATAGCGAGTTTGCCGTGTGGGCGTATGCGAAGGATTCGAGCGGTTTCCCCGCCAGAATACCTGGAATCATAGTACGACCGAGAAGTACCGAAGAAGTACGTCAAATAGTCAAACTAGCCAATCAAGAAAGCACACCCATAATACCTAGGGGAGGGGGTACTGCCTACGGCCGATCTCCGGGTGAACCAGGAAATACAATTTGCGTTGATCTTACCCGAATGAGAAGAGTCCTCAACATCAATGAAACCAACAGAACGGTGACGGTGGAAGCTGGTGTAACTTGTGCCGAATTGGAGACACGACTGAGAGAACATGGTCTATATGCCCATACGGTATATGGACCGGCGGACTCAGTCACGGTTGGAGGTGTTGTTTCTGGAGTCAGTGGTAGCGGTGGGGGACAAATGTTCTCCGCAGCAGGTCACAATGAACCATACGTAGTGGGGCTGAAAGTTGTATTACCTAATGGCGACGTCATCGAAACTGGTACGCGAACCAATGAGCGAGCCAAAATGTTCGCTTCCGTGGGCCATGGACCCAATCTAACGGGACTATTTGTGGGCCATATGGGGATCTTCGGAATTGCTACAGAAGTGACACTGCAGATATTTCCCTGGCCTCCCTTTGAAAAATTCTGTGGTGCTGTCTACGAGTATGAAAGGCTGGATGAAGCGTATGAAGCTTTCTTAGCACTAGCGCTACACCCAGACAAACCGTTCTCTCTGCTAGGACTTATGGGTTCAGGTCCCAAGGGTTTATCACGGACATCGGATTGGTGGTTGGTATACAAAATGCACGGCTTTATGGAGGAAGAGATTGTAGCGAAGATGGAAATCGCCTCAACTATTATTACCCAATGCGCGGTTCCGAAAGAGATGGATTCGGCAGCGATTAATAAACTGGGAACTCAGATATTGCAGTATCCTCATGACGTCATGCCTCGTCGGCTCGGTATGTGGAATCTGCTGGAACCACTAGTGCCGAGGGACGAGACATTAAAAATCGTCCGTAATGTCCTGAAGATGATGGAAGACGAATTCACTGGTTGGGAAGACAGAATGCGCTCTGGTGGCACGGCCATCTGGATGCATGGTGATCAGAACTACCTTTCATTTCCCATCTATCACAAAGAGTCTGATCTTGAAGCCAGAGAGAAAGCCACATCAGTGTGGAAGAAAACAGCAGAACTAGGCCTGCAACTTGGCGCCACCTATGCCGTTTTGGACAAGGATATTGGGGATGTCTGCGCCCGATATTTTCCACCCGAGTACCATGCTCTTCTGCGAACCATAAAAACTGCCGTTGATCCAAACAACGTAATGAATCCTCACCTACTGGGACTACCTTAAAAAGGGGCCTTTGAGATATGGAAGGATGGACTGAATTGGGCAAACTCACTGATATGGCCTATGCTTGTCGCCGATGCGGTTATTGCCGGGAGAAGTATTCAGACAGCACCAGCACACGTATGGTTGCCTACCGAGTGTGTCCCATTCGGGAACATAGCGGCGGTTTTGAGCATCATTATGCCCGGGGCAAAATGCAGATAGCCCAAGGAATCATGGAAGGCCAGTTTTCCTACTCAGAGGAGTTGATAAATCTGATCTACACCGATCCTGATTGCAAGCTGTGTTCCTGGGTCTGTGGTGCGGAGCCGGTGCTGGATCCCTCCAAAGTGTGGCTAGCCATGCGAAAAGATATCGTCACTGCTGGGCTGGGGCCACCTGCTAAACTGAGAGAGATCGACTCACGAGTGAGTGAAAGACATAATGCTTTCGGCGGCAAACCGGAGGTGAGGTCTCGATGGGCACAGGAGATTGGTCTCCCTGACTGTGCCGAAATACTCTATTTTGCTGGATGCCATGCTTCTTACCAACAAACAGAAATTGCTCGGGCCACGGTGGCTATCCTTAGAGCGGCCGGAATCAATATTGGTTACATGGGTGAAGATGAGTGGTGTTGTGGGGTGGTGCAGTTCCATGATGGCTCAATGTCAGTGGCTGAGCAAATGGCACGACACAATGTTGAAGCAATAGAAGCAACCGGCGCACAGACTGTTATCACCTCCTGCGCGGAATGCTACAAATCCCTTAGGATAGAATACCCTGAAATATTTGGAGAGTTGTCTTTCGAAGTGATTCACATCAGCGAGGCTATGGCTTCGCTTCAGAGAACAAAAAACCTCACCTTTCACCGAGAACTTCCGGAACGAAAGGTAACCTTTCATGATCCCTGCCATCTCGGAAGATACTGCGGTGTCTACGATCCTCCAAGAGATGTCATACGAGGCATTCCAGGTGTGGATTTGGTGGAGATGCTCAGGCATCGGGATTGGGCCTGGTGCTGTGGAAACGGGGCTGATATGGTACGATCCATGGAGCCTGATCTGGCTACCCGCATTGCGTCAGAGAGGATTGAAGAGGCCAGGGAAGCCGGAGCTGAGGCTATTATTACAGCATGTCCAAGATGTTCAACCAGTTTGAATCGAGGTGCAAATAGCGTCAAAGTCTACGATCTCACAGTGGCTGTCGCCTTGGCTATGGGTCTTGATATCTGACGAGGTGGGGCATCATAACATCTGATCGAAGGTCAGGGGAGAACTTACACATGGAATTGAATTACTTCGAAGATTATGACGTTGGCCAACGCGAAACTTCCGGTAGCTACACCGCAGTCAAAGAAGAATTCATGGAGCTTGCTAGGAAATGGGATCCACAACCTTTTCACGTGGACGAGGAAGCAGCCGATAAGTCTATCTATGGTGGTGTGACTGCACCGAGCCTGTATATTATAGGGGTTACCACTTGGTTAAATCATCAATTCGAGCCCAAGATGGTATCCATGGGATTGATTGGCTACCAAAACATGCGCTTCCCAAACCCAGTTCGGCACGGTGACAAGCTTAGTCTGGTACACGAAGTGATAGAAAAGCGACAATCACAGTCCAAGTCTGATCGTGGAATCATTGTGTTTCGGGGTACATTGTCGAATCAGCACTCCGAGTCTGTACTAGTATTCGAAGCAATAGTTTTGATGAGGCGACGCACGATTTGAATAATACCGGAGTATTCTCTACGAAACCACCACCTTAGAGCTTTTGTCGCTGTTGAATTACTCTAAGTTGTCTATGCTATTTGCGATATCTGTTCTCTTCGATGCCCGGGGCGGGACAATCCCCTTCCGGGCAGCCAGGTGAACAGCTTGCTGCCGGTTGCGTACATTTAGTTTGTCCATAATGCTGCGCATGTGGACTTTAGTCGTGTTTTCGGTGATGAACAGGGTACCAGCGATTTCCCGGTTCGTCATACCTTCCGCAACCAGGTTAAGAACCTCAGTTTCCCGCTTTGTCAAATCCGCAATGTCTTTCGTGCTTTCGTCGTGTTTGATATCTTCCGTCAGTGAGAATTCCTGGAGTAACCTCCTTGCTAAAGGAGGTGATATAATCACTTCTCCCTCATAGACACCCCGTATAGAGGCAACGAGTTTATCGGTGTTAATGCTATCAGAGAGATAAGCACGGGCCCCCAACTTCAGAGCCAAAAACAGCGATCGCTCTTCGGTGGAATCGGTGAGCAGAATAATACGAGTGTTGGGGAGTTTCTCTGCGAAATATTGTCCCGCTTCGATTGTAAGGTCGAAATCAGCGATATCCGTGTGTGCTATGACAATATCCGGTTCGAGTTGGCGCATTATGCGGATACCTTCGCGGCCTCCGGAGGATGCGCCCACCGGTTCAATTCCGGGTTGTTCTGCCAGAATACGCGATAGTCCTTCGCGGATCAACTCTTTACGGTGTACTACTAGCACTCGAATTGACTGCATTAGATCCTCAAAGTCATATTGCCGGTAACAGGTAGTGTTGTGGGTATTCTACATCGTCGGAGATGCATACAGCAAGCAGCATCGTCAGTAATACTTCAAGTAGTACTACCCAGGCTATTTAGTTAATA
>CAZWIP010000171.1:0-6811 GCA_964634125.1 uncultured Dehalococcoidia bacterium
AAAGTGTCCTTTAACTTATGCCTTTAAAGTGTCCCATTTTTGCTGAAGGTGGACATAAAGTAACATCGCAGAAAATGTTGATCATCGAGCTTATAAGAAAACACACATTACTGACAGTATCACCCAGTTGATCAAGCACTCAAAGACCATGGTTACACGCGTTTCACTTCATACTGATAAATTAACAGATTACTCAGCCCTATCTACCTGTCTTCAACCCTCAACAGAGTATGTGTATCATTCCGGTTGGTGTACAAGCATCGACATACCTTCGCTCACCTGTTCGTAATGTCCCCCCAACTTATTGGGCATCTTCTACTTGGCAAAAGCGCTGTCTACTTCGATGGGTATGCTCATCGCTTTCCGGGCCTTTATGGGTATTATATGTGTCATGACCCTATCTTTCGCCTTAAAGATCCGCCAAAAGCGCATGCATCAACATGGTCTTGCCAAGATGGCAAGTCTGGCACGTTTGGCACCTTGTTACTCCCTGAGCTGTCTAGAAACCTTGAAATCCGTACTTCGGATACTTGCCGAAGACGGTTACCTCAGTCATTCCGTATCCAATATCATCGCCACAGCGCAATTCGCATACCATTTCATCGAGGAACGTAATCTCCCGAATCACCTTTGGGTTGCTGATATCCAGCTTGAAACCGTCGATCCAAGAGGGCCCCATCCAGATTCCGTGTGTGAACCCGCGATAATTGGCGTAGCTGTATCCACCCGGGCCAATGTACACAAGCCCCAAAGGCCTCAACGTGACCTCCTTCTTCGAACCGTCTGATCCGAAAAGGGTAACGGTGCCCCCATTGGCCTGCCGGACTCCGGGAATATCGGTTCGGAAGGTGAAGTTGTGTTCCATACCGGCCAAGCGCAATTCGTCTCTCCCACTTCCATAGGGATAGTAGATACCACCACTCAAGCTGGCGACCCGTCCTTCCCCGTCCTCTCGGATGTGATAGTTCGCGCCCCAGTTGTCGAATTGCCAGCATGCTCCACTGTAGAAGAAACCGTAACCAGGCGATATGTCGGAGCGGGGTTGCACGCCGACCTCCTGGTATTCCACTGCGCCTCGACGTATGCCCCACGAATGATCCCTCTCTGCCCGCCACGACTGCGTGTCTATCGTGATCTTCTGTCCATTCACTTTGATCCATCCGCCGGGTTTGCCTAACTGGAAGTAGCGCCGGATGTTTTCCACTACGCGGCCCCGGTCGCGGGCAAACTGGGGCGGTTCTTCATCATGAGGCGGCATTGTGGCATCAAACGTTATATCGTAGCTCACTCCGTACTCGTTTTCAGCCAGCACCGTCCTTACTTTCTTCATTGGCTCGATCACGTCCCAGGAAAACGGTCCTACGCTAACTTCATCGATCCGTGGACGCAGCTCACGCGATGCACGGACGACATACTCGGTCTTCTGTTCAACCACCAAGCACACATATGTATCCATGATATTGCGGTTGGGGTAGTAGCCGAATCCGGCCACGAGAATGAACTCGCCCTTGACATCGTGCGCCATGAACCAGATTCTCTCCGTCCATTCCCGGGCGCTTGTTTCGGGGTGATCAAAGGTGGATACCGTCTGGTGGCAGAGAAATTCATCGTACTTGGTTAGCATGCTTACCTCCTCCTGTGTGTTACTTGTGATTTCCTTCTCTAGATGTCATGTTAATTGGCTCGCCGGCTCTCGCTGGGATGAAAGCCCCTGTTTCTTCTTGCGTCTTATGTTCGGATCGGCTATGCAAATGAACATCAATTCCACTAGCAAAGACTTGCGGAATCCGTTTCAAGTTTTCGGGCCAGGCTAATTGCGGCTGAAGCGGTGTTTGTCGTCATTTAGAACCACCTTTGAATAACTACCTTACTCTCGGTAAATGACCTGACCCGAGTTATTGTACCACCCCCCATGTTACAGAAGTTCAAACCGTAGCGGCAGTGATCATGATTTCACTTCGTGCGGAGGTCGATCGTGGTAGCCGTTTCACCCGCTGGGACTCACTACGTAAAAACGGTACCAGGGTACGCCCCCCGAAAGCCCCTTATTTTTATTTCCCCTTTCATAAAGGGGGATCAAGGGGGTTTTCATTCTCCTTGGTACCGGAGTTGACCGTAACGCGTGACTACTACCCCACGTGCTTTGCAACATCTTCCGGCATCTCCACCTGTTCTGGCCTCCGGACGAATGCCATTGCTTCCGATGGGCAGTGAGTGATGCATACGCCACATCCGATGCACGTATCCGGATCAATAACCGCGATCTGTTCAACTGCGATCGCGTTCACCGGGCACAGATCAGCGCAATCGCCACAGGCAATACAATTGTCTTCATCAACATTCGGCATAAACGGTGAAGGGATCATGGTTTTGGTTTTGAACTGATGGAATCCCACAAACAGGGGACAACAATCATCGCAGCAATTACAGATAAAGCCGTTTATGTTGATTGAATGGACCAGCCCGTCGGCGTTCGCTTTTTTCAGTAGCTCCAAGGCTTCTTCATAAGCAATTTCTCGGCCTTGATCGTGTTGAACGAACCAGCGAGCAGCTTCGCCGGAATGAAGACAGGTCTCCAGCATGTGTTCGCAATGATTTCCGGGATCGGTGATCCAGTGAGATAATCGACAGGGACAGGAAGAAACACTGAAATAATCCTGTCCCTTGAGGAATTCGGCGATATTTTCTTCGGGTTTTGCGTCGTCCGGCAAAATGAACGGGTGAGCCCAGATGGGAGCAAACGGGAAGCCCAGGGTGCAGAGCCTGTCCCGGGCCCATTCGACGACCGCTGGATGAAGGTTCTTCCCCAATTCCACATCATAAGGAAATCGGATATTTCCAAACATACCTGTCTCAATAAGCCCCGGAGCTGCAGCCCCCAGCACCCTGTAGACCGGATTATCACCCCGCGGGTCTATCCACATGGTGCCTTTATCGGCCATGGTCCACAGCTTTTTGTGGAGTTCATCTTTGGCAACTCCTGTCTTCTCTGATAACTCATCCAGTGTTCCACCGGTTAGCCCGATCTTCAATGCCAGTTTAGCCTCTTCAGGGGTAAACTGTAATTGTAAGACCCTCAGCATTGACGGTGTATCCGGTAGGCCGACTACATCTTCTCGATTAATCATATCTAATACTTCTTGATGAACATTTCTTTCTGCCATTAAATTCACTCCATTACAAGTATCGTTCCGTCATCTGCAGCTTACTTTTCCCGCTCACAAATGCATTTCCAATGAATGTCATTCTGAGCAAAGCGAAGAATCTCAATATATTCAGCGTACGCTCCGTGAACAATCTGCCCTCTTCCTCCTGTGGAAATAAACAGTTTAACATGTCATTCCGACCACCGAGCCGGAATCCATCTCCTCCCCCCTCACCCTGAATTATCTGTCTTCTGCGATCCCACCCTAATAGATCTCGGGGGCCTTCGGCCTTCTGCCGGAAAATCTAGCATTAGGTGCACCGCAATTCCGCCATGAACTCCTTCAATTGTCGCAGCAGCTCCTGAGCCTTCTCAGGATGTTCATGAATGATGTTATTCAACTGGAATGGATCCGTACGACGATCATAGAGTTCATCCTGCTCCGGCATATATCCCTCGGCACCCGGTGTACAGGTCCACATTTCGCTGTCTTCGGCATCCTCGAGCGATGCCTCTTGGTCTGTATGGACGTCGGAATGTTCTTCGATAATTGTCCCTATATGACTGTCTCCGCGCTCCTGTAGCCAATGAATATAGCTGTAATCTTCCCGGATGATGCTCCATGAGAAATCGAAGTACCCTGCAATGGCGAAATCACGCACCTTTTGCGTATCTCCTCGGATCAGAGGAAGAAGGCTGTGACCCTGCATCAACTCCAGTCCGGGAACTGGAATAGGATACTGGCCATGCATCACTTGCCGGCTTCGAACGTCCAGATATTCAACAATGGTCGGGGCAACATCACAAGACTGAATAAAGGAATTTATCCTTTTACCCTCTCCTACCCCTGGAACTCTGACGATGAATGGTATATGGGCTAGTTCCTCGTATGGCCAGGGGCGGCATTTGCGCATGATACCATGACCATGCTCGCCCTTGCCCAGCGGCTGACCGTGATCAGCACAGAAGATGATCATGGTATTTTCCCAAAACCCTAATTCTCGCAGCTTATCAAGGAATTTACCCACCCACTTATCGACCATCGTGATCTTTTCAGCATACAGCATACGGATATGGTGAAGTTCCTCATCGGTATAGACTCCCTCCACCACACCCAATGGAGGTAAGATCATGTCTTTTCCCGCGTAGTCCAGATCGTAAGGGCATTTCAGATTCGCATCCCACACTGAGGGCGGGTCCCATGGCTCATGTGGATCGAAGCTGTCGAGCCACAACAAGAATGGCTTCGTTCGATCTACGGCTTCAAGCCATTTCATAGCATCTTTTGCCAGAACGGCAACCTGTTGATCTTCTTCGCCTTTCCAGTACTGGCGATACTTCAACAGATCGGCCAGTTCATCTTTGACTGCCCCCATGAGCGCGTCCATTTCCCGCACCCGCTCGTTCTCAATTATGTGCTCCTCCAGAAAGTCATTCGGATCCAGATGAATTAATTTGTCTCGGGAGTAGAAGTAATGATCAAGTTCATGACCGTGACGGAATATGACCTGATCGAATCCTCTGGAATAGCCATACCTCGGCATATGCATCGGTGCCGTATCATATATCAGGGCCGTATGCACACCACGCCCCCACAGCATATCGGCAACAGTATTGTCATCCGGGTCCAAGGGCCCCCACCCCTTGGATGGTAATGTATAGCGACCTGTAAGCATCGCACGCCTGCACGGGATTGTCGGGAGCCCTTCCGCGTAAGCATTCTCAAAAAGGGTAGCTTCCCTAGCCAGACGATCGATGTTAGGTGTATGGATCCAAGTGTTCCCATAGCAGCCCAGATAGTTGAACTGCAGACTGTCGGCCATTATTAATACCACATTTTTCACCATGATTCTCCTTTCATTATGGTTTTGCGATTAGTTGCACAATTCCCCGACCAAGAGGTCTTGACCGATTGTGCGTCTTTTGATGCTCGGTTCAACTAAGGACGATCAAAAAGCCGGAAGGTTCCCAAGGGCTCCGAATGGGTCGCATATTCCAGTTCCAAATAGTTCAGACTCACCGGTGCCCAATTCACGATTTTGTCGTTTGTTACCCATATCTTATCGATTGTCACTAGAGGCACAAAAGCATATTCCTGGTACAAGTAATCGGCTAGTTGCGTAACGAAGTCGCTGCGTTGCGCCGGATTATTTGCTGACAGGTATCTCTCCACCATAGCATCAACTTCTGCGCTTTCGTACAATGGAAACATTGAGGATTTGCTGTATACCAGGGTATCCAGCGCCGCAATATACGGCTGGCCCAGCCGCAGCGTCATCATGGGCAAGCAGACTCCGGTTGTCTTTCGGTAGACAATATCCCCATACACCGCCATCACATTAAAAGTAGCGATTTCAGGGTCGAGTCCGATCTCCTCCCAGTACCCTGCAACGGACATCAATATATCTGTTGGATCAAGTCTTCCCGGGAACTGAAATATCCATAGCTTGAAGTCAAAGCCATCGGCATACCCCGCCTGTGTGAGTAGTTCTTTCGCTCGATCAGGATCATATGGATAAGGGTTTCGGGTGTCCGCATGAGGTAAATGGACAAAGTCCGAAATGGGTGAACCCAATCCGTGTAACAGCTCTCGAACGATCTCATCCCGATCGATCGCCAAGTTCATAGCCTCTCTAACGCGCTTATCTAACCATGGGAGATCGGGATCGTAGGTCTCGACTGAGGAAAGCCATTGGCCTCCCAATGCCAGCGTCAAATATTCCGCATTAGGAACGGACACGATATCAAATCCATCACGCTCGAGGGTTGCCGCTTGGTCTGGCGTCATTTCAGCGACATCCGCTTCGCCTGCATACATCATGGCAGACCGTGTGAACAGCTCCGGCACCTCTTTAAATATCACTGTTTTGAATTCAGGAACAACTCGCCAATGGTTTTCGACCGCGGTCATCTCGAGTGTCTTTCCCAGCGTATACTCGACCAATTTGTATGGACCAGAGAAAACCGGTTTCCGATTTCCTTCCGCTAACCCAACGGAATCATAGTACGCTTTAGAGACAATTCCCAAACCCACCTGATTGGTCGGGGCAACATGATGCAGGACGTCCTCGGCCATAGCCGTTTTCAAATATATAGCCAATTCGTACGGCCCCAGCACTTCTAATCGTTCAATCAAATTTCCCAGGTATCGTTGTGCTTGGTCCCACTGGCTGCACGCAGTTTCGATCGTATATTTAACGTCGGAAGCAGTTAGCTCTCCCCACCCATCATGGAATTGGACATCTTTTCTGAGTCTGAAAGTGATACTCGTGTTGTCCTCCGATATCACCCATTCTTCCGCCAAACAGGGAACATAGCCTGATTGATCATGTTTTTCAAGGACCAGGTAATCCGCCATGAGCGACCAGTAGGTTCTCTGAGAAGTGGCTTGACGGGTGAACGGTCCAATCACTGGTTCGGTACCCACTGAAGCCACCGCGATGGTCAGCGTTCCGGTAGGTACAGCCGGAACCATTGATGAGGTGGGTGATGGGGAAGGTGCTAACGAGGGAACGGATGCGGTGTCGCTACCGGTTCCGCAGGCCAAGGTTGTAACGAACACCCCCGTTAGTATTAAAAACGACAAGATCTTTGTAGTCATATTACTCCGGCAATTAGGGCCTGTTAACACTAATAGTCACTTTGTGATATAGTGGCTGTATGGAG
>CAZWIP010000172.1:0-2446 GCA_964634125.1 uncultured Dehalococcoidia bacterium
CGCCTTTTTATTCTATCTGACTTTGGTGTCCACTTTTTTCAGCTTACCTCATTTACAGAAGCATTGCTTTTATACCACTCTAAAGGGAAAGTTATTTCTAAGTTACAGTAATATGGATTACTCATATACTAATAGCATCGTAATCAGCCGTTTTATATACCTCCCTTGAAATATTACAGGAAACGGCAAAGACCTTACCCTGCTGCATTATATAGTAGGACGAAGGATATCACCATTTTCCGGGTTCTGCAACCCCGTCGTCAATTATGTTATACCTTATCTATAAAGAACTGCCACCATCCACAGCTCATAGGAATCGAACATCGTTTTTTCATTTCATTTAAAAAAGTGTGATAGATATACAACCACGTTCGAGGTGGTGCTCCAAAAGGACTCCTTAATAGTCATTCGGAAGGCGGCTGAGATTGCCCAGCGGCCTCTTCTTTGGTCTCGGAGCAGCCAACCGGGATCGAAGGATTCCGCAATCTGGTTGATATCGTATCCGTCACAGGGATTGGATGAAGCTAGACAGGATCTGATGGTTATGACTCCCGCGGGCTTTCCCATCTTTGATTGAAGAATGGAAAGCTGATTGCTATCGCCAATTTACCGGAGGGTGTTTTCTTGGAGGAATCCGGAGGAATCTGTGCTTCGGATACCCAATCATCATGGCCCCGAAGGCTTGATGTCCTTCCGGGAGTTTTAGCGCATCCGTCATTGGGGAGTAAAAGCTGGCCGCCCCAAGAATGGCTCCAGCCCAGCACGTTGCCAAACCCATGGCATGGGCGGCCAGTTCCAAGTGACTTAGGGCAATCGTGCAATCCACCTGAGAGGTGAGCTGGGATGTGTCAGCATGGGCTATTATCACATTAGGAGCGCCACGCAGGACTGGATCTCCTCCCCGCTCCCATGAAATGACGAAATGCTCGAGGGTCAAGGCCAGTTCCGTATCCGGCATTTCTTCCCACATAGAACGCATCCATTCTATCGTCAGGGTCTTCAGGTGGAGAAGTTCTTCTGGATCTTCTACCACTGTCCAATGTACTGTCCGGTCGTTGTGTCCAGAGGGTGCATATGCGGCGATCCCGATCACCTTGGCTATCAAATCTCGTGGCGCAGGTTTATCTTTATATGCACGAACGGAGCGCCGGGACAGTAAAAAATGCTCCATCTGTACGGAGGAAGGGAGTATCTCCCTCCTCACCGGAGCACAGTCTTCAGGCTTTATTGTCTTCAATGCAAAGGCTGAAGTTGGGCATACGGCAACGCAATGGCCGCAATTGATACACGACTGCTCTCCGCGCTCGGCGAGCGAGGGAAATGAGTCCGGTTGCCTGATTTCAATTACACCCTGCGGGCATTCCGCGGCACATATGCCGTCATGATTACACTTTTCGTGATCAACTTCGAATAGCGTCATTTCTTTCTCCTGTGCTTGTGAGACATAGTCATTTTAATCTGCCAAAATTATTGTATAGCGTCGTCCCCAGTTGGTTTGGGGCATGTCCCAAAAGAAACTACCGTGAGACAATAGCAAACCCAGGGTCATCATTCTACACGAGCCCGTGCGTGGTATCTCAGTTATCCTGTGCTGGGTGATACCACTCAGGGTCCGCCCTGAACAGGTCCTCCTCAGCAGCATTGGCCTCGTATATAGCATATGTATCAGCACCAATCCGCTTGGTTTCGGTGAAGCTGTAGCGTTTTACCCCATCGATGATCAACTCATATGATTGTGCCGCCTTATAAATCGTCTCTGAATCCAAGTTCTCCGGACCAACGTCCTCTGCTGCTTTCCGGATGATGTCAACTATCAGGTACAGGTTGGGGAATGTGTTATACCCGGAACCGTTCCTGATTATCTCCTCGGCTTCATCGGAGTGATTCTCAGACAGGAGTTTCCTTTGCAAGTCGATCATTGCACCGGTTTCCGTCCACCAGCGAGCAGTCCTCGCAAATAGCATCCCATCGATTTCATCCCAGAGTCCAGCATCACCTAATAAACCAATCATAGCGGCATGAGCACCGGTACCAATGTACCTGGCTTTCCCGCCCGCGTTGCGGTACTCATTGACGAAAGTCGGCATTATTAGGGCCGGGAACACGTAGTCGCAGTCCTTGAGAGCTTCCGCTTCTGGGCCCCATGTAAAGGTGCCGACAGGGGCTAATTTCCCGCCAACCCACTCAAACTGGTCGGGATGTTCGCTGGCATATTGCTCTACTGTATCGAAGAAGGTATGAGAGTTGGGTTCATTCCACGCAGCGCCCCCGATCTTGGCTGGTCCTTTCGTCTCGTAGTCCCAATCGTGCTCGGCGATCCAACTGACTAATGTCAGTGCCTCATGCTGAGGAAGTGAGGCCAGAGCGAAGACATATCCAGGGGGCTCAATGGTTTCCAAGCTGCCACTGGCGGCAAACAGCGGAACGTGATCTTCATTCACTCTTG
>CAZWIP010000172.1:2464-6689 GCA_964634125.1 uncultured Dehalococcoidia bacterium
ACGACCGGTGTTGATGTCACCGCAGTGAAAATCAGGTCCGCGCCTCTCTCCCGCAACCACTCATACCCGGGTATGTCCCGCGATGGATCAAATTGCCCGTCATACGTGACCACTTCCACCTGAACACCTGGGATGAGGTTCTGATCATTGAAATACCCCACCGCATCGTCAAGGGCCTTGTTGATGAAGTACTGCGCTCTCGCTGAAATTCCCGTGAGATCCGAGAGATTGCCGATGGTGATTTTGACATCTTCCATGACCGAATCTGGAAACGATGTTGCCGGTGAAGACGATTCGTCCGGTGACGGGACAGTCGGCTGCACTGAAGGCGTCGATGTGCCTTTGTCACCACCTCCACAGGCAACCAGCGCCGGCAAGGCCAGTATTAGAATCGCCAAGACTGCAAGTCCCATTCTGATTGAAGTCCTTTTCAATTGCGCCTCCTTTGTACCTCCTAGGTCTGAGGTATCTCCCTCCGCGCTATATCTATACTTGGATTCCACAAACTCGTAATGCTGATCACACAGTGCTATTGAACTGTGGGAAGCCGCTCCATTCATAGCACTTCCACTGGCCGTTTTCTTTGCGCCATTTGCCTTCGTGATAACCCCAAGTGAACGACGCATTTTCATAGATGGGGTCATCGCCGGTAAGATACCCTATGTGGGAGAAGCGGTCTGACGTGGTCGCTTCTTTACCGTTGATGTCTATCACGATATTGGATTCGAGTGTAAGGCTTAGAGTCTGGCATGCCATATTAAAATCGGTATACATCCAACCAATTCCACCCGGCTCGGCTTCGGTAGGCGCATTATCTCCTTTGCCAACAAACCAGAAGCCGAAATAGGGATACCCAACCCTGCAATCGTCGGTGAAGATGCCAAGGAACAACTCCTTACCTGTTGCCTCATCCGCGCGATCCCAATCAAGACACTCGGCATACAAGTTGATTTGCCTCTCGATCGCGACCCGATCCTTCAAGGGTCGATTTGTGCTACGGGCTACTGCAAAACCTGCACATGATCCGAGAAGTAATGCAACGATCACCAGAATTAATGTTGTGAATATGATCCCCTCCTTCTTCTTTTATGTTTCAATTCTGACCCGCGTATTACCGCTTCATTCTCGCGCTGATCGCACCTCCTTCTTATGGACACGCTAGTACTTGTACGTCGTCAGCGAAAATGAGGCATTTGGGCCTGGATATTAAGGAACACTTTGAGGGGTAATCCCCTACAGCCTAACGGTGCTATTATATCGGTTTCTTTCTGTTAGAGTCTTGCCTATTAGGGCATGCCTCTTTTTACTCATTAAAATCCAACTTTAAAATTAGTCCAAATCCAATATAGTATTTGGACCAGTTTTTTTGTGAGGGGCAGGTCAGCGCTTGTGAAGATTATTCTAAACTTTCACGTATCTGTCAATGGGTAATCATACGCAATAATTCTGGTAGTAAAAAAACAAGTGGTTTCGGAGCAGTTGTTGGACGAAACTTTGGTGAAGCTGGAGGCAGGGATCCCCATTTTGGAGCAGTGCTAGTATTGCACTACGTAGCTACAAACAATCCATAAGACCGATAGTGCGACCCGTTGGCTTCAAACATCCATAATACCGGTAGTGCGACCCCAAAAATGACCTTACACTCCCAAGGGAAGATCACGGAATCGAATCTTGATGGACTTGTGGCGATAGACGGTGATTTCCTCGATGATCTCCATCAACCTGGCTTTTTGTTGCGCCACTGGCAGATCTTTGAGATCATTGGAAAAGGTGGTCAGGGTCAGAGCCATATCTTCTCGCCATTGTTCCCGCAGGCTTTCCTTTTGAACGAATTCCTGCAGTTCGTTCCTCCGTTTCAGCAACCGGTCGTAGGTTCCTTTGACCGGATCATTGACACTGGCAAACTGTGCCTCGGAGATTTGCTCTGACTTTAGTAGATTCAGGTGCGTCTGGAACTCCTTTTCACAAGCGGTGACCGCTTCCTCTATTTCTCTGAGTTCTTCTTCCTTGCGAGTGGCTCCGCTTTCGGCTGTGTGGGAAAGGAATTCCAGGGTGATGTCACGATCAACGTACTTGTCGAGTGTATCCATCACTAGCTTTTCCAGGGTGTCTGCGCTGTGTCCATTGTAATAGGCGCATTTTGCCCGGGAGCGCTGGGCATTGGAGCAATAGTATTTACGGTACGTGTAGTTTCGAACATTGGAGGTTTTTCCAGTCATGGGCCCACCACAATGACCGCACCGTGCCATGCCAGATAAAGTGTATGAAGAGGTGAAGGCCCTCCCCTTTGAGTTAACGTTGCTGCGAAGTGTAAGCCGATCCTGAAGACGTGCCCACTCCTCGTCTGTCAAAATCGGAGGATAAAAGTTGTCCACGCGGACAGTGTCGGGATCTTCATTCCCGGCATTGGAACGCTTGCCGTAAACCATGGTACCTTTAAGCGATTCATTGGTGAGAATAGTCTGTACGGTAGAAGGCTCAAAGAACTTACCACTTCGGGTTAGGTAGCCGTCACCATTACCGTCGGCAGGATTTAGATTGTCGCAAATTGATTTCAATCCCAGGTTCCGATCCACAGCCAGGTTATACATTTCCCGGATGGCCGCCACCTGTATGGGATCATGGACAAACTCCCTGATCCTGGCTTTACCATCCGTATCGATTTGACGTATCCCCTGGAAACCAAAAGGCACCCGACCTACATGAACGCCTTTGGAGACCGCCCTGGCCATGTTGGCTCTGACCCTTTCCGAGGTCTTTTTGGATTCGGCTCCGGCTAAACCCGCTCGAACCAGCAACATGAGTTCTTCCTGGATATCTTCATCCGTTGCTACTACCTCAACCTTGGCATCCTGCAATTGCCAAATCCTACGCAGGATTTCTCGAGGATTACGCCCGAATCGATCAAGGTATTGGACTACTACGAAGTCCGCTCCGCCATCCTCCAGGTACTGGAGCATTTCCTGGTATTCTCTTCGGTTATCCCTGCGTCCGGTATCAACGTCGGTAAACGTCCTGATGGGTACCAGCCCGTTCGCCTGGCAATATGCCGCAAACCGTTCTTTTTGTGTCTCCAGGGACACGTGGTGTGCCCCCGCTTGTCGCTGCGTAGAGACGCGGAAGTATCCAACTCCGTTTTTAGAAGCTGATGGCCGTTTTACCATAGTCACACCTTTAGCGTTGTCTTTCTTTATCCCAGTAGGCGCTTTTGCATTTGGGACATACGCGAGGTCGCTCTAACCTGCGTGGGAACCATTGATGGCCGCATCTTAAACAGTTCAAAACTGTCAGTTTTATTTTCATGGCAACTCATGATACTTACTTATAAGTAAATTTGTCAATACATTTCCATGAGGTTATGATTTATCGTTGGCAGATAGCTTCATCCGTAATAAATGGCACTGTTTAGGGCTTCCCTGATCATAAATATTTAGGGGTAGACCTATTGACTTTGGAGGGGCACTATGATATAAAATTTGCAAACAGAAGTTCTTTCAAAATTAAATAGACCGGAGCCCTGGCGTCATACACGCACACAAGGTTTCGTACACGAAACGGTAGGGTTTGGACCGGTCAATGCCGCAAAAAACAAAAGGCAGACTTTTATTTAAGAGTCTGCCTTTTTTTATTGCCTGATTTTGGAGTTTGTGATGGTACACCGACGAACAAAAGACCCATATGAAGTGATACTCGAGAACCTCCCGGATCCAGAGGTTTTGGGGCGTTTATTAGCAAAAATGTGGGCGGAAACTGTATACACCTCGCAAATTAACAAACAAAACGATGCGCTAACACCACAAAAACATGAGAAATTCGCAACTAAAAAGAAAAAAAGGAGGTGAATGGGGGATTTGAGGAATAAAACCAAAGCTTTATAGACGAATGTCTAGAATTCTAGACTACCAAGGGGGATTGTACTATGAAAATTCTAAAGAAACAAAAGAACCAAAGGGAGCAGCTCAATATTCTATGCGACGTGGGTCTGTCTGATTGCACTAGGATGCTCGCAACGAGTCTTAAGGTGCCATATTATACCCTTTTTGAACATTTACTTCAATTAGCATTGGCACAAATTACAGTGTTGATAAATGACGAAAAGGCCAAAAAACAACTTGTGGAACATCTGGTCAATGATCATCTTTGTGTCCCGCAACTCGGACATCAGCGTAGTAATGAGCCCTGATGGCAATAGTGGACACCAAATCATTCATGCTGCCAGTTGTCC
>CAZWIP010000173.1:0-6629 GCA_964634125.1 uncultured Dehalococcoidia bacterium
CCGCCTTTTTATTCTATCTGACTTTGGTGTCCACTTTTTTCAGCTTACCTCAACCATTTCCGAGGCATGCATTCAGTTTACTATTACTTCATACGGTTGAGATACAGTGAGAATTCGGTCATGGGGTAAATAGTATAACACCAACTTTTAACTCGACGCAATGATTGGCTATGCTTATCTTTTAAACTTGTTTGTCAAGCGATACGGGTTTTTGTGCGCAATTTGTCTATGTTATTTCGACAATTTCAGTGGGGTAATGGCCCCTGTACACGTTGCCCAAGTTTCCATCTATCGATATTTTATCTCCAGCCCTAAACAGTTTCTCATTGATAGTACAGGTTCTCTCGGCTTCATTAACAACCAAACCATTGCAGCCAACCACGCATACTTTACCAAGACGTGCGGCTGTGACAGCCGCATGGGAAGTAGCCCCTCCTTTTCCTGTAAGGAGTCCATCACAATTGAAAATCATTCCGATGTCGTCCGGGACAGTATCTGGTCTAACCAGTATTTGGGAATGGTCTGGAAATATCGTTGTGAAGTGCTGAAGATCATCGAGGTTGAAAGCCAAAATACCGCTAAGAGCTCCACCCCCGATACCGATTCCTCTTCCAACTATTTCCATTCGTTCCTGTGGAACTCTAAATACGTATCGTGTATCGGGTATTTTTACATCCTGGCTTCGAGTTTGAAGGATATACAAATCTTTAGGATTTTCACTCTCAAATGTAAATTCGATCTCCTGGGGTCCGAGTTTATGATCTTCTACTAGTTGAGACGAAATTTCCAGTAATCTTTTGTATATCTTTGGAAAAGATGACTCAAGTGATGTATCTTGAAAATACTGATATTTTTTTCGATGGTATTCCGTTACCGGCAATGTAGGAAGCCATCCGGTAACCACATCCTCACCTTGGCCACACTGAGCATAGTCACCATATATGTTTATACCAGGTTTTCCTTCATAAGGATCATGTGTGAACAGGACCCCGGTTCCCGATTTCTTACCGAGGTTACCCAGGACCATCTTCTGAACAATGACAGCTGTGCCCCATTCATCTGCAATTTGCAGGTGTTCACGAAAAACCTTGGCCCTATCAGATGACCATGAATTCAGCACATTGATAATAGCCTGTCTAAGTTGTGCGAATGGCTCATTCTCTATGTGAATCTCGTGTTTCTGCAATACTTTTTTGTACTCTTGAACTATCTCTTTCATTTGTTCCGCTGTAAAATCTATGTTACTTGATATATCGTATCGCAACTCAAACTCCGCGTTTATAGCATCAAAGTGCTCTCTATCAATTCCATATGTCATGCCCCAACTCTGCAAAAATCTCCGATAACAATCCCAGGCTGTTCGGCCAAAAGCCTTCTTTTTGCCTAAGCCTTCAGCAATTTCATCATTCATACCGACATTCAAAAAAGTACTCATAGCACCCGGCATTGAGATTGCAGTTCCGGCACGGACGGAAAGCAATAAAGGACTATTGGGATTGCCAAACTGATGACCTGTCATTTTTTCCAACCTGGTTATATGATTGTGGATAAATCTGGTAATCTCCCTACCGATTTGCGGATGCCGAAAAACCGCTTCCTGATGTCGGAAAAGCTCCGTCGTCAGGACAAAGCCCTCTGGCACTGGAAATCCCGATGCATACAATTTCTTGAGGAAAAAAGCCTTTGCTCCCAGGAATATTTGATTATCCATTATGGGCGTTTCCTCATATAATGGACAGATGATTAATTCAGGATCGTATGTCATTACGTCACGGATCATGTCGCCAGGGAGACGGTCGATTGTGGCACGAAGTACAGTCATTGTGTTAGATAGAAAATTATCGAGAGTTTGGATAAGAAAAGTTGAAGAAAGAATTTCTCTATAGAACTCCTCAAATTTCATATGCACTATTTGTTTGGTCTGCGTTTCATCAAGACTGTATTTCACCTGTTCAATCATTTTAGGGATAATGACTTTTAAAGATTGATCATATAGGTTTAAAAAATATTCATCAATAATTTCTTTGACGTTTTGCTCCAAAAACTCGAATATATTGACGTATTGATTTATTGAGCAACTCGCCGAGATAAAACTGGAATTGAGCATTCTAAGATTGGTATTGAATCCTTGATGAGAAATGCCGTCTATTTCAAGTCCTTCTTGAATTAATGACAGTACAACAGAAATGCGTCGCAAAGTTACATGTGTGATGTAGTCCAGATTGATTTCTTCTATGAGTTGTTCGATGATACGTGAAGTGACGTTCTCAAGACGAAACGTGAGACCAAGCGCGTCAAACTTAGGTTCACGATACTGTCCATACATAGATGGTATTCCAGCCGCTATATGCCGCTTATGATAAATCGTCTCAGAGGCCTCACTCTGTGCCGGATCCAGAATTACCTGTTTGAGATGGCGCATGAATTGATACACTTGCCTAACGGCAGCTTCCTTATCGTCAGCTTCCAGTAGTGCAGACATTGTCTCAATATCTTCTTCAGAAAAGAAATGGCACTTCCTGAGAATAGTGATAATATCTCCAGTTTCAAATGAATATTTCTCTTTTAGCAATCCATATAATCTTATTATGTATTCGATCCGTTGCTTGTCTCTCGCCTCGTATTCTGAAATTCCTGAAAGACGGCTCATTAGTTCATCTATATCAATATCCAGAAGTTGTGTAGGAGTATAGTTCTTTTTTTTGCACAACTGTTGTACAATCTCGCGAACGGGTTTAACATGCTCGCCATCCGGATCAATCGAGCTAAGAACATCTGAAGGTACCAATTCTGCAAGAGCGGCTACATTGCCGTCATACCATAATTGGATAATCCTGCGGGTTAATTCTACATGTGTACTGTTGCTTTCCGTATGTGTTTGCTTTCGGAGAAAATGAATCAATCTGTCACGCCGATAACTTATCTCGTCTATAGCGGTAGTAACATCCCGTAATTCCCCCTCTGCACCTATTTCACTGAAATATACTGGGAAAATGCGAGATAATTCTACAATTTGTTTGTAGACCGGTTCAATATCCGAGTTTAATAACCTGGTTATATCCCTCTGAAATAAGTCAGTATCAGTGATGAAAACACCACCCAATCGCAAATTTGCTACCAATGCTGAAAGTAAACGCTTGGTTGCACGGGGATTATGCTCAATCAACTCTAACCATATGCGAATGTTTTTTATATGATCAGCATTTGGGATAACCTGCCAATCTTGATCTACCTGGATCTCGCCCGGTGAGATAAATCCAAATCGAATTAACCTATCCGCGAAATAGTCAACCACCTTTGGTTCATTCGAATCAATTAACTCCTTTCCTAGGGTTAAAATACAATCGAGTACCGTACTCATATGATCAGTTTTCAATTCTTCAAACAAACCTATTAAGTTATCTGAAAAGATAAGTATTTGTTCTTCAGGAATTCCTGTATGTACATTCTTAAGTAAACGATTGATATCCCATAACAAGTTATCCTTCAGATGGTCCATACCCGGCAGGTCTAAGAGGTAGACAATGTAATAGATCTTTTCAAGGGCTGTATCGAAATGATCTACATTTCTATGAAAACGGTTGGCAATATCATCAAAAGAAGGGGCTTTGTTCAACTCATCCCATGTGCTTGACTTGTCAGCTTTTCCCCGAATTACTCTGAAGTATTCTCTTCCTAATGATGTAGTAGCGTCCGCATATTCGCGTCGAAATAGCATTCGTTTATCTTCGAACCAGCCTTCAATATTCGATGTTGACTCCCAGTAATCAATAGATCTTGAAATTACACTTTTAGTTATTTCAAAAGATGACTGTGAAATGTCCTGTAAATTTTCTGTTTCTGCTAAGTAAGTTTTAAACTGTCTGGCATTGCGAATCAAAACCAATTCATCTGTCTCCAGACACTCTTTCAAAATATCGAGGCATTTCGAAATAACTTCTGTTCGGACTTTCTCTTCCTGAGTCAACATCCCAATAAACTCAAGTAATGTCTGTATTACAGTTTCTTTTTGAGAAATGGACAGTTCTCTCTGAAATAACTTTCGTGATATTTCCAGTAGCTCTTCGAGTGTCTCATCAGCATTATCCAAAAGACTGTAGAACCAGAAGTCACGGAGGACAATTTCGCGCCATCGCTCAACAACAAAAGCATGATTCGAATAAGGATGATGGAATTCAAACAGGAACTCACGGGCTCGCTGGTTTATTCCACGATGAGACTCAGTAAGATCAATAAATTGCTGGTGCTCAGAAGGAATATTGATTTCCTGAGGCCTGGTTTCGGCAAGATTAGCCTGAAGCGCTTGTGATGATAATGATTCTTCTTCTATATCTGGTTTTTCTTCAAAGTTTTGAGCAAACATATCACTGTACTATTATTACCTCTTTTCTTGACATTCGGCAACAATCTGCTATTATATTCGAGCCTAAGTTCACATAAGGAGTAGCATAATGAAGACAAAAATCGGGATCAATGGCTTTGGGCGAATCGGACGACAGGTAATGAGAGCAATCAAGCGCTATCACGGTGAAGAACTTGAAATAGTAGCTTTGAATGACCTTGCTAATCCCAGAACGAATGCACATTTACTGAAGTACGATTCCAACTACGGGATTTTTCCAGGTGTGGTGGAAGCCACCGATGATGCAATAATCGTAGATGGACAGACCGTTAAGCTATTTGCTGAACGTGATCCTGGTAATATTCCATGGGGTGATTGCGGGGTTGATATAGTCATTGAATCAACCGGGCTGTTCACTGATGCAACAAAGGCTATCGCTCACTTAAATGGCGGAGCCAAGAAGGTTATCATTTCTGCGCCAGCTAAAAACGAGGATCTTACTGTAGTTCTTGGTGTCAACCACGATAAGTATGATCCGTCAAAGCATCGTATAGTTTCCAATGCCTCTTGTACGACCAACTGCACTGCACCAGTGGTCAAAGTACTTCATGAACGATTTGGCTTTGCCTCGGGATTAATGTCTACAATTCATGCCTATACCAACGACCAGCGAATCCTTGATATGGCTCACGCTGACCTACGCAGATCCAGAACAGCCGCCATGAGCATCATTCCAACAACAACCGGAGCTGCAAAAGCGGTGACTCAGGTAATCCCGGAACTTCAAGGTAAAATCCATGGGATGGCGTTCAGAGTACCAACCAGTACTGTTTCTGTAGTGGATCTTGTAGCTGATCTGGAAAGGGAGGTCACTGCTGAAGAGGTGAATGAGGCATTCCGTTCAGCGGCAAATGGTCCGTTGAAAGGGTTTCTATCATTTTGTGAAGAGCCTCTCGTGAGCGTTGACTTCAAGGAAAACCCTGCGAGTTCTATTGTTGATATCCTGAGCACAATGGTTATTTCAGGGAAAATGATAAAAGTGATTTCATGGTATGACAACGAATGGGGCTATAGCTGTCGTGTTGGAGACCTTGCTGCTTTAATGGTGAAGAAAGGCCTGTAAATACTAACTTATTGAACAAGTGGTCTTTCCCCCAGAATCCCGATAAAAAGGGATGCATCTGCATTATCGCGATGTGTCCCTTTTTTTTGGTGTGGACCCCTACGAATATTGGTGCTGACGACGTTTCTGCTTCCGATGACCGATGCTACCATCATAGATGGGTAGGTCTGTCGAGAAGGAGTGTGGTTGATATGGCTACCAGAATTGGGATAAACGGATTTGGAAGGATTGGACGTCAAGTTCTCAGGGCAATTATTCGGTACCATTCTGAAGAACTTGAGGTAGTGGCTATTAATGATCTTGCTGATACTGAAACTAATGCTCATCTGTTAAAGTATGACTCTAATTATGGACATTTTAATGGAACAGTGGAAGCATCAGAAGACGCCATCATTGTTGATGGTAGACCGATTAAAATCGTAGCCAAACGTGATCCCAAAGAAATTCCGTGGGGTGATTTTAAAGTTGATGTCGTTATTGAATCTACAGGTCTTTTCACAGATGCCTACAAAGCTGCTGGACATTTGAATGGTGGTGCCCGCAAGGTTATCATATCTGCCCCAGCCAAGAATGAAGACATCACCATAGTTTTCGGTGTCAATGAGCTGGATTACGAATCGGCAAAGCATCATGTGGTATCTAATGCCTCTTGTACTACCAATTGCATTGCTCCCGTTATGAAGGTTCTGCACGAAAGTTTCGGTGTTACCAGGGCTCTAATGTCCACTATACATGCCTATACCAATGACCAACGGATATTAGATACCGTCCATAAAGATCTACGTCGAGCACGAACAGCAGCGATGAGTATCATTCCAACTACAACGGGTGCTGCAAAAGCCGTCACTCAGGTGATCCCCGAGCTTCAGGGCAAGATTCACGGAATGGCATTCAGAGTTCCGACTAGCACAGTTTCAGTTGTGGATTTAGTTGCTGATCTGGAACGACCGGTTACTGTCGAAGAGGTCAACAGTGTATTAAAAGAAGCGGCGGTTGGTCCATTGAAAGGTGTTCTGTCATTTTGTGAAGAGCCCTTGGTGAGCGTTGATTTTAAAGAGAATCCAGCCAGTTCCACAGTGGATAGTCTGAGTACAATGGTCATTGATGGAAACATGATCAAAGTTATTACTCCGGCAATTAAATAGTATCAGTTGGTAGCATAGG
>CAZWIP010000174.1:0-6537 GCA_964634125.1 uncultured Dehalococcoidia bacterium
AACCCCAAACACAACATGTAGTAGGTAGTCCAACGAAAGGGATAGCCCTATTCTTGAAATATGTATGGATGTTTCAAGAAGAATTCAAGCTAAATATATTATTCGATTGGAAATCTTTGGAACCTCATCTACACGTACCTCTAGATATATGGGTAATGAAATTGATGGGCAATCGATATCTAAGTATTGGTAATGAGCAATTCGAATACGTTTTCCAATCCAAGAATAAAGACAAAGAGGATAGTTATTGGGCGCCAGGAATAGGAAAGACAGAGTACGATTTGCTACAGTGTGACATAGCTGAAGTGGCGGATTCTGTAAATCATCCCGCAATTGTTCTGGATTCCCTTTGGTACGTTGGAAATCGATACTGTAGATATCGACCGCTTTTATGTGATAAATGCTGGTTTGGGAAGGAATACTGCAGTAATCACTCGAAATTTGTCTGGGGATCAACTAGCGGCAAAACTACAGAGGAGAGGAAGAAGGAAAGGCAAGAGGAAAAAGAGATCCTTGATGAAATTTCTGAAGTTCGGCAATCGTGGTGGCTGAATAATCCTGAAAAACCTCTTTCAGATTTCTTTGATAGTGACGAATTCAAGGAGTGGTACAACTCCAAAGAGGAGTAGTATTGAACGAGCCCAAAGATCTATCGAATACCCGTTAAGAATATTGTAATTGCTAAGGTATTTATTATGAGGCGTTCAATGACGCTTCAGGCTCCATTAAGTATTTCTACAATGAGGAAAAATCAAGTATGGCTCGAATGATCCCGGCAATACTACCGGAATACACTCTTAGTAAAGCAGAAAAACGGGTATTTCCTGCACTGCAAAAGGCATTGGATGATGATTATACCATCTTTCATTCCTTCAACCTACTTACGCGCAATAAGAAGAACAAGTTCATCGATGGAGAGATTGATTTCTTGATTTTTTCTCCTAGGTTGGGATTTCTTGTTCTGGAGGTCAAGGGAGGTTCTATCCGTTACGATGGCAGCCAGGGTCTGTGGTATCAGAATGATCATATGTTACCGATGAGTCCATTTCAGCAGGCCGAGGTATCAAAACATAAGTTGCGTAGGTTTCTTTCTGATAGACTTGGTCGGGACATGCCTCGGATTTCGTTTAGTCATGCGGTCTGCTTCCCTGACGTGTTTACCACAATGAAAAATTTGCCTTCAGGAGCAGAGCCTGAAATCTGTATTACAGGTTCTGATCTATCGTATATTGACAAATCTATCGACGATATTATGGAATCCTTCAGCGGTACTATTGGAGTCCTAACCAAGGCAGATGAGGAACGCATTCTACGCGTATTGATGCCGTATTGTGAGTACGGAGCCAGTCTAGTCGATAGGATTGGACAAACAGAAAGGGATATCTTTGCCCTTACTGAGAATCAATGCCAGGTATTGGATTTCATTACGCAGCACCCACGGGCTCTTATTGAGGGGTGTGCTGGTTCAGGAAAGACCGTGATGGCAGTGAAGAAGGCTCGAGAACTTGTCACACAAGGCAATAATGTTCTGCTACCTACAACCGCATGATAAGCGATCAACTCTCAAGAGAGGTCAGTGATCTCGATAACGTAACTGCCACCACCTATCACAAGTACTGCCGGGATCTCCTTTCGGAAGCAGGACGTCTGCTGCCCGATGAAAACATCACCGATGACTATTGGGGAAGCATACTCCCGCAAAGATTATCTGAACTTCTCGAGGAAAGACCAGTGACGTACGATGCAGTTATCGTAGACGAGGGACAGGACTTCTGGGTTGAATGGTGGGTCACTATCACTGATCTGTTGAAACCAGAGGGCCATTTCTACATTTTCTACGATCCTGCCCAAAACATTCGCAGAACTCAAATGGAGTTTCCTATTGATGGTCCGCCATTCACTCTGAGGGCCAACTGTCGCAATACACAGTCAGTATTCAAAGCTCTACAACCTTACGCCGGAACGGAGATTCACTTGAAGAAGGAAGCACCAGCAGGGGAGAAGGTGGAAGAGTATCACCTTGCAGCTCCCCGAGAGCGACGTAAGCAACTAAGTCTGATACTTCATGACTTGGTGATCGATAAAGGCTTTGATAGAGACCGTATCGCGATTCTCGGCGGACATTCGATCAATCATACATGTATTGGTGACGACCCTCAAATTGGGAGTTTCAAAATTGTGGAAGGGCTGACGGATGAACTTGGTTGTATTCATTATTACACCTATATGAAATTCAAGGGCTGTGAAACTGATGCTGTGATTCTACTTGATGTTGATCCAAACGACGAACGCTGGGATTCGACGGCGCTTTATACGGCCATCAGCCGAACCAAGCATCTTTTGTATATAATCTGGGTGAATAAGTGAGGATATCGTGAGAAAGAAAATTCCATTACTCTCCAAATCCCGTTTCATTGCGGGAATGCAGTGTCACAAACGCCTGTACTTTGAATGTTATCACCGGGATCTGGCTGATGAAGTAAGTGAGTCCCAGCAGGCTATCTTTGATACGGGAACAACTGTAGGTGAGTTGGCGACCAATCTCTGCTCTGGGGGCATATTGGTCACCGAAGATCACCTGCATCATGAGGAAGCCCTTGAAACCACCCGGAAACTACTGAACGATCCTTCCGTTCCGGCCGTTTTCGAAGCGGCATTTCTCTATGACGATATCCGCGTTCGTGCTGATCTGCTTCCTCGTGTGGGTGTTGGTGCTTTCGACCTCATCGAGGTTAAGTCTACTACCAGTACCAAAGAGGAGCATGTGTTTGATGTTGCTGTTCAATTGTATGTACTTGAGGGATCCGGTATCAAGGTAAGGCGGGCATGCCTCTGCCATATCAACAATGAATATGTGTACCAGGGGGGAGAGTACGAGCTGGAGGAACTGTTTGCCATTGATGATATTACTGAGGAGGCGAGACAGCTTCAGCCGCAGGTGTTGCAAGAACTTCTAGATATGAGGCGGCCTCTATGGAAACCGGAAGCACCTGATATAAAGCCTGGCAGGCAATGTTCGCACCCGTATACCTGCCCCTTCTACGGCTTCTGCCATACTGATGAGCCAGAGCATCATGTGAGTCAGCTTCCCAGGGCCAGCCAGATGTTGCTGCAGTCACTGGAAGAGGCCGGGATTGAAGACATACGGGATATCCCTGCAGATTTCGGCGGATTGAATGCAACTCAGCATCGTGTTCGTGACTGTGTGGCAAATAACCGTTTTCACCTGGATCCCGAACTCCCTGAGGCTTTGCAGCAACTTGAGTATCCGGTTCATTTTCTGGACTTTGAAACCTTCAATCCGGCATTACCTCTCTACGTGGGGACGCGGCCATTTCAGATAATTCCCTTCCAGTGGTCAAATCATATACTTGAAGAAGATGGCTCACTACGACATGAGGAATATTTGCATGATGGGCCCGATGACCCACGGGAGCCATTTGCTAAGAATCTACTGGAGACACTGGGGACAAAGGGTTCGATACTAGTGTACAGTGCTTTTGAGGCATCACGAGTTAGGGAACTGTCCGAGTTTTTGCCGTATCTAGCCGATGATTTGTTAGCATTGAATGATCGCATGGTTGACCTGCTGAAACTTATTCGCAACCACTGTTATCATCCTGATTTTCATGGCTCATTCTCGATTAAGGCGGTTCTCCCAGCGCTTGTACCTGACCTAAGTTACAAAGATCTGACAATCAACGAAGGGAGCCTGGCTTCTATAGCTTTTGCAGAGATGATTAATCCGGAAACACCAGCGAAACGAAGAGAGTTCATAAGGAAAAGCCTGCTTGAATACTGTGAGATGGATACTGAAGCAGAAGTTCGGCTCTTTCAAAAGCTCAGTAGCCTTTGAACGAAAAGAAGAATGTTAAAGCGATAGTATTAGGAAGTGATGAGGCACGAGCGGCTACAAGCACTGATTGGTCACGATGTTAGCCTTGACATGGGTGATGATTTCCGTAGCGGTGTTTTGATTGAAGTTGATGCCGACTGTCTTGAAGTTAGATTAAAAGATGAATGGTCTGATAATGAATCTGTTGCTGGTGAAGTAATACTGAAGCTTGGTGAGATAAATAGATTCTATCATGAGCGGAAAGATTGCTTGAAATGTCTGGACCTAGATATTGAGGCAGAAATGTCGGAAACTGATTGGAGGTAGGATTGGTAGATTTATTTGGTGACATCAAATGGGGGAATGAATATGAATATCGAAAAAATAATTACGAATGGGTTCAATAGAGCAAAAAATGAAACTCAATCCATTGGAGTTATACCTATACAGAAGATGCATCAGTTGAAATCCCGTATTTGGGTAGAGTCCTTGGCCACTGAGTTTAGAGATCACTACACAAGTGAAGATATTAAGGTATTTTCGAAGGGCTATGATAGGAATAGGCAAGATTTTAAACTTAATGAACTTCTATACGACATTACTGTCTGCAGTGTGGGGAATGTAAAGTCAGCAAGACATCGCAAAGATATCTCATATGTCAAGAAAGCGATTTGGCAAGTAGAATCTGAATTGGCTCTCGATAGTAGAGCTGCAGCAATTGATTTCAGTAAACTCGTTCTTGGGTCTGCAGAAAACAAAATGTTTATCGGGCCTTTGATGCATGACTCAGCTGCGTATCTCAGTGTACTCAGCCCGATAGCTCAAACTTGCGATGGCAATATATACTGTGTGCTAATTCCCCATCCAAAAGAAGAATGGGGCCCAAACTCCAGTGCTAATAAGAATTGGAAATTCGTTGGAAAGGATTGGGTTGCTTTGTGATACTTGAGGTATAAATATGGAACCAGTAATAGCAATTATCTACGACTGTGACGGCACTCTGGCCAAGGATACTACCTATTTTCTGCTGGATCAGTGTGGTATTGATTCTGAAAAGTTCTGGGTAGATGTTGCCAAAGAGGTTGAAAAGGGTTGGGATCCTCCTCTGGCGTATCTGGAGGGGATTTTGAAGCTGGTACGGGAAGGGGTGATTGCTGATCTGACAGCGTATAAATTACGCGATATAGGAGCCTCAGTCGAGATGTTCCCGGGGTTACCGGAGATGTTTGCAGAACTGGACCAGGTTCTTGCGAATCAACCACAGCTTAAGGATGCTGGAATAAAACTGGAGCACTACCTTGTTTCCGGTGGGATTGGGGATTTGCTGAGAGGATTGAAAGTGGCACCTCACATGACTGAGATCTTCGGTTGCGAGTTCGATTTTGATCCTGAAACAGGGAAGGCCGTGACCGTCAAATCATCAGTGTCCTTCACCGAGAAGACCAAGTTCATTTATGCCATTAATAAAGGGATCACTGGAGAGAGGCTTCGTGCCAATCCGTACTCCGTCAATGATGTTGTTCCTCCGGAAGATCGCAGGATACCCTTTCGGAATATGATCTACGTTGGTGATGGCCCCAGTGATATTCCTTGCTTCTCAATGATAATTGCTAACGGAGGGGATGGCATTGGAGTGACGGAGAAAACAGCTAAAGGGTATGAACTGGCCAAGGGGAAACGAACGACGACGGGGCCTTACTCTCCTGACTACCGACCAGGTTCTGACATGAGACGAACACTTGAGGCAGCTATTCTGGATAAGGCATATGGGGTTTACCTGGAGTTACAGAGAGCCATAAAGTAAAAAAGAGAGTCCAGTTGAAATGTTAGACTTGGACTACACGAAACCCCCATTCTCCCCATCCTAAAAATCAGGCATACCTGAAAACGGCATCGCATTAGTGTTTGCGACGGATTGCTATGACTTCGGCATACAATTCCATGAGTTTTTCTTGCAGTACCTGGGCCTTGAACCCCTCATCATTAGCCAGCGCCTGCAACCTGATTTCCTCGCGGAAAATCTCTTCTTTAGTCGTCATAGGGATATCTCCTTTGATACCGAAGTATTCCAACGCCGCCTTTACCTGCTGGGCGTCCGTCCCATGCATCAGCGCATCTGCAATTCTCTTCTCAGATGCCTTCTTGACGGGGTTTTTAGGCTCTGTACTTTTACCCCTGGTGCGTTTCTTACTGCGCACTATCGGCCATCTTAGTTTCATTTTGATCCCTCCCAAAAAAATTTGATACGTTATACCCTGCACTTACCGCAATTTGCAAGGACTTGATGTTGTTTATTTATTGTCAGTATGCTGCCATCAGGTAAACACCATTAACTGATGAATACCAACTTGATATCCTCCTGAGCATGAAGGATGTCACGAATGTCTTGAATCGAGCGTGAGATCCTGTCCGGTTTTGTGACCAGTACGGCATCGAACTTACCCTCCGTGACATCTGCTATCAATTCTCTCCAGGCTATCCGCTGGGATAGGTCCAACTCAGGTCAGCCATCGTTACCATCTATCTCGCGCAGCTAACCTAATACCGCCTCACCAAGGATGTAATTCTTCTCGGTGCGTCATTACCTTTACGGCACTGCTTCAAAACTGTCATATCATCTACTACCTTGCTTCTTGACCATTACCAAGCTGAGGTAAGCTGAAAAAAGTGGACACCAAAGTCAGATAGAATAAAAAGGCGGA
>CAZWIP010000175.1:0-6519 GCA_964634125.1 uncultured Dehalococcoidia bacterium
AAGGTGGCATTATGTTAACATTTTTCATGAGTTTCAACCACGTCTGTACTGAACCAAACAAATGTATACGTTGACATAACCGATTTTTATGGTGTATAATGCGAGCCACGTTTCACTAATAGAGTATTAAGTTTGGGCATTCGCCCAGGCGATATATTGGATGCTCAGTTACGTCTGTGGGGGAACTGTGACTGAGGGATAGGAGGGCTGCCATGAGTGCAAAGCCGTATCCAGATACCTCAAGACAGAAAATAACCCGGCGTACAAGGCCAAAAGAGAAAACCGCGGAGCAGCTCATCAATGAGCTGGCAGAAATCCGCCAGAGAATCGCCTCACTAGAAGATGCAGAGCGTGACCGCGAGGGTAAAGTAAGGGCATCTAAAAAAGGCAAAAAACAAGCGGTCGCGCAGTATAGTAGTACCCCCATTGCCTCATATACCTGGCAGAAAGTCGGCGAAGATTTTGTATTGGTTGACTTTAACGATACAGCCATCGAGTTTACTGATGGCCAGATCGTAAGCCTCGTTGGAAAAACTGCCAAAGAACTCAACGGTCATGAGCCGGCAATACTTGAGGACCTCTCTCAATGCTTTGCCAAAAGGAGTTCTATCAAACGAGAGCTCGATTGCAGGTTCAATAACATTGGTGTAGATCGATACCTTGCCATCAATTCGAGCTTCGTACTACCCAACCTGGTATTGGTTCAAATAGAAGACATCACAGATCGCAGACAAGCAGAAGAAGCAATTCTGCGCGCAAAAAAGGAATGGGAACGCGCTCTCGATTCAGTCCCTGACCTTGTTGCCATAATTGATGATCAGCATCGGATTGTTCGGGTCAACAAATCTATGGCAGATTGCTTAGAATTGTCCCCGAGTAACTGTGTGGGTTTGAATTGCTATGATGCGGTTCATGGAATGGATAGTCCTCCTCCCGATTGTCCTCATGTGCAATCATTAAAAGATAATCGCACACATAAGGCAGAATTCGATGAGGATCATTTAGGTGGACAGTTTGAAATTACTACTTCCCCTCTTACCGGTCCTGATGGTTGTGTGATTGGTTGTATGCACGTTGCCCGTAAATGTGGCACTCATCAAGATAGTAACGATACGATCGTTCGACTAAGTAGAGAGTTAGCAACTTTGGATGCTATTGCTGAGGTGGCAAGTCAATCATTCGACCTTGACGAAATTCTAAACAATGCCTTGGAGAAAGTATCGGAGGTTATAGGGGTAAGAGTCGGAGGGGTATATCTTCTCGATAAAGACATGAAAAACCTGAATGTCAAGGTTATCACAGGAATTAATGAGGACACTTGCAGTATGATCTCCCCCATAAAGATCGGTAAAGGTGTTTCCGGGCGCGTAGTACAGTCTGGCGAACCGTTATTCATTGAGTCACTCCCTGATTCAGTTGATCTGATAGGGAAAAGAGCCCTGCGAATGGTCATCGATGAACAGCTAAAGGCCGCCATGTGTATTCCACTTAAGGCTAGAGGAAAGGTGCTGGGAGTGATGTATGTAATGACTGATAACGATCGGATGCTCACCCAGCAGGAAAGGGTATTTCTTGTTAGGGTCAGTCGCCAGATCAGCGGTGCCATTGACGCAGCTGAAATGCATTCGGAGATATCAAAGGTACGGGCGACAGATGAACTTGAACGGCTACGAATGGCATTCCTTGCCAGTATATCTCATGAAATCAGAACCCCTCTGGCTTCTATCAAAGGTTTTGCCAGCACATTGCTCCAGCCGGATGTGCAGTGGGATGCTGAGACGCAAAAAGACTTCATATGGCATATAGATCAAGAATCCGATACTCTAATGCGTATTGTCAACGATATACTTGACGTTTCACGGATATCGTGTGGGGCAATGAGGTTAGAAAAGACGATGACTTTGTTTGACGATGTCCTTGACAACGTCAAAAGTAAGCTCCGCATTCTTACGAAGAATCATCGTTTAGTATTACAGAAATCAGATGTTTCTCCACTTGTTATGATGGATGGAGTACGAATTGGACAGGTCATTACCAATCTTGTGGAAAATGCAGCATCATACTCGCTTGTTAGTAGTGCAATTGTGCTCGCCGCAGAAGTACATAGGGATAAACTAATAGTGAGTGTTACGGATCAGGGGTCAGGTATAGCTAAAGAGTATCAGGAGAAGGTCTTTGATCGTTTCTTCCGTCTCGAGGAGAGTGCCAAACGACGGAGGGAAGGTTCGGGTTTAGGATTAGCTATCTGCAAAGGGATAATCGAGGGTCATGGTGGTGAGATTTGGGTGGAGAGCAAGCAAGGCAAAGGCTCCAAGTTCAGTTTTAGTTTACCAATTGTTGATGATTCCGAGTTGTAAATAGGGCATGACAGTTCTAATAGATCATCCTTAGCGCCCGCGATAGTGGGCGGATGACGGACGGAAGCTGCTCGCGAGGTACACAATCGCGTGGAAAAGCTCTACGCCATGTTGTGTATTTCTTAAAACCCCATATAATCATCCACAAGAAAAAGGCCCCGTACACAAATCCTCCCAAAACATCGCTTGGCCAGTGAACGCCACGATAGATCAACCACGTACCCATGATCGGGATCCACAAACCCAAAACCACCTGCAAGGCGATGCGTATCCAGCCGGGTTTCAATAAATTGCCGCATAGGTAAATAAGAAATCCGCAGAACATTACAAGATGCATCGCAGTACCACTGGGAAAACTAAAATCTGTTGGTTCCCTGCAAATTATTATGAGGTCTCCATCAGGCCTGGGACGAGCAATGACTTCGCGTAAAAGCGGATTTATCAGATCAGCGATACCAACAAGTCCTACAAAAGCAGCTTCAGCCCGCCACCCTCTGAACCAAAGTAAAGCAATAATAATGATTCCCAGTATGCCCGCTGCTCCCGCAACTCCCATACGATTATCATACTCAGTAACTGATCCAACATCCTTACTCTGGACCCATTCGGATATAGTCACATCCCAGGAGAAATAGTCTGTGATGAGGGCTTCAATGGTGAGGAAGATCAAGAATGCTACGATGAGCGCAAATATACATCTGCGAAAAGTAACTTTCATAGCTCTCAAGTTGTTACTACAGTATTGATATCGTGCCAGTCAAATAGAGAAAGTTATGCTTCCTTCTGTGCAGGGCTGCGTCGAAGGGGCCTGATTGCCAGAAGCAGTATTGACTTGAAGCCATTGACCAAGTTCGCGAGCTCATACAAAACAGCTGTTACGAAGTCAGCCAACCTGATAAACAAATGTTCGAGACGGGAGTCCGTACCACCAAATAATGGGAAGTGACACCCAAAAACTGAGAATAACGATCGGGACAGGAAGCCTGAAAGAGCTGGCTGAGTAGTCATCATTTGTATCGGGTAGGCGGCATTCCCAACTTTGGGTAATGCACCTACAATCAAAGCTGTTCCATGAGAAAACCCTTTGCCCCTGGTTCTTAGCATACGATAAAGAGTATAAACAGTCCTTGTAGCTGGGCCAACCCAGATGGTAGCAAGCAACACCTGGATCACACCTACCATACCCAGATCATCATGAAGAACAAATGCTCCATATATGGCAATAAGCGCAGTGATGATTGGTTTAAAACCTACATGAAACCCCAGGCCCTTAAGGTGCTCAACATGTTCAGGTATATCCATATTGGGTCGGAGGTCTTCTGCTTCCGCTGTGGTGATACGTCCCGCTTTTTGCCAGCGATCGATCCTCTCGTTTACATAGTTCTCCGAAAACTCAATGAGACATGACTCATCATACAACAATCGTTGAGAGAACAATATAGCTTGCACAGAACTCGCAACACAACTTCTTAGTGAACGAGCAATAGAGCAAATACCGTTGCCAATACTTCTGAGTGAATCGATAGTTAGATAGCCGAAGAAATGAAGGCTGGATTTCTCGATTTGGTTTGCCTTTTCGGGGGATATTTTGCCACTTCGAGCCCAGTGTTCAGCAAAACCTTTTCGTATGTTTGCCCTCAGTTGGCTATCTGTCAAAAGATGATGTTTGTTGCGAAAAATGGCAGGCTCACTCGATTTCCATGCCTCAGTATGATACCGGAGTTGCTTAACATTGTACCTTAGCTGACGATAACGTTCGAGACCGAGTTTCCTGGTTAATTCGTTTTTGTTGGCTGCCAGGTATTCATTCAGTTTATCGAAGTTGACATCATCAAATAGAGGGAATGAACCGGTCTTGATAGCGGTCCATAGTAAATCCAACACGATCAATGCCGGCATTCCTGATTCAACGTCAACTAATACCCACCTGCCTTTCTCATCTCTAAGAAGGTTGCTTGTGGGGGTGGAGAGCATCTTGTTTACCTGCCATTCAGATCCCATGAAGCCAGACTGGCGGAACTTATCTTTCAGTGCATCAAGCTGAGTAATGACCTCGTCGATTTCCCACGATGGCCCCTCGATTTTTGGCGACCTGATTCCGACCAATCGTTTAAGAAAGCGAAGGGGATAGTTCTTCAGGAAATTGCGTAGTATATAACGATCAAATTTGCTTGGTTTAGGACCTCTGCCTTTAACATATTCTGTCCCTAGAATATAACCTTGAGCCGTTTCGTCCCATCGCGTGTAGTAAGCATCTGCAATAAGCGATTTCCCAAACCAGAATTCGGTTAGGTCTTTTAAAACATTCCGGCGGTATTTGGAAGCCTGAATGGCATGTGCCTTTGTATGATAGGGGAAGGGGGCTTGAAAACATGCCAAATAGATGAGGTTTCTGCCCATTTCAGAGAGACTCTGTTTTGCCTGAAATAGCTTCTCCGCATATAGCTTGCCGGTTGCTGTATCCCTTACGAGATGTACTTCAGCGGCTCTACCACTACCAAGATAACCAACGAATTCTGGGTTCAAGGGCTCTTCGAAGGGGGGGTGGGGATACTCGGAACGAGCAGTCCACCTATGTTCCGCGATTAACCGCTTTGTAAGCGCAGTGCGCTCTCGAGTATTTGGCTTGCTGACAGAACTTTTATTACTCATCGTTACAATCGGGTGTCAACTGAGTCATCGGCTCTTTTCTACCGAGTTCAGATTAACATGTTAAGGTAAAAGCCTATGTCAACGCGATGTCAATTTCGGTAAATATTCAGTAAATCGCTGTTTACCTAATGCAGGACCATAGTACTACATCGAGTTATTACATGATACTTTAATAGGAGCAATCGTATTTGTCAATAGCGAACGAAGGAATGATAGAGTGTATCAATGCTTCAGGACAACTCGAATAGCAAGGATTTTGGCTTATGCTTTCGCTGATGCGAGTTTCTTTGATGTGAAGAAAAAGAGGGAGCCAATAGCTGCGAGTGGAATCAGATAGAATGCAACCTCTGACAGTCCTACGAAATGGCTGCCAGTTGCCAGTCTTGTGATAAGGTTGAACGGGGATGGGTCGAATAGGTAACTGATTCCTGTGGCCAAGAGAAGGGATATGGAATATACAAACTGAGCTCGTTCTCGATCTTTATAGTACAGTCCGATGATAGCTGCCCCGAAAGATATAATGGATGCAATAATAATCGAAAGACACAGTACGTTTGCAAAGTTCTCCACGTCGAAGGTATTCAACCTCAACAATATTATCCAGAGAACACACTGGATCAGGGCCGTAGCTATTGCAGCGAAGATTTTCGACGAAAATATATTGTTGAGTGAAACAGGGGCCGCCCACAGTGTATCGAGTGTCTTGTGCTCAAGCTCTTCTGAAACGGTATCGATGACTATACTGCCTGCTATGAGTGCGGGGAAAAACATCAGCAATGGAATGATTATAGAATAGAGGAACTCGTAGCTGGTGTGGGATTTCCCTTCAATATCAGTGAAGTTCATGTTGATGCCGTTTAGCTCGCGCAGATATTCCTCGGCATCCTTCAGGGGTCCATTCAGTGCCATCAGGATTATTGTGGATTCCGTATCGGATTCAGGGAGGAAGAGGTCCATATCCACTATGCCACCCTCGGCGAGAGGAATTGACATGATAGCATCGATCTTTTCAGATTTGAAGGCTAGCTCAGCATCATCGAGAATATCATAACGTTCTACTTGTATATTCTTTTTATGGTCAAGAAAATAAGTGATTGGACTGGAAGTGTGACCAACGACTCCAACTTTGAGGTTCACAGGAGAATTTTCTCCGATCGTCGCGGGGTCATAGAATGACATCATTCCCATAAGCATGATTGAGGAAAACATGGCAATGAAGAACTGTATTAGCATAGCGAAGACAATTGTCTTCTCTTTGCGAATAGACCTAAGCTCTCTTCTCATTAATATCCAGAACGAGTTCACTATAGTGCCTCCCGGATGATTAACAGGTTGTATGCAGTGTGCATAAGAGAACCAGCAATGATAGCCAATGGATAAAACTTAATACCCCAACGTCTTGTGAGTAAACATACGGTACATGTTGTAACGAAGTGCATGACAAGTGGGAAAATAAGGATGGGGTGGTCAAGTCCAAACGGACACATAGTTAAGCAGCGATGATCCCCTT
>CAZWIP010000176.1:0-6442 GCA_964634125.1 uncultured Dehalococcoidia bacterium
ACCACTTCTGTCCAGTTAAACAACCTTGATTCTTGTCCTTGAACATTTAAAATTAAATAAAACCCATCATTATTTACATCTACCGATAGAGCAGGCAATCCGAGTTCGTCCCACTCTACTACCAGCGATAATTCTCTACCCATCGGTAACAACTTCTCGATTCCCCTTTAGCCTCCAGGAATTAATGGCACTTCGTGATTCAATACAAAAAGCTTGACCTATTCTTGTTCCTATGCACCTACGTTGCTACATTATCATTTCAGATAACCATAATTATGTGTGTTTATCCTTCAAAAATAATTTCTCGAATTCAAGATAAATTAACATTGCCTGTGGGGACGCAAATAGTGGGTAGAGTTGTGCAAAGTAGCCTCGTCTTGATATGGCACGTCTGGCATACACACGAACCTCCTCTTCAAGTGTTGCACCAGGTGGTACCGGCTCCATCATCAGTCCATCATTGATCATTTCTGCATTCCTTTTTTTACTACATCCCGAATCTCAGTCCACCGGCCATCACGACACCATTTCCGTACGGTATCAGCACTGTATCCAATTCGATTGGCTATTTTACTGCAGGGATACTGCCCTTCTACATACAGCGCTATGGCCGCATGCTTCATATTTTTAGCATCCCTGTTTTCTTTTTTATATCGTCTTTTTTTCATTTGACACCTCCTTTCCATTGCCGCCAATCTGTTGGCATATAGGTTCATCCTCATCGATATTTTGGCTTGTTTTTGGCTCAATAACTTCTACCTGGTATTCACTCACTTCCCCACAGCACTTTCTTTAGTCAGTTGAAAAATCATCCATAATACATGACAAAAAACCGCTGTCATCAACCGGAAAGAAATCCCTGGAACACCTATTGCAGTATTTGGCAAAGACGAAGGGATGGTGCACTACGATTTTGTTATCCATGATCGCCTCAATTGCGATCCCTATCATCATATGCCGTTCATTGACATCAATATCCTTGTGACACATATGGCATTGCACGCCGGACATGTTTTGCAGATTCGTTTCCTGGTACTTTCCCCCAACAAGATCTTCAGCGCTTTGGATCAGGAAATGGTATGGTATATCCAGCCACGGCTTTGGCTTAGGCAATTCCCATTTGGCGAGTGTATCCCCCACTATCTGATCATAGACCCCAGCGATACATTGACCATAAAAGTGGAAGGCGCGAGTTTCTATCCCCAATAGTCTTGGTTTATGCTCCCACTCAAAACTGTACTGAGTACACATATGACTGCAGGGAACACAGGATTGGAGTGATGTCATGACATCAATTGCGTAATCCTCACAGGTCCTTCCCCATAATCTAGAAATGATCACCATGGGATCCCCAGGATGCATTTCGTCACCACAAACAAAGCAGAAAGGGCCCTGTTCCTTCCTATTCACACCATCACGTAAACGAAACCTAGGTATGTTATGCAAGAATGAATAAGGAAGCAGCACACCATCGTTCCAGCTCAGGTTCTTTTTATCTGCCATAAAACATGTAACCTCCAATTCAACCCCTCTTTCGACTGCAGTATACCATTTAACAAAAAAACTACGTTCAATCACTTAAAAATTATGTAGTAATCGAAAAAGTAATCGATATCACGACGCTTGATTTGACCATTCACATACTATATAATCCCCCAAGCGCATCAGTGCGTTCCCCGAAAGATGTATTATATGGTAAAGCGACATATTGAATCAGACCTGGTTTTGATCAACTTTCTTAATCTATTACTTATACTACTCATACTAGTATCGATAGCCTCTTTGCTACGGGCCATACTGGGATTCCCCTTCATCCTGCTCTTTCCTGGATATGTCATCACGGCTGCGCTGTTCCCAACAAAAGAAACCATCAGCAACACAACCAGACTGGTGCTCAGCATTGGACTCTCGATCATCACCGTTATTCTCATTGGCCTGGCACTCAGTTACTCCCCATGGCATCTCAAGCTCAGTTCTCTATTGGCATCGGTGTCCGTTTTTGTTCTAGTTTTGTCCATTTTTGCCTGGCATTTAAGGGGTAGGACTAGTCCATCGGATAGATACACTGCCAACCTGAAATCACCTGTGAACACAATTACCGTTGCATGGAATACATCCGATAATCTGTTCCGAAGCCTGGTAATCATACTGGTATGCGTTATCGTAATAAGTACCGGTTTATTGGCCTATTTTCTAGCCAACCCGGATACCGAAATGCAACCCTACACTCAGTTCTATGTTCTCGGGGAAGACGGCCAAGCCTCCAATTATCCCCGAGATCTCACAGCCGGAGAAGAAGCTACGATCATACTTGGCATTGTCAACCGCGAGAACCGGCAAACTGAATACGACCTGCAAATCACCTTGGGAAAAGATATCATTCAGGCCCCATCTCCAATCCAGCTAAATCCGGACGAAAAGTGGGAACAGCCTATCACCTTCACTGCGCAACGACCTGGCAGCCATCAATCGCTCCGATTTGTGCTTTGCGATGATACGGGTTCACCCTGTGAAACGCGTAACCTGACTATTAATGTTCATTCCCAAACGGGTTCATAAATGTTCACATTAACGAAGGAACAATCTCGATTAATCGAATGGCTCTGCCTAGTGGCAATCTTGCTGGCCGGATTCCTGATGACGAGCATCCCCCGGTTTGACTATGCCTACCCGCTACATCTCGATGAGTGGTGGCACTATGGTGATGCAACCAGCCTAATAGAAGCAGGGGATACCGACTACCCCGAGCCTTATCCTCAACCTCCCGATGCTGATGACGTGATCACAGATGATGTTGAAATCGGGTACCATGTCTTTCTGGCCGAACTCAAGCTGATAACCGATGCATCGTGGCTCAACCTTTTGCGTTTTCTGCCGGGAATCATCCTGGGCATACTGGCTTTAATGGCATATTTTTTCGGAAAAGAGAAAGGATTCGGGCTGGCGGCCGCATTCCTTGTCGTGCTGATTCCGACCACCACCAGGTTCCTTGGCCCCGCCTTTGCCGTTCCTGTAGCTCTTGCCCTAGTCTTCATTCCGCTCACACTACTCATCCTGAATCAATCAATGGGTACCCTCAGACGCCCTTTGATCCTGTTTCTCATATGTCTCGGGCTACTCTTCATTCATCCGCCCACCATGGCTATCGTTACCTGTATCTGCATCATTCATTCGCTCATCTTTCTTTTTCTGCGCTCAACCGCCAAATCCCGATACCTGTTACCGCTGCTAACATTGGTCATTGTCGCGCTGGTCTATATGATTATGGCGCTGTGGGCGCCGTCTGCCATCGAGTTTGTTCTCGAAGAAGCCAGTGACTCCGAGCGTCACTTAACCCTCCCCCCCATCATGAACACCCTTTCCGATTTCGGATTCATCCCCGTCGCTCTCTTTGTGATCGGGGCAGCGATCCTCGCTTACAGGGGAACTCCCTTCTACTGGACGATGCTGCTATCCGTTGTTGCCTTGCTGGCATTCATTCAACTTTACCCTCACTATTACGTGGGCCCGGATATCATCTATGAAAGAGGCTGGCTCTATACCTATATATTTATGGCACTGATTGGGGGGATGGCCTTGGTTGGCTTGGGTCAATACGCAAAATCCGTACTCCCTCACAATCCCGCACTGGCTTCCACAGTTCAGTTCACAGCGGTGGCTTTCCTGGTGATCGTTGCGTTTGCCTTCAGTCTGCGCAACCACCTCGACGAACCTTTCTACCATATGATCGATGACACCATCCATGAGGATTTCCTCTGGATCGAAGACAACGTTCCACCCGAATACGATATGTGCCTGGTGGATAAGGGCATGGCCTGGGCCTTCGCTCCGGTTACCGGTAAATTTGGTTATTATGCTGAAATAGCGCCAAATCCGCACCCGGAAGGACGATCTGTCCTGGAGTTTTTACAGCATGGAGCACCGGATACGTCTTGGCTCAAGGACCGCGGGATCGACATGGTCTACACTCAGGGACTGGTGCAGAATGCCGACCTGGTGGAAGTGCACAACAATGTTTACCTGCTCATCGAATAGTTATTATGTCAACTACATAACCAGGATACACAGGATGTTATAATCCTTTTAATCTTGTCAGGAAAATTATACCGTTGTGGGGAGTTGGGAGGACTGACAGCCGATATCTGATAGCTGACAGCACACCAGAGGGCTTGCAATTCATAAGAAGTCGAGTATTATTAACCGTAAGCAGTCACGATCTTTTAATTGTGAAGATGCGCTTTTCTACTTCAATTACTCTAGGCACCCTGCTTGTGCTGCTCATAACGACCGCACTTGTGCCATCCTTCGCCATCGCTGACGATACTGTTACCTTCCCCGATTCTAACCTCGAAACCCAAATACGAAACGCTATCCAAAAGCCCTCCGGTGATATCTACGTATTTGAACTTGAAACGATCACCGCCCTGGGTGCCAGTGATGCCGGCATTCGCGATTTGGCCGGTCTCGAATACTGCGCCAATCTTACTAAACTGTACCTTATGCGCAACCAGATCACCGATCTTTCCCCCTTGTCTGGTTTGACCAACCTTACCGGACTCTGGCTCAGGGAAAACCAGATTGCAGATGTCACTCCACTCACCAGCCTTTCTAACCTGACCATTCTCGGACTAAGAAACAACCAGATTAGCGATATTGGCCCTTTGGTAAATAACACTGGACTCGATGAGATGGACATCATCGATCTCCACGGCAACCCTCTCAATGAGACATCCATTAATACACACATCCCTGAATTGGAGCAAAGAGGAGCAATTGTCTCCTGGAGCGCTCCTGTCACCCCCTCAACCCCAACAGTGATACCTACACCAACTATTTCACCATGCGATGAACCGGTAATCTTCATTGACCCTTTCCTCGAAGGAGCAGTGCGAAGTGCCCTCAGAAAACAAACCGGCAACCTCTGTCTATCTGATGCGCAACGTATCACTACACTTCAAGCTGACGACCAGGGAATCGCCGACCTCACCGGACTAGAGCATCTTACTAATCTTAAAAAGCTATCTCTTTCGGGAAACGAGATTGACGATATATCACCTATATCCAGTCTGGAGAACCTCACTCAACTATCCCTTTCCAAAAACCACCTGTCAGATATCTCTTCTCTCTCAGGCCTTTCGCAGCTCACATCACTGGAACTGTGGAGCAACAATATTCAAGACATCACTTCGCTTTCCAATCTGACCAATCTATCAATACTCAATCTGTTTGACAACGAGATCGCCAATACACTTCCACTCAGTAAGCTCGACAGGTTGACCAAACTCGATTTATGGAAAAACCAAATCGCTGATATTACGCCACTTGCCAACCTCACCATCCTTCGAGAGCTTAACCTCTCACAAAACTATCTGATCGATATCAGTCCACTTTCCAATTTAGAAAGGCTAACCCATTTATCGCTCTCCGCAAATCACATACGCAATCTCAGCCCACTTTCCCAAATGACAGGACTAAAAGAGCTTCATCTCACTGGAAACGAAGCTTCGAACATATCTCCTCTCTCAAACCTCACTAACCTTTCAGCACTCACCCTTGCAGCAAATCACATCAGTGATATCAGCCCTCTTTCTAAACTTACTAACCTTACTGAGCTCGACCTCGGTGCGAACGAAATTGGCAGTATCTCTCCCATCTCCAATCTGATGAATCTGACCAAGCTGGGACTTTCCAGTAATCATATTCATGATATTTCTCCACTCGTTAATCTTACAAACCTATCTGACCTTGTCCTTGCAGGTAACCAGATTATGGATATAACTCCGCTCTCCAATATCACCCCACTTTCCACTCTCGATCTCCGAGACATGTCAATAAGCAATCTCTCACCTATCTCTGAGCTGACAAATCTTACCGAACTCAGTCTGGCCGGCAATTTGATTCATGATATAGCCCCTCTTTCCAACCTGACCCAACTGACCTACCTTAACCTCTGGACCAACCAGATTGTGGATATCACTTCTATCACCAATCTAACCAAAATGGACCTGCTCGATCTGCGCAACAACCAGGTTGAAGATCTGGCTCCGCTTCTGGCAAATCCGGGAATCGACGCTGGTGATATTGTCGATGTTAGAGAAAATCCTCTGAACAGTACTTCTGAAGATACTCACGTTCAGCAACTCAGAGAAAAACAGGTGAACGTTCTCTGGATATCCGTTCACAGTCAGGACAACAGCTGGAATTATGTTTGGTACATATGTATTGCAGCGCTGGCAGTATTGGCGATTTTCGTCATCGCTGCATACTCTAAACGTAAGCGAAAATAGACGATTAGCGCTCTGAGACGATAACTTTGGATATGAATCACAGATCAACTCAAGATTGTTTTATGGCACATGGTATTTTTCACCACAATTATATGAGGGTTTTCCCCCAAAGCAGCTTGATTTTTCATACTCGACTCGTACGTTTATACGATTAT
>CAZWIP010000177.1:0-6392 GCA_964634125.1 uncultured Dehalococcoidia bacterium
CCCAAGATTGCCTATGCTACCAACTGATACTATTTAATTGCCGGAGTAATAACCTGTCACTGAGCAATCCTATAAACGCCCAATCAGGATCACCTAGTACGGCTATGCTGACCATAACCGACGATGATGTAATAATAACCATCGGCAACCTCACAGATCTTACAGGGATCGCGTCAAATGGATTATCACCTGTAAATACGGCTTTAGCTGATATGGTGGCATATTATAATGCACAAAACCTTATTCCAGGAGTTCAACTGGAAATTATTACATATGATGGGCAATATGACCCAGTAAGAGATATACCGGGTTATGAATGGTTGAAAGAAAGGGGTGCCGATGTGGTTTTCACCTCAATGCCACATACTCCGGTGGCACTGAAGCCCCTTGTTGACGAAGAGGAGATTGTTCTATTTGCGCTGGATACGAGTCAAGAGGGTATAGATCCCCCAGGATGGACATTTAATTTAAACAGGCTCCCCGCATGTAATAGTGAAGTCATGCTCAAATGGATTGCCGAAAACGATCCTGATTTTCCACCAGATAGACCAGCCAGAATTGGGGGAGCTTTCTGGGCTGGCCCTTATGGGGAATCCATTCTCGACGGGGCAGAAGATTACTCTATGGCACACCCGGATCAATATGAGTGGGTAGGCGGATATACCAATTATTATTCCTTTAATTGGGATGCAGAAGTGGAAGCACTCAAAGATTGCGATTACGTATTCGTGCCTACACCGATGCACGTGTTTGCGAATGCGTATCGAATTGCAGGCTATGACGCAAAGTTTGTGGGTTCCCGGTATGCGAGTTTTGTGGGTATCTTTGGATGGAAGGACGCCTGGTTCACAGAATAACCGATGGCCTGTATTGTGCCAGTTGTAATAAAGTATTGATCAGTTCTATCAGTAGGGAAAGAAAAAAAGGTGCGAAGTCCATTCTGTTTCAACGTGCTGTAAATAAAGGATTCAGAATTCCCAGTTCTGTCTTTAATGAAATCTATGCATTCTCCGCAGATTCCCATGATGATAGCGTGTCAGGTATCACGATATCCGATTGCCCCGTTTGTGGTAAGGTAGTGCGAGCCAATGGCCCGGCATGTCTTCATTGCGGGGAAGAGTTGCTGTGGTTGGGAGGGATTCCCTATAAGAAATCAAAATACCCTTCTCGAGTAGAACAATTTTCGGGGAGTTCATCCAAAAATATCTGAATGTCCCTTGTGCGGGGATATGGTTAGACCTGATTGGGAAAAATGTCCTCGCTGTGGCGAACATCTGTATGAGACTGTATAGCTTATGCTGATCTAGGAACTAACTTAAGAGCGCGATTTCTACCCGTAATATCAGCATTGCTCAGTTTTATCCTCTGCTACCAGTTCCCTCCTCAGCACCTTGCCAACCAGAGTCTTTGGAAGACTGTCCCGGAATTCCACATGTTTGGGCACTTTGTATCCAACGAGTCTCTCACGGCAATAGTTGCGAAGTTCATCGATTGTGGCTTCCTGTCCTTCACATAGAACCACCCATGCTTTGACCGCTTCTCCCTGATAATCATCGGGAATACCGGCAACACCAACTTCAGCTACCGCAGGATGAGATGCAATGACTTCTTCAACCTCAATAGGCCATACCTGAAAACCACTGGGTTTTATAACTTCTTTCTTGCGGTCAACAATGAAGAGGTAGCCATCCTCATCGAGATATCCCAGGTCTCCAGTGTAGAGCCAGCCATTACGAAGAATCTCCTCTGTTTCAGTGGGACGCTCCCAATAGCCCATCATTAGCTGCGGAGCACTAATAAGTATCTCTCCTACTTCGCCAGGCGGAAGGCTGCCTTCACCAGTATCTGAATCTGCAATGCGAATCTCGACATCTGGTAAGGGCAGGCCCACAGCGTCGGGTTTCGAGGTCTCTTGCACAGGAGCGATGACAGCAGCCATCATGGATTCGCTAAGTGCATACCCCCTTACCAGGCGTCCGCCGGTGAGGTTCTCAAAGCGATTCTTGGTTTCGGGCAGCAACGATGCTGCTCCTGAGATACATACTTTCATAGATTTGAAGTCAACTTTACCGGCTTTGACTTCGGGATGGTTGAGTAAAGCAACAAAGAGAGTAGGGACTCCGGGTAAGAGGGAGGGACGTGTTTTGCGGATGGTCTTGATGAGATCATCAAGGTCGCGTGGATTAGGCACCAAAGCCATGGGATTGCGACCAACTAGACAAGGACACAAAACGCCGACATTACCATAAACATGAAAGAGTGGCATGTTTAACATGACTATGTCCTTCCAGCTTTCAAGAGTGCCTCCCAGCCATGTATGAATCTGCATCCCACTCATCAGTAATGATCGGTGACTGCCCAGAGCCGCTTTAGGTGTTCCAGTAGTTCCCCCAGAGAACAAGAGCAGTGCGGGATCGTCAGGAACTACACTCACTTCCGGACGCTGTGCATTGCCGTATTGATGCAGCAAATCCTTCATCCACAGGTCATCGGAATGAAGTGTAGTCTTGTGACTTTCTTTCTTTTCCTTGAACAGTGTGAACAGGATGCGCAAGAATGGTGGCAGATATTCTTTGATATTAGTAGCAATGACGAGGCGCAAGTTAGTTTGGGGTTGAAGTGATTTAATTTTATCGTAGAATGGTGTCAATACAACAACTGTTGTGGCACCACACTCTTGCAGCGCATGCTCCAGTTCTGGTTCCGTGTAGAGGGGATTTATGGGAGCGACAATGGCTCCAGCTTTCCATGCACCGAGCTGTGCAATGAGGGCCTGTGGGCTATTTACTAACAATAACGCTACACGATCACCCTTCTTAACTCCTTTAGCTACCAGCGCCGCAGCGAAAGCATTGCTCAGGCGCTCAAGTTGTGTGTACGAGAGATTCGTGCCTTTGAACAGAAGAGCCGGGTGATTCGGTTTTTGGCGCGCTGTTTCACTTACAATGTCTAATAGCGTATGTTCGGGGTATGGTTGAAGAGTGTGTGGTACTCCCTTATCATAGTGTTTCAGCCAGGGTTTGGGCTCCATCAGATATGGTTCCTCAATTGCCATTGAATAGATATTCTCATGCGCCAATCATATACTAGTTTGATTTGCCAACTAGTATAACATAGAAATTGCTAACTACAAGTCTATTATAAATTGGATTTTGTGACAGAAGTAGTATCTATCCCGAGTTATCAAGGCTTTGTTATAATCTGACCAGTTAGATACTTTGTAACGAGTTTGATTGTGATGACTGCTGAGGCGGTCTGCAAGTAAAAAAAGAGGGAACTGCACATGGGAACACGTATAGAATTTGGGAAGTATCAAAACGAACTCGAAAAGACCCTTGCTGTGCTTGAGAAGCACGATGTTGTACAGCGTATTTGGGGAAAAGACCACCATGTTTGGAAGCCGGACCCGAAAGAGATCAGCAATCGACTTGGATGGCTTACCATCACCGATTCAATGCTACAACATGTGACTGAGTTGGAGACATTTTCGAAACAAGCCTTGGATGATGGACTTCGGTATGTTGTGCTGTTGGGGATGGGTGGAAGCAGCTTGGGGGCCGAGGTCACCAGGCAAGTTTTTCAACGAGGGGAAGGCTCCCCCGAACTTATAGTGCTGGATTCTATCGATCCGGATTGGATCAAACAAGTAATGGATCGCATTGATCCAACCACTACTTTGTTTTTGGTTTCTTCCAAGTCGGGTACAACTATCGAGCCTTTGCTTTTGTTCGAACACTTCAAGAGTCATGTGGAATCCGTTACAGGCAAAGGGAACGCCGGAAAGCATTTTATTGCCATAACTGACCCTGGAACGCCACTTGTAAAACTGGCCAAAGAAGAAGGATTTCGCCATGTATTTGAAAATCCATCCGATATTGGGGGCCGATTCTCTGTTCTCTCCTATTTTGGTCTGGTCCCGGCTGTACTGGCTGGTGTGAACATTAAAGAATTGCTTCGGAAGGCCGGGCAGATGAAAAATGATTGTGCTGGTGACGTATCTATCCGCGATAATCCCGGCAGCATGCTTGGCGCCATTATGGGCAGCATGGCCATGGTTGGGCGCGATAAACTCACACTGATCACATCACCTGAAGTAAACCAATTTGGTCTTTGGGTTGAACAACTGGTTGCTGAGAGTACTGGTAAGGAAGGGAAGGGTATTATACCAATAGCAGGAGAACCTCTTGTAGATACACGTTGCTATGGAGAGGATCGTCTGTTCGTATTCCTTCGCCTTGAAGGTGATGATAATACTGTTCTGGATGAAGCTTTGGAGAAAATCAAGGGCGCAGGTCAACCTTTGGTGCTTTTAGAGATGGGTGATCGATATGATATTGGAGCTGAGTTTTTCCGATGGGAATTTGCGATTACTGTAGCTGGGGCATTACTGAGGATAAATCCCTTCGATCAACCGGATGTGCAGAAAGCCAAGAATGCTACCTCTCGATTGCTTGAAGTATATGAGACTACCGGTAAATTCCCGGTAGTGGAATCTAAACAATCGCTAACCGAGATGCTGGCTGATGCTGCGGGGGGCAAATATTTATCCATCATGGCTTACGTAGTGGAGTCATCGGAAACTGAGAGGTTGATACACGAGTTTCGTCGAAAGGTTATGGAAAAGTATTCCATTGCTACCACATTCGGTTATGGACCTCGCTTCTTGCACTCGACGGGACAACTTCACAAGGGCGGTCCTCCAACCGGGATGTTTCTGCAACTGACGGTTGATCATAGCGTGGACATACCGGTTCCCGGGAAGCCGTATACTTTTGGGATGTTAACCAATGCGCAAGCGATGGGGGATTTGCAGGCATTACAAAGCTCGGGACGGAATGTAATAAACATGCATATCACGAGTGGAGATGAAACTGTAGCTGCAGGATTGATGGATCGCCTGGAGTAAACTGGGAGGTTGATTAAGAAGGTAGGGGTTGGTGTTGGAATTTGAATGGGGTATCCAATAGGAGGTTTTCTGGTGACTCAAATACCCTCGATCCTTAAAGTCAAAAAACTGAAATCCACAGCCATGTTGCCTCAGCGAAGTTCCGAAGAGGCCAGTGGGCACGATGTCTATGCCTGTATCGATAGAGAAGGCGCGATTATGATTGGAAAGAACCCCTGTCTGGTTGGAACGGGGATTGCCATTGAGGTACCTCATGGATATGATGTCCAGGTAAGACCGAGGTCTGGGCTTTCATCGAAAGGGGTTGGTGTTACGTTCGGCACCATCGATAGCGATTACCGTGGTGAAGTGATGGTTACTATGTATATATTTGGTGAAGATACAGCGTTTGAAGTAAAACATGGTGATCGGATTGCCCAACTGGTGATAACCAAACTCGCCGATATTTATCTGGAGGAGGTTACGGAACTTTCTAAGACAGAGCGGGATACTGGTGGACATGGCTCGACTGGCAGGTGAATGGCGAAGGAAGTGACTGTGGTTGCTCGAAAAGTATTTAATGGGGAAACATGTAGTTGGAGAAGTGACTACCAAGTTTTGCTCATCAATACCAGATCGGTGGGGGGAGGCCGTCTCTCCACCGACCTGAATGTAGTTTTACATAATGATCGGTTTTTGTGATATCAGAGCCTGTACTTGGGCGACTATTTCTGAGGGATCTCCCGATTTGGTGAGATAGGCATCAGCTCCAACTTGGCTTGCCGTTGTTACGTCTGATTCGTGGGTCTTGGCGGAGAGTATCAGGATTGGCAACTGTTCAGTTTCAGGGTCTTTCCTCAGACGACTGCAAATCTCAAAGCCATCCATGCCGGGAAGCATGAGATCAAGAATGACGAGGTCCGGTTTTTCAGTTTGGGCTTTCTTTAATCCTGTTAGCCCATTAGTCGCAGTGATGACTTCGTAGCGCTCTTGCTGTAAAGCAAACTCTATCAGTCTTAGAGCACTTGCATCGTCCTCAACTACTAGAATTCTTTGATTCATGTAAAACCCCCTAGGCTATTTTACTCAGTTATTATTTAAAGGTAAAGCAAAACTAAAGGTGCTACCTTCTCCTATTTTGCTATCAATCCAGATATGGCCAGAATGGGCTTCTATGATTTGACGACTTATATGTAAACCGAGTCCTGTTCCTTCGATTCTATCAGAAGCCTCCACCCGATAAAATCTTTCAAATAACTTCGGTATATCCTCATCAGATATCCCGATTCCTCGGTCAGCAACATGTACTAGCAATTCACTATCAGAGACTTCGCTTCGTACAGTAACTATGCCATCTTCATTATTATACTTGATGGCATTGCTAAGCAGGTTGGTAATCACTTGCCCCATGCGCTTTTCATCTACTTCCAGCTCAGGCAATTCTGGCTGAAATTCTTCTGTGATGGTAATGCCTTTCTCGCTGGCCAGGCTACCCACCCTTTGCACC
>CAZWIP010000178.1:0-6391 GCA_964634125.1 uncultured Dehalococcoidia bacterium
GGACAACTGGCAGCATGAATGATTTGGTGTCCACTATTGCCATCAGGGCTCAAAGAGGGAACAAGTGGAGGCGCTTATTGATGCCACTATACAGGAGTTTGATTGCATAGACATCCTAGTTAACAACGCTGGCGGGGGATATTTCGTCCGGACTGTAGAAATCACCGAAGATGAGTGGGAAGCGATGATACGGTTGAATCTCACGAGCGTCTTACTCTGCAGCAAAGCGGCAGCTAAAGTTATGATTGATCGGAAGGGTGGCTGTATCATAAACATATCTTCTGGAGCCGGTCGTCAAGGGATGGCAAAACATGCCGCCTACTCCTCAGCCAAAGCTGGTGTCATCAATCTTACCCATTCCATTGCCTGGGAGTGGGCCTCGTTTGGTATCAGAGTGAACTGCATTGCTCCGGGGCCGGTACTCCATGAGGGAACCAGAGAGGTTTTTAACATGATGCCGGAAGATGTGAACCTGAATCCGCTCATGATCAAGCGTTTTGGGAGACCGGAAGATGTGGCTGCTATGGCGGTCTTTCTTGCATCGGATGCCTCGGAATGGATCACTGGGCAGACTGTAAACGTCGATGGAGGTATGCGGTACACGTATACCTACGATGATCATCTAGTGGATGTTATCGCTTCATATGCAAGGCCGATATACGGAATCGATTGAAATCAGCCCCCATCGACGCGGAATCAGGGCGTAGTCATCGCGAAGGGTACCTGTTAATATGATTCATACTATGAGATCATGGTTGACACGCCCCCCCAAAAAACTGATCCAAGTAATATGTTAGACTTGGGCGAAGATCCAAGAATGAGAATCGACAAAATCTAGTCCTTTTGGAGCGGTCATAGATTTCCCCAAGAAGTAATGACTATGCTAATTCCATTGTAGTGAAAAACGACGAGATCATATTTTTGACTTCATCGGCAGTAGTATACCGCGGGTCGAAAATGTCAATTCCAAGTTGAAGCAAAGGAACTCTCAGTTCCCTGCAGACTTCTCTTCCAATCCCTATCGTTCCGGCCATAGCCTTATGCCCCATATGCGCGGGCCATATTACACAATCTGCCTTATAATCCTTTACGATTCGGGTGATATCAGTAACCAGGTTTTCAGATGGACCCTGTTCCTGTCGCACCATCAAGGCATCGCATAAGCTCCTTTTAGCCAAATCGCGAAACATGGTCTCTTCTGTAGAAGTATCAATCAATGTGTAAGGATTGTAGACAATCATGTCCATGATGACCACTGCACCCCACTCATCTTCCATCCACGAGCCGAATTCGTGCATCCAGAAAGGTCGCAAATCATACCAGAAAACCCGGATCTTCTCATCCGGGATTGCACCCTTTCCATCTCTGACAAGTTGCTCGGTCTGGACGATCAATCCCTCTAACCATGCTGTACATCGGGGATCACCTGGCCAGAGCATGGTAACCATGATCCAAATCTGGGCTCCAAATGAATAACCATGCGGACAGGGGGTTGCCCTTCTCAGTTCGTTGTATTCCGCCCATAGCTGATACTGTCGGTTCGACTCCTTCACCACTTCCCGCAGCCGATCAATATCAAGCTTCTTCCCTGTGTGCTTCTCGAGGAACGCAATCATCTCCCTGAATTCACGAACATAGTAATTCATAGCCCTCTCATCGTTCATGTAGGGCATATCGGGGGCAAATGTGGGAACGCTGCGCCAGTCTTTTCTGGCAGTCAATACCTGGTGAAGCATTCCTGTACCATCGCAGGGATTGATCATGGCTACCAGTGCATTGGGTATCGGGAAAAGGTCATTGACGATATTATAGATGGAAAGCCGGATAGCTGTGCAAAGGTCGGGTGAAACGCCAAGATTGTCACACTCCTTAACCTGCTCCTCTAGTATATGAGCCGGGGTTGTTACCGGTGTGGCGGCAATAGCGTACCAGGGAATATCCATGGCAACCAGCACTTCTGGAGCAAATGCGTGATAACTGGCAATAATGGGGGTGCCTTCTTCGCAGGCTTTGAGCAATTTCCGGTTGTTCTCCATCATTGCCTGAACTATAGATTCGTTCAGTTTCAGGTCAGCATTATCTGCCTGACTGAGAATATCCATCCCCATCTCGAACATGGTGATTTCATCTTTCATCCTCTGGATTGCTTTTTCGTTCATTACTAACTCTCAAGTATTACTGGCATGCAAACATTGTTACGCGATTGTTTTGGCAGGTTCTTTGCTGAAATCAACTAATGTTATATTTGGATCAAATGGTACGGAGTAGTCTTTGCCCAGTACTTTGCCGCATAGTTGCCCCTTCTCATCCGTCAAATCTAGAACTCGGCAATCACCGAGCAGCGTTGTGCCATCCATCATAAATGTTCACCTCGAAAATAGCGTTGATCCGTGTTCTCAAGGAACTATAGCGCTTCGGGATACCAGTCCATTGTTCTGATCTTGGAATGCCTGATTGATATCATCCAGCGAATATTTGCGCGATATTATTTTTTCAAACGGGTATCTGTCTTTGGCTCGATTCAGAAAATCGAGTGCCTTTTTCAGTGCCTCCGCGCTGTAGAACGTTACACCATAGACGGTTTTCGAGCCCATCACCAAAAGGGCGGGATCAATTTCAGTGGTCCGGCCCGGGCTGATGTTACCGATCTCCAGGCATCGCCCACCCTGCGCTAACATGTTAATCCCCTCTGGGAGCGCCGCTGGTATACCAGCCAGTTCAGTCACAACATGTGCGCCCTGAAATCCTGTAAGTTCCAGCACTCGCATGACCCGTTCCTCAGGCGTTTTGTGTTGCTTCATATCAACGATTTCGTCCGCACCGAACGATTTAACCAGTTCGATCCGATCATCGATACCTTCGACTACAATGATCTTCTCAGCCCCCATCTCTCGGGCGACTGCTGTGGCATAGATCCCCAATCCCCCCGCTCCCTGGATGACGATTGTTTCACCAAAACCAAACCTGACTTTCTCTAAACCAAAAATGACCACTGAAAGAGCACAGTTCACCGGGGCTACCATCTCGTCAGTGAGAGCATCAGGCACTTTGATGACGGTCTGGTTAGGATAGCAGTAGTAATAATCGGCATAAGCCCCCCGAAAGTGAGGATAGTCCTCAGCAGAAACCATGTACATTAGATTTGCAGAACATGATGTATCCTCTCCTCTCAAGCAGGAAGCGCATCGTCCGCATGGATTGAAATAACGATAGACGACCCGATCTCCTTCAGCCAAGGGCTGACCAGTTGAATCAGTGGTAACACCAGCCCCGAGTTTTGCCACAGTACCTGTCATCTCATGCCCAAAGGCAGCAGGCATCGGACTTCCAAGAGCGGCTATATCCAAATCACCACGCCACATGTGAAGATCAGATCCGCAAACATTTGCCAGCGTCACTTTCACCAGGATAGCCCCCGGCTCAGGATCGGGGACTGGATATTCCTTTATCTGTAGAGGTTCATCCAGTCCGGTATAGATGGCCATTCTTCCTGTACTTGTCATTACTGTAACTCCTTTATTATTTGTTTGATTGTCTATCAACGACCTTGAAAGTTGGGTTTACGTTTTTCAAAAAACGCCAGCGGCCCTTCTTTCGCATCCTCGGTAGCGAAGGCTTTAGATCCCAGTTCATGCTCCAGCAGGTATCCCATCTCCCTCGGTATACCTTGGGATCTCAGGGCAATCTCCTTTGTCAGCCGGAGTGCCACGGGTCCGTTGTCACAAATGCGCTCAGCCATCTTCATGGCCTCCGACATCAGTTCCTCTTTAGGGACTACCCGATTAATAAGCCCGTACTGGAGTGCCTCTTGAGCAGAGATCATATCACCTGTCAATAACAGTTCCATGGCCCGACAATGCGGGATTTGCTGGGGCAGACTGCATGCCCCGCCAAACATCGGAGTGATCGCCCAGCGTACTTCCGGCAAACCGAATTTGGCGTGTTCAACAGCAATACGAATATCGGTAAGCATGACCAGCTCCATCCCGCCTCCAACCGCAAAACCATTGACCGCTGAGATAATGGGTTTATAGCAGTGGCTAAACCATCGCCTGGGTTCAGGATCGAATCTGATCGCGCCGCTGGTTGCACCTCCCACACCTTCTTCTCCCAGATCATCCCCAGTACAGAACGCTTTATCTCCAGCACCGGTCAAGATGAGCACCCAAGCATCCGCATCATCACCAAATACGCCTTCCAATCGCCTCAGTTCCGTTAGGTCGTTAGGGGTCAACGCATTCAGCTTCTCCGGTTTATTCAGTCGTATGATTCGAACATGTGCATGAGATTCATATTCAATAGTCACCTCTTACTCCTTTTGCTATTTCGATATCTTGCTATATCGAACCATATCCGTACTTAACTCGATATCAGTATTACATGGATACACACCACTAGGTTAAATGATTTACATCACTGAACACGATTGGATATATATGACACCACAATTGCGGTGCCACATATCCGTGGATCCACAATCTTTCATTGGTTGGCCCATTTATTCAGGAGGGCTCTCGATAGGGAACCATTCAGTGAGTCTAACGAATCCTTTGTTCGCACTATCTGCTTCGTAAACAGCTAGTCTATCAGGCGATGTCCGCTTTGTCTCGTTAAAACTGAAACGCTGTACACCGTCAAATTCTATTATCAGTTTTGGCGCCGCCTCAAATATGGCTTGTGAATCGATGTTTTCTGATCCCACAGCCTCAGCAGCAATTCTTATGGTTTCCAGAACATGCACACCATTGGCAAAAGAGTTGTATCCTTTAGGATTCAATTCAATTTTACTTATCATGTCTGAACGATATGTGTTAGCCAGTTCTCTGGCAAAATTCGAGTATTCCGAGTCTTCAGTCCACCACTCACTCTGCGAAATGTTTATCATACCGTCAATATCAGGCCAGTATCCCATGTCATCGAGCAAGGCCATGAAGCTCGTGTGATTATCGGTGGTAAGGAACTTTGCCTTATCATATCCGGACTTCACATAATCCTTTACGAAAAAGGGGAAAATATTAGGTAGGTATATATAGTCGCAATCTTTGAGAGACGTGACCTCGTTGGTCCATGTATACAATCCCATTGGAATGGTATAACCTCCTACCCATTCCATTCGCTCTGGGTACATTTCAGCATATTTCTTGAATGTTTCAAAAACGGGTGTTGGATTAGAGCCTTCGTCCAGAGCAGCACCTATCTTTGCCGGCCCATTCGTTTGCCAATCCCAATCATTATCCATTACCCAATTAACCAAAGTCCAAGTCAGGTCTTCATATAATACTGACGTTGCAAACATATACCCCGGCACTTCTATGAGTTCCGATAGTGTATTAGCAACAAACAACGGAATTTGTTCTCGGTCTGCTAATGGCTGTAACGATGTTGACATAGCTGGCAACCATGCCATCATCACATCGGCGCCTCTCTCCTCTAGCCATTTCCAGCCGGGTATGTCTCTAGAAGGATCCATCATGCCATCGTAACTCTCCACAACCACTTCGATTCCTGGGATCAGATTGTTATCATTGTAGTACTTTACAATATCTTCTAATCCCATGTTTACTATGGCCATTGCTTGAGCTGCCGGACCTGTGAGATCCGTGTGATTACCAATGGTAATCTTCACGTTTTTCGGAGATTCGGTAGGAATTGTTGTAGGACTAGCTGTTGGAGTAGATGTGGGCGTTTGTGTAGCGATTGGCGTTTTATCTTCATCACCGTTATCACACGCTGGGAGCAACAACAGGCTCAATGAGCAGATAAATAATACAGTGATTGTGATTATTCTTGAGTTTCTCATTTGATCACCCCCTAATTTCATTTAATGTATGTCAAGTGATGATATCGGTCACGTTTCTAATGTACTTGTTGGCCACATGATACCTCCTTATTCGTTGATCTATCTTATCAACTTAATAGGTACTACTGTGGTTGCGTATAACGACGCTCAGTATTTCAATTTTTATATTGGTAAGGAAGTTGGAATTCTTGTAACAGAAATATTGAAACAAGACAATCCGTATTTCTACGGTATTCATCAAACGTGTATTGAAATGTATTTGACCCGCCTCCAATAAACTGGTCCAAGCAAAATGTTAGCCCAAGGAAGTTCATAAGTATGTTTGAGGGTTCGCCAAAACCAAGACCTTTCGGAGCCCCTCCTGCCTCTACAAGACACTGGAAGCTGAGCGGTGGTCCCACTTTTGGGAGCGCTGTCGCTCTTATTATGTAAAGTATATTAGAGACCAGCTTCCCTCTTTCAGGGCGACTCTTTCTCAACTTATTGAGATGGAGCGACAAGGTGCAAGACAGGGAAAAGCTGAGAAAGGAATTACTTCCTTAGTGTCAAAAATGGAAGAGGCCGGCAATCTTATGCCAAGATCGCAAGCCT
>CAZWIP010000179.1:0-6248 GCA_964634125.1 uncultured Dehalococcoidia bacterium
CCATACAGCCACTATATCACAAAGTGACTATTAGTGTTAACAGGCCCTAGTTATTTTTACCATGGCCACCAATTAGATTTTGTGTTGCTTGTTAGGAGCGTTTAAACCTTTTTAACGCTTTGCATGTTGCATTTGGATCATTGGTGAGCACAGCATCGCAACCCAACCATTTGTATAGCCAGAGGCGTGAATCAGGGGTTGGATCGAGCGGGCATACCGCTTGACCGCGCAAATGAGCCGTCCATACATAGAAAGGATTTGCCAGAATCAGGGGCCAGAATGGACCAATCAACTGAGCATCGACGAAAGGCCATGGTCTGGTTAAAGTAATCCAACCTGCAATCATATCAGGAGCTATGGCTCTTACTGTTTGGAGTCGAGCCAAAGAAAAGGAGAGCACGATGGTGCGTTCGCGAATTTTATTTCGATCCAACTCAGCTATTAGCTGACTACAGGCTTTAGTATCAAGGAAGAAATCCGTTTTCAGTTCAATTGCGAGTATTAAATCGGGAGATAGAATACTTGCGACTTCAGTAAGGGTAGGAATATGCTCCGATTCGAACTCTGGTCGATCGTATGCTGCACTCAATGCCTTGATTTGAGCCAGTGTCATTTCTGCTACGAGACCGGTTCCGTCAGTTGTGCGATCCACAGTGGAATCGTGTATGCACACGAATTCGCGATCAAATGTTAACCGAAGGTCGGTCTCAAGAATATCCGCACCGTCGGCAATTGCCTGATGGAAAGCCGCGAGGGTATTTTCAGGGCAGGCAACCAGGTTACCACGGTGTGCCATCACATAGGGTTTCGTTTTGCCATTGATTGTAAGAAGTTGTGAATTCATTGCTGAAAAAATAGAGTTCGGGTATGTCATTCTGAGGGAGCTCGCGACTGAAGAATCTCCATAGCCAAACGGAGAGATTCTTCGCTTTGCTCAGAATGACATCTTGTTTGTTGTGTTTTCTTAGTCAACGGTATCAATGAATTGGCATGAGAGGTTGTTCTCGAAGCACTAATTGGGTAAACTGTCACTACTACAACTTGTACCCGATCTTTCGCAGGAAATCTTTGCGATTCGCTGCATCCGCATCCGATTCGACCCCTTTGGGGCTGTATCCGTCGATCACGCCCAGAATACCGCAACCTTGCTCACTTTCGGCAATTACCACCTGTGTGGGATTGGCGGTAGCGCAGAAAATATGGCAAACTTCCGGGACCATCTTGATGGCATTGAGTACACTGATGGGAAAGTAGCCGTCTCCAAGCATGATAATAAAGGTATGCCCGGAACCGATCGCCAGAGCGTTTTCCTTGGCCAGTTTGATCAACTCATCGTCCGTTCCCGAGAGGCGGATCAAAGTAGGCCCGCTGGCTTCGCAGAAGGCCAGGCCGAATTTTATGCCCGGGACCGACTGAACCAGTGCTTCATGCACATCTTCCACGGTTTTGATGAAGTGTGTCTGACCTAGAATGAAGTTGAGGTCTTCCGGTTTCTCGATGGGAATGAGTTTTATTTCCATAGCTCACCTCACTGAGAATGCTGCCCGTATTCTATTTCCTTTAATCGAAAATGTAAATGCGGATGTGCGATGAGAAAAACATAAGCAAATTACGATAAACCCTAATTGATCAGATATATTGTTTCTATCAATCAGATTTTGGTGAAGACCAGTACTCCGTTTTGCCCGCCGAAACCAAAAGCATTAGATGTAGCTGCGTTGATCCTAGCTTCACGTGCTTCGTTAGGTACCACATCGAGGTCGCATTCCGGGTCTTTTGTCTCGTAGTTGATAGTGGGAGGTAAAATACCATGATGAATGGTGAGCACTGTGGCAGCAGCTTCGATCGCTCCTGCAGCACCTAAGGTGTGGCCTATCATGGACTTGTTTGAGCTCACAGGAACATTTCTGTCTTTGAAGACGTTGTGAATGGCTATAGATTCGATCTTGTCATTGACCTTTGTGGATGTTCCGTGAGCATTGATGTATCCAACATCTTCAGGATTGAGTTGCGCATCTCTGAGCGCTTCCGTGATTGCGGCTGCAGCCCATTTACCATCCGGTTCGGGGATAACAATGTTATAGGCGTCGGATGTCATACCAAAACCTTTAAGTATTGCTAAGGGCTCCGCACCGCGCTTTTGAGCATGCTCTGTAGTTTCAAGAACCAGCACTCCAGATCCTTCTCCGATAACGAATCCGTCACGGTCCATATCGAAAGGGCGGCTGGCTCTTTCAGGTTCATCATTGCGTTGCGAAAGGACACTCATACAGGCGTATCCATCGACAACCAGGGGAGTAATGGTGGATTCAGCTCCACCAGCGAGCATGACATCTGCCTTGCCTTCCCTCAGAATGCCAAGTGCCGTACCAATGGAACAGGCGCCTGTGGCACAGGCAGTGGCTACTGCCAGGTTTGGTCCGTGAATCCCAAGGACGATCGCCGCATTAGCTGCCGGCATATTGGGAATGATCTTGGGGATGGCCAGAGGATTGACTGCCCCTGGTCCTTTCTGTTGGAACCTGACGTACTGCTCTTCGATGTTAGTGTAATCACCGGCGGCCGATCCAATAACACACCCGATCCTTGCCGGGTTCTCCTTTTCCAAATCGAGACCGGCATCCTTCACCGCGTCGATTGCAGCGCATGAGGCAAGCTGCGAGACTCTGGCCATCCTGCGGGCCTGTTTACGGGTCATGAACTCTTCGGGGTTGAAAGAAGCAACTTCAGAAGCGACCTGACTTAAGTGACCATCCGGATCAAATGCTTGAATACGTTTTATGCCAGATTTCCCTGATATGAGAGCATTCCAGAAATCAATCCTGTTACACCCGATGGAACTAAAAACACCTATGCCGGTAACAACGATCTCTTTCGCAACGGGCATTGTTACTCCGTGTCTTTGCTCAAATAGTAGGCAGTCTCTTCAGCTAGTTGACCGATGAGTTGTTTGACTGGAATGATTTCGTTGCATCTATAGGCGTTCGACCCGGAAAAAGCAAATGCCTCATCAAAGTTCCCTTCTGCGGCGTTCAACAGAACCTTGGCAATGCAGTATGGGGCGGTTTTCGGATCGCAGGTTCTGAGGCACTTGTAGGTGCATTTGATGGGAATCGTTTCACCGTTCTTGATTCTTTCCACAAATTTACTATTGAGGACCCTTCCAGGCATTCCTACCGGGCTTTTAACGATGGTTATGTCCTCTTTTTTGGCATCCACGTAGGCCTGTTTGAAATTCTGGTGTGCATCACATTCATCCGTGCAAACGAAACGGGTTGCCATCTGAACTCCGGATGCGCCCAGCTTGAGAACTCGTGCAATATCCTGCCCGTCGAATATTCCCCCTGCAGCGATCACAGGAATATGCGGATCGTATGAATTGGCGACTTCAATCACTTCATGGAGGATTTCATCAAGCGGGGGGACAGTACCATTCACTACATCTTCATACTTGAATCCCAAGTGCCCGCCAGCCATTGTTCCTTCGACGACCACCGCATCAGGGATTCTGTTATGCTGCCTTTTCCATTTCTTAGAGATGATGTTAAGTGCTCTGGCAGAAGAGACAATGGGAATCAGCTTGGTGAGCTTTCCCTTGACGAACTTAAGTAGATCGAGTGGAAGACCTGCCCCGGAGATTATTATGTCCACCCCTTCTTCGGCGGCGGTTGCGGCCAGGTTTTCATAGTTGGAAAGCGCAACCATCACATTTGCGCCGATGATTCCATTGGTCATGCTTTTCGCTTTGCGGATTTCCTGCCTGAGGGCTTCCTCATTCAGTCTGACAAATTCCGATCCGGGGTAGTCTTCGAAGTTTCCCAAACCAATTGTGGAAACGACACCCACGCATCCTTCATTGGCTACTGCGGCTGCGAGGTTAGCCTTCGATATTCTAACCCCCATTCCACCCTGGACAATAGGGGGATTGATTTCCAAATCTCCGATTCTAAGCGAAGGTATTCTGCTATTTCGCATGGAACTCTTGCTTTGCTTGTCGGGTCGGGCAAAATTCTATTCAAATGCCTTTCTGCAAACTTGGATATTTTCCTCTATTGTAACCCGAATTGATCAAATTGGATACCCTTCGCATTGTTTCCGTAAATATCCGACAATCCATAATAAAATATGGACATGACGAATACGGCATTGATTGTTGAGTGTTGAAGAAGTCAACGATAGGGGTAGAATACCATTGGCTATATGATACTTGCTTAAAAAAAGCTTATAATAAATGATAGATCGTTTTTGTTTATGAGGAGGAAAAATAGTGGCTACGGCCATTCAGGCCAATCGTTTTTCACGCTTGATTTCCATTGTGGTTGCCGGTGTTCGAGCCATGCTACAGGGCCTTCGATAGCATCCGGGCGTCCCATTAAATGGTGATGCAACTCGGTCTCTTTGTGACCTACCTCAGACCAGGTGAGATTCGGGCTTTCCCATAGCAATCGTTTGGTAATTGCGACCGAGAGAGGCGCTGTATTCAACGCGATGTCTTTTGCAATCTCAAGAGCCGCCGGTAGTACTTCATCGGCAGGCAAAACCTGGCTGGCAATTCCCATTTCAACCGCCTCAGTTCCGGTGATCTTTCGTCCTGTAAGCAAAAGAGAAGCAGCACGTTCTATCCCTACAAGCCTTGGCAACGTCCAATGTGAATAGGCATCAGGCATCATGCCCCTACGCACTTGGAGTACACCATATTTTCCATCGACCGCTGCGATCCGCATGTCACACTGCAATGCCAATGTAAGGCCGATTCCCACTGCGTGTCCGTTCATAGCTGCGATCACCGGTTTGCGAACCTCCCAGGCTGGGGGATCAACCCCGGCAGCACTGAAAGATGTGGCATCCTGCTTGGCAAAGGTATCTTCGCCAGCACTCATGTCTGCTCCAGCACAAAACGCTCGTCCAGCACCGGTCAATACAACTGCTCTGATACTGTCATCATCATCACAGGTTCGATAGGCATCACCTAATTCGATTCCCATCTTTCCACTGTAAGCGTTGAGATTATCGGGACGGTGTAGGGTAATGATCGCCACACCGTCGTTCACATCAAAACGAATGTCCTCATAACCCATCGTACTTCAAATTCTCCCTCAACTTTTGGCTAATCCCTCTATTACACCAGTGGCCTCTGCAATGATCCTATCGAACAGTTCTTTCACTGTCGGGATGTCATTAACCTGACCCACCGCCTGTCCACATGGTACCATTCCAACATCCAAATCACCTTCATAATAGACTTTGCGGGTATTATCTCCAGAAACAATCATGATAATCTCTTCAAAGCTTGCCCCTGTTGCCTCAATCTCGGCACACTTTTTAGCAGCAGCATTGACCCATACTCTGTGAGTACCAACTGACCGCATGATTAGCATGGTATCGATTTCACTCGCGTTCACCAGAGCCTGCTTAAGAGAATCATGTATCGGGCATTCCTGGGTGGCAAGTAACCGCGTTCCCATGATAACTCCCTGGGCACCCAGAGCCAGAACTGCTGCAAGTCCGCGCCCATCAGCAACACCACCACCACCAACAACCGGGATATCAACTCCACCAGCAACTGTTGGAACCAGGACAAGTGTGCCGATATCCAGCGTCCCTGTGGCACCACCATTTTCGTAACCCACCACTGTTACGATATCCGCACCCATAGACTGAGCTTTGCGAGCATACCTGAGACCAACACATTTATGAATCCATGTCATTCCTGTCTCTTTGAAGCGTGTACATAACTCTGGTGGGGGTGGAGCATGACCGGAAGTATCGACAAATTTAACACCTTTTTCGATCATGATTTCCGTGTAATCTGCCTGAGAAACAGGAAATTGCGCCGGAAAGAAATTGAGATTGACGGCGAATGGTTTATCGGTTAGTTCTTTGACTTTATCGATAGCTGCTGCAAATTCCTCTTTGGTCTGATACATGATCGAAGAAAGCGTACCCATTCCGCCAGCATTGGAAATCGCTGCTGTAAAGTCCGCATCAGATATTGAGGCCATCGTGCCACCAATGATGGGGTATTTGATACCAAGCATTTCGGTAACTCTGGTTTTAAACATGATTGGCCTCCTATTTATCCTATGTTACGATGAAGACAAACAATTCCCATTAGTCAGGGTGCTATCTGTCTTCAACTACCTTTGATTGGTAAGGGCTAATACGGTGGAGTAACAACTGGAAGCCACTCTGGCTCAACCCTCACGAGGTCCTCTATTTCAGCACGATATTCGTAAATCGTCTCTCCG
>CAZWIP010000180.1:0-6227 GCA_964634125.1 uncultured Dehalococcoidia bacterium
GAATGCAAACCGGCTTTCCAGTTACTTGCAGACATGGTCAAAGAATACACTCCAGTGAAGGTTTCCGAAATAACAGATATCCCAGAGGACACAATCAAGGAACTGGCGCTGTACTATGCTCAACGCAGACCGGTAGCGTCCTACCGGGGCATGGGAATGCAACGCACTTTCCATGGAGATCTTACCTATCGAGCTATAAATACCCTTGCAGCTATTACTGGAAATCTACATTTGGAAGCCCCCCAACTCCCAGTGTATGAGCTTTACATGTACCTGCACGGGATCATGACTTGCAACTTTCTGCCGATCCTGAAAGCATACGATGCCATCGAAACAGGCAATCCTTCCCCGATAAAAGCGCTGTGGATCGCCAAGCAAAACTGGGTGAACCAACTGCCGGATTCAGGCCGAACCGTGCGTGACCTTTTTTCCAAACTGGACCTGATCGTCGTCGCCGATATTTTCATGACGGCCAGTGCTCGGTACGCCGATATCGTCCTCCCAGCTTGCACTTTCTATGAACAGATGGACCTGATGCCACCCATCAACGTTGTGCCTTCAATGCCCGTCTACTTCAAGCTCCAGCAAAGGGCTATCGAGCCACTGCACGAAGCCAAACCGGACACCGAGATCGTGAGAGAACTGGCACGCAGATTAGACCTCGGTGAATACTTCGAGAACAGCGATGAACAAATGATCGAGCTGCTACTTTCCACCGGATATCCTGCCGAGATGGGAATAACGATGGAGAAACTCAAACAAGGGCCCGTTAAGGCGCCTATGCGGCCAGACGTCCCAACATTCTCGACTCCATCGGGGAAAATGGAATTCTACTCTGAAAAACTTGTTGGGCTGGGACAACAACTGCCATGCTATAAGGAACCACTTGAAAGCGTCAGAACACCACTCAGTCAAAAATATCCCCTCACCTTCCTGACAACACACACACGTTTTCGTACGCATTCAACACTTGCCAACGTTCAACGGCTCAGGGAACTTGAACCGGAACCTCTTATCCAAATGAACCCTGCGGATGCGGAATCCAGAGGCATAAACAACGGGGATATCATTCGAGCCTTTAACGACAGGGGAAATATGAAGCTCAAAGTCAATGTAAACGAAGCGATACAGCCGGGCACTGTCAATGTCAACCAGGGATGGTGGCCGGAGGACTTTATCGAGGGAACACACCAGGAATTAACCCACAGTGCGGTTAATCCGGCACAGGAATTAATCTTCGAACCCAATTCCGCATACTATGATGTTCTTGTCGAAGTAGAAAAGGTGAGGGAGGGCTAGACCATGAGTAAGAGATACGGTTTGGTGATTGATCTGGACAGGTGCACCGGATGTCTAACCTGCGTAGTAGCCTGTCAGACGGAACATAACCTGGAACAGATTTCTGGGATCAGAGTGGAAACCGTGGGTGGTATCGGGCGTGATACGCCATCGGGAACATACCCGAATTTCAACATGCATTATCTTCCAATACCATGCATGCATTGCGTAGAACCACCGTGTATCCCCGCGTGTCCTGCAGAAGCGATATATCGCCGTCAGGATGGAATCGTTCTGATTGATGAAGCCAAATGTGATGACTGTTTAATATGCATGGAAGCCTGTTCATATGGGGTATTAACTCATAACACTAAAACCAGCACAATTTGGAAGTGCACACTATGTGCCCATCGAATCGATGATGGGGAAGTGCCGTTCTGCGTCGATTGCTGTGAGATGGAAGCCATGTTCTTCGGCGATATCAATGATCCTTCAACTCAGGTGTCCCAATGGGCTGAGCAGCGAAATGCGTACGTGTACAAGCCGGAACTCAATACCAATCCGGGCGTGCGCTACTGCCCAATAAGAGACAAGCAAAAGTGATACCACTTACATAGACCCGGCATGGGGTCGATTTGATGAACCAGACAGCATGAAGGGATTGGAGGATCACTTATGAGCTACAAAGTTATTCAGTGGACTACCGGTCATGTTAGCAAGGAGGCGGTAAAGGGGATACTGGCGCATCCGGATTTGGAACTGGTGGGAGCCTATGCCTGGAGTGAGGCCAAAGTGGGTAAGGACGTTGGCGAACTCTGCGGCATTGACCCTATTGGCATCAAGGCAACTAATGACGTAGATGCCCTGTTGAAGATGGGCGCTGATTGCGTCTGTTATATGCCGAATTGGCCGAACGTTGATGAGATGGTGCGTATTCTGGAGGCCGGACTGAACATGGTATGCAGCTTGTTCATCACCGGCACATCGCTGGGTGAAGAGCAGCGCAGTCGATTGGACAAGGCTGCTCAAAAGGGTAATGCCAGCCTGTTTGGAAGCGGTATTTTCCCCGGCTTTGCTCCATTCATTGCAGGTCTGATGGCTACCGCGAGCCGGGACTTTCGGCGTATCCGCTTTTTAGAATCCGTTGACCTTAGCCACTATGCCGCCTTTGCCAATTTCGCTGCTTTGGGCTGGGCACAACCGCCGGATGAAAAATGGGCGGAAGTCAATCGCATCGTACTGGGGACCTATGGTGAATGTATTGATTTGATCGCCGACCTGCTTCATATACCCATTACCGAGAAGCGGTTCGATTATGAATATGCCACCGCTCCCGATGATCGCGAATTTTTTGGGTTTCCCGTACCTGCCGGTACTGTTGCCGGACAAAAGTGCACCTGGACCGGTATGGTGGGTGACGACCCGGCCGTTGAGCTTGATGTGGTATGGAAGGCAGGAAAGAACCTGGAGCCTGACTGGCCCCTGTTTCATGGTTACACAATGGAGGTTGAAGGCAACCCCAATATCCGTACCAGAGTTACCTTTTCCCCTTCAGAATTGAAAACGGACGATCTCGGCGCCGGTGGAGCTGATCTAGCAAATCAAGTCACTGCCATGCCTGTGATTAGCGCCATTCCGGCTGTTTGTGACGCCGCTGCCGGCATCAGGACATATGCCGATTTGCCACTTATTGCCGGAAGATATATTCATTAGGCATAGTAGTTGACATAATATGTTTCGTCAAAAATAGCCCGTACTATCTACAATCATGAAATGGAGGGAAGAAATGACTGATTTTCCTAGAGAAGAAGTACAGGAAGCTCTTGACAACTATCTCAAAGTTCGAGAGAAAGTTGAGGCTGGAGAGTTGAAGTGGGAAGCTCTGGCTGACTGCTTCACCGATGATGCCACTTATATAGATCCGGCATGGGGTAGATTTGTTGGACGAGACGCAATTCTTCAGTTCCAGCGAGACAGCATGACGGGACTTGAGGATTGGACATTTCCGATTGAATGGATAACTATCGACGGAAATCGCGTCATCATTAAGTTCTGGAATCGGCTCCCCGGACAGCGAGCGGATGGAACCTTCTACCAGGCTCCGGGTTTCCAGGAGATCATTTATGCTGGTAACGGGAAATTCTCCTATGACGAAGACCTTCTCAACATGGTTCACGTTTATGAGATTATTCAAGAATCCGGCTGGATACCGGGGCCGGAAGTGAAAATGCCTGAAAAAGTTGTTCGCTAACTATTAATCACATACCCATCGGGAAAATGCTTGACATTTGCTATCGTTCAGAATTACGTCTGCAAGATAGTGATAACTGGGATGGTTATTCGATCCGGATAGTATTTCCCATCAACCCCCGGATTCCGCGAGAAATAAAAGGGAGGATAGTGTATGGCATATCGAGTTATTCAATGGAGTACCGGTAACGTAGGCGCTTGCGCGTTGCGAGCGATCATTAATCATCCGGAAATGGAACTGGTGGGGGTATCGGTTTACCATGATTCGAAGGCGGGGAAAGATGCCGGTGAACTGTGCGGACTTGACCCGGTTGGGATAAAGGCCACACAGGATTCCGATGCATTGTTAGCCACTGAGGCCGATTGTGTATGCTACACGTCTGATGTCAGAATCGACCCGATGGGCACCATCGACGAAATATGCCGTATTCTGAGCTCGGGCAAGAATGTAGTTACAAGTTCCCTGCTTAGCCTTGTATACCCGGGAGCGCTTGGTCCTGATATTCAGGAGAAGTTTGAGTCTGCTTGCAAGGAAGGGGGAGTGTCTCTTCTGGTCTCGGGTATCGACCCGGGTTTCGCCAATAGTACGTTGCCTCTTATTTTCAGCGGGATGTCGGAAAGATGGGAGAGTATTCGAATACAGGAAATCGTCAATTACGCCACATACAATCAACCCGAAATCATCTTCGAGACTATGGGGTTCGGTCAACCTCTGGATACCCTGCCCCCGATCCTGGCCCCCGGTGCGCTCACTTTCTATTGTGGAGGGTCTGTCCAGCTCATGGCTCAAGGGCTCGGTGTTGAAGTTGAAGAACTCCGTGAAGTCCATGAACGCATACCGGCGCCAACCGATCTTCAAACTCCTGCCGGGATTATCAAAGAAGGTATGAGCGCAGCGTTACGTTTTGAGGTGCAGGGGATCATCAACGGTCAGCCTCTCATTGTAGCGGAACATGTTACACGGATGCACGACGATATCGCACCAGACTGGCCGCAGGGCCACGGTTATCGATTGATCATCGAAGGTCGCCCTCGCATGATCTGTGCTTTCGATTTCGAGGATGAGCACGGTGATACTGCTGTCGGAGGTGTCATTCTCACGGCTACACGTATCGTCAATGCAATTCCGGCGGTTTGCTCTGCCTCACCCGGCTTCATTTCAGAACTTGATTTGCCCCTCATCACCGGTAGAGGGCTTATGGCTTAAGCTAGGGGTCAGGGGTCGGGGAGCAGCAGAAGAGAGTGCAGACGGTTTTCCCTCTTGAGAGGGGATCAAGGGGTATGTTTGCTATGAGGATTTGAGTCCTTCGACAGGCTCAGGATGAGACGAATGGTCTCGCTTCAAAATCCCCCTGTTTCCCCCTTTACAAAAGGGGGATGAAAGGGAAGTTTATATAAGGAGGTCGAAACAATGACATATCGAGTTATACAGTGGGCAACCGGGGGAGTCGGCAAGGCCGCGATAGAAGGGGTGCAAAGCCATCCCGAGTTGCAGTTGGTTGGGTGCCGGGTTTATTCGTCTGAAAAAACAGGCAAAGATGCCGGTGTGATAGCCGGCATAGGGGAAATCGGGGTAACAACCACCGATAACATTAATGACATACTGGCGCTTGATGCTGACTGTGTGATCTATACTCCTCTTTTGCCGAATGACGATGAAGTAGTGCAATTGCTGGAATCCGGGAAGAACGTCATCACCACAGTCGGCTGGGTCTACCCATTCAAGTCCGTCAACATAGACCACTTACAGGAGGCGTGCTCCAAAGGCAAGTCGGTACTGCACGGGACCGGTATTCATCCCGGGGGAATAACTGAACGCTTACCACTAGTACTGAGTTCCTTTACCCGCGCCGTAACCCACGTACGAGCCGAAGAATTTTCCGATATTCGGACCTATAATGCCCCGGATGTCGTTAGAGATATCATGTTATTCGGCAAGCCGCCGGAAGAGGCTTTGAACAGTCCGCTGGTGCATTTCCTCGCTAACGGTTTTGGTCAGTCGATACACATGATCGCTGATGAACTGGGTTTCAAACTGGATGGTGAAATCAATACTATCAATGAAGTTGCGGTGGCAACTTCTCCCATCGATACGCCCATCGGAATCATCGAACCGGGACTGGTAGCTGCCCAGCGCTTTGTCTGGCAGGGATGCGTCAATGGGGAGCCGGTCATCGAAGCTATTGTAAACTGGCTTATGGGTGAGGGACCTTTCGATAAGCCCTGGGGCTTTGGTCCAGAAGGTGTACACTTTGAAATCGAGGTAACAGGCGATCCGACTTTGAAGGCTGTCTATCATGGTTTCCATCCTGCCACAGTTGAATCAGGACTGCTCCGCAACGAGGGTATTGTGACCACGGCGATGCACTGCGTAAATGCCGTCCCCTATGTTTGTAAAGCTCAACCGGGAATACGGACTTACCTGGACTTGCCTATGATCTGCGGAAGAGCCGCTTCCGAATAATACGTAGCCATCGGGTGAATGCTTGGTATTTGTCATTATGTAGAATTCTGTTGATATATAAAAACAGGAGGAGACAAATGAGTGAATTCAGTCGAGAAGAAATAAAGGCAGCCTTTGACAATCGTATTGCTTTACAGGAAAGCAATGACTGGGACGGTTATACAGATACTTTCACGGAAGACGCTGTATATGTGGACCATCATGAAGGGACATTTGAAGGCAAAGAGGCAATCCG
>CAZWIP010000181.1:0-6136 GCA_964634125.1 uncultured Dehalococcoidia bacterium
AAAAGGGGATCATCGCTGCTTAACTATGTGTCCGTTTGGACTTGACCACCCCAGATCCATGCGAGTAAGGTTAAGCAGGCTTTCTATTATCCCGGTGGAAGCCCTGATCGCATCCCTGATACGGTCAAAGTGCTCCTTCGACTTCTCATCGATTTCAGGTAAATGTGTTTTCGTGAGGAAGTATACAGACGAATCAATCACGCCCAGTGGATTGCGGATTTCGTGGGAGATACTGCCAGCCAGCTCTCCCAGTGTGGCCAGCCTTTCCTGTTGTAGCAATTTCTCCTGGGCAGCTTTAAGTTCTGCTGTGCGTTCTTCCACAAGCTCCTCAAGATGCTGCTGATACTGCTCAAGTTTCTCTTGAACCAGCTTGCGCTCGGTGATATCACTCATTATTGTTAACAAGCATTTCCGACCTTGCAACTCTAGGGGGTGAGCAGAAAATAGACCATTGCGAATTTTTCCGCTCTTGGTCCTGATGTCCACATCTACATTTTGTACGTATCCATTTTCCTGCATTGATGTAACGACCTCAGCTCTTTGATCGTAGTTTGCCCATATATTGAGGTCTACCGAAGTTGCCCCAATGACCTCTTCCCTCTCAAATTCCAATGTCTTCAGGAACATATCGTTAACTTCAAAGAATAGGCCGTTGTCAATGGTGCTGATGGCCATTAATGCAGCATTCGATTGGAATGATTTGGAGAATTTCTCTTCGCTTTCTCTAAGCATTTCCTCCGCTTGCTTGTGTGTGAGTGCGTTGGCAAATATATCTCCCGCTATTCCAAGGAGTGCAATATCATCATCGGAATAGATATGCGGGTTTTGCACACTGTCTAATCCAAGGAATCCAATAGTATTCCCTCTCACTGCAATGGGAACAATGAGCAGCGACTGTATTCCTTGTGCTTCAAGGACCTCTTTTTCTCCCGTATCAGTATCATTCGGCATATCTGCAACCGACGGTATGTTAATATTTTCCATCCTGTCCAGCGCTTCCATCCACCCCTGGGAATTGGCGGTGGGAATCCCCTGCAAATAATCTATCTGAGGCTCTACCCCTTCAGCACACCACTCGTGGGTGTTTGACTGAAGTGTCTTATCTTCGCTAAACAAAAAGACATAGTTGCGATCCGCATCAAAAAATTCTCCAATTCTCCCCAGTGCCTTATTGATTGCGCCATCGACGTTCCCCGGTTCCAAATTGATGAAGTTAGTTGAGAGGTCAGTAATCAGGCTGATAAAGTCCACGCGATGTTTTAATACTTCCTCCGCCTGCTTGCGCTCAGTGATATCTCTATGCACCCCTATCAGTCCGAGGATGTTACCATACTTGTCTTTAATAGCATTTGCTCGGAGGGAAACCGGAAAAATGCGGCCGTCTTTGGTCACCATATCGATCCCATGCGACCAGGAACCTCCCTCCATTATCGTCTTGAATACTTCATTGGCAATATCACCATCTGCGTAGAGAGCTTTGGGATGAAGATTTCTCACTTCTTCGACTGTATATCCGAATAAACGAGTAAATGCTTCGTTTTGGTAGAAATGACCACCTTCCTTCGTCGACATTCCTATGGCATCGCTCGAGGTATCTACGGCATGTTTAATACGAATGAGTTCTTCCTCTGATCGCATGCGTTCGGTGATATCGTTAGAGATTTGCACAACACTCTCAATTCCTCCCGAGGCATCAATTAGGGGGAAGGTGTTAGTTTCAACGACCATGTCTGCTCCATGTTTACCTTTGTATGAAACTTCCATACGAGCCGGCTTGCCTGTCTGTACAACCACCTTCAAAGGACAATCAAGCCCCTCCTCACTGCATGGTTTAGGAGCATTTCGATTCACTTGGTAACAAGGCTTGCCAATAACCTGCTGCAGGGTTTTCCCGGTCATCTCATAAAAACGTTCGTTAGCATCCAGGACATGGTATCCGGGGCTTATTACCAGCATGCCCTCGTGCATCCCGTTCACAATGCGTTCCAGGTGAATTCGAGCTGCCAGCAGCGCATCTTCTGTTTTTTTGCGTTTTTTCTCGGTAAACTCCAAATCGCTAACTTTCTTTCGCATTTCAGAAAGCTCGGCGATGAGTTGTTCACTGGTTTTATCTTCGTCTTTCACATTCCTACCTATCGCTTGTCACTATATCGGTTTACTCAACAAATAGAAAAGCCCTTGAGCACAGAGCCCAAGGACCATTATCATGCCGCGAATCGCAATTGGTACGTGGCGATCATGGCCCTAAGGCTGTAGACCCACAGCTTTGCGTCGTCGCCTTTCGGCGCGTTTGCCTTTTTGTGCGTATTCGTAAGCAGGGGCAATATTGCCCCTGCTTGTCTGGTAAATTGTGACATTCTAGCATGCGCAACTTGTCCTGTCAATTGATCTGACAGTCTCAAATATATATACATTACAGTATCGTCCTAACCAATACGGCAATAGCAGACACACCAGAAAGTATGAGCACAGCCGGACGCATAGAATGCCGGTCAAGCATGCTGGCCGTTAATTTGGAAAATGCCAGCCCGACGAGTAAACCGGGTAATATGACCAAAGCCAATAGCAGTTCGTCTTTTCCACATCGCCCCGCAAGAATCAGAGCGATGATGGCAAACGTCCCGGCAACGCAGAAATAGGTCGAAAGAGTTCCCCTGAATCGAGCTCCCGGTAGGTGCTGATAGATGAGCGCTACAGGCGGCCCCCCGATCGATGAGGTAGTACCCATGAATCCGGACAGGACACCAGCAGTCAATATGTTAACCCTGGTAAGCCGAATTGAAAAACCAAGGGCACTGAGCACCACTGCCATCATCACAAGAACGGAGAACATTATGCGAAAACCGCTTGCAGAAAGCGCTGTAAGAACCACAGCTGCTATCGCGCTTCCAGGCACACAACCAATTGCCATCCATTTGACGCCATTCCTGTCGACTGTTTTGCGCTCGCGATAGGCCAGCAGAACCACGAGCACCATCCCGTTTAAAATGAGGGGAGCAGGAATAAAATCAGGTTCTATCAGAACCAGAAGTGGGGCAGCCATCACAGCCAGACCAAACCCGATTGATCCCTGTACACAGGAAGCAACCGCAACAATGCTACAGGCTAAAATAGCTTCGAAGAGAGAGATAGGAAGCATAAGAAATCTCGTCTGCTTGTTTGACGAGTACAACAGGTCAATGGAGATCGGATACGAATCCTATCTTACTCGATCCTAAACTCCCACTGACAGGCGATCTCGTCCGGTTCTCCCTTGATACCTACTTTGAGAGGTTTAACCTGGATCGCTGGATTAATAGCTTCGGTATAAGCATTTATCGCTGCGTCCTCAAGCACCTGGCATACCCAGTTAAGTTTCTCCGCGTTACCTTTGAGTGACGCAAATGCGGGACAATGTCGAACAGTCAGGACAGCGTGGTTTCCATCTTTCATATCCCAGTCATAGTCATAAATACCCTGGGCAAATGATGGAACAAACTGGTTTGCTTTGACGTAGGCTTCGAGATCGTTCCCTTGAATGTTGAGCGCGTCCATGGTCCACTTCATTTCGTGCTGGCCGATACGGCACCAATTCTCGATGAGACACTCACGCGCGCTTTCTTCACCCAACCGCCTTCCCACTTGCTCCTGCCAGTAGGAATCGAGAACGAGTATCTCTCTGCAATACGCTTGCAGCAATCGAGCCAACGTTTCTTTGGAAAAATTCTCATACTTGATATCCCGTACAAAGGGACCACTATAATCTTGGAGTTCCTCCACTTCATCCTCCTTTCGTCTCGCACCAAAGTTAGTGCTAGGCTTTAACCTCGCCCGATGCGCCCTTGAAAGGACGCACCACAGACCCAACGCTAGATCGGCGTTGGCCCTGTTATAACCCTTTTACTTCGACCAGTCAACCATTAGCATCTATTTGTCATGCTGAACAAAATTACAAAAAACTCCCAAAAATAAAACTGACGCGTGATGATGCCGGGCGAGACGCCCGACCTACCAGGGATAATGTTATCATCTCGTAGGGCAGGCATCCTGCCTGCCATTTGCAAATCAAGGAGTGACAGCGCAGTAGGACTCTATTGCCAATAGCTCATGCGCTCTTTGATGGTGGAAGCTAATTGGTCAGCTTTCAGTTCTTCAGGCTGGAGATAAAGTCCACCCATCTCAAGGCAGAGGTCTTCCATCCGACCATAAATTCGGTCCTTTTCTTCAGTATCGATCCCTATCGAGTGAATCTTTGCCTCTCTAATTTCTCTACATACAGCCATGGCTTCTTTTTCAGGATCTCCACCATTGAACTTCACATTCCCCTTCCCATCGGAAACGAGAATGAGTAGAGGAATAGCCTTGGGTTTGCGACGCAGATATTCGTTAGTGACATTAAGTCCGAGTTTTAACCCATGAGTGAGAGGTGTACGTCCGCCAGCTGGAAGTTTGCGCAGAAGTTTTTGTGCCAAATCAATACTGTTAGTGGGAGGTAATACCAGTTCTGCGCTATAGTCTCGAAAGATGATAAGTCCCACATGATCACGGCGTTGATAGGCATCCAGTAGTAATGAGAGGATTGCACCTTTAGTAGCCACCATCCGCTCTTCAGCAGTCATTGAGCCACTGCCATCGAGGATAAACATTATTAAGTTGCCTACTTTGGTCTCTCGAACCTTCTGGCGCAAATCATATTTCTCAATGATCAGCGCATTAGCTCCCGATGTCTCTGCCTTGCGCCTGGATTGGTGTGGTGATGCTGCTCGCACAGTGGCATCGAAAGCAAGATCAACAACCCTGCCTTTGGGCAATTCACTACCTACATAGCGGCCTGTCCTCGTGGCACTTTTTGTCTTGGACCGCCGACCCGTTTCATTGCGGTATAGCTGGTCCAGAAGCGGAGTAGTTATCGCCTTTACACTGTAAGGTGAACCAGTCTCGAATACGATGCCGGCATCAGGAGACCCACGGGCATCATGGTGATTACCGTCCTCGGAAGCATCTTCCTTTTCTTCAAGAGCCTCATCACGACTTTTCGGATCACGATAATCCTGCCATGTTTGGATGCTTTTTTCGAGCTGTTTCTGATCAAACTGAGCATCCTCAAATGGTTGCCGACGACGTCGGTGCAACAGCGAGAGTTCAGCAGCTTCCTGCACATCACTCTCTGTTACTTGTTTTCTCCCATAAAAGGCAACAATGGTGATTGCCGTTTTGTGCATTACAATATCAGCACGATGACCATCAACTGCAAAATCAACACAAATCTGGGTGATGAGTTTCAACATTTCATTGTTAAGTTCAACGCTTGGTAACAGTCTCTTGGCTTCGAACATTTTTTGACGTATTTTTTCCTGATCATCTACCCAGGAGCTGACAAAGGAAGCAGGATTCTCCTCGAACTCAAAACGTCGGCGTACAATCTCGGCTCTATCACTCTGATCAGAAAGCCCTTTCACTTCCACTGCCAATCCAAACCGATCCAAGAGTTGGGGACGCAGTTCACCCTCTTCCGGATTCATCGTTCCCACCAAAATGAATTGAGCCGGATGACTGAATGACATGCCTTCACGCTCTACAGTGTTGACCCCCATGGCAGCAGCGTCCAGCAGGACGTCCACTAAATGATCATCGAGCAAGTTCACTTCGTCAATGTAAAGAATACCCCTGTTCGCAGCAGCCAAAAGACCGGGATCGAAGTGTTTCTCTCCTGTTTTGATCGCACGCTCGATATCAAGAGTCCCCACCACTCTATCTTCGGTGGCTCCAACCGGCAAGTCCACAACCGAAACCTGCCTCACGGCAACACCCAGCTTTTCACCTTCAGCGATTCGCGCAGCACAGTTATCGCACAGGGTGTCCGGAGAATCAGGGGCACAATGGAAGGCACAATTTGGTACTACTTGAATATCTGGAAGTAGTTGAGCCAAAGCCCTCACGGCAATGGACTTTGCGGTACCTTTTTGGCCGCGGATAAGTACACCACCAATCTTGGGATTTACAGCATTGAGCAGTAGCGCCTTCTTCATGTCTTCCTGCCCCACAATGGCGCTGAACGGAAAGACCAACCTGGTTTGCTGATTCATGATTACATTCCCTTTCTTTTTATTAACCCGGCAATTAAATACTAGACAAAACATCGAAAATATATTACAAT
>CAZWIP010000182.1:0-6126 GCA_964634125.1 uncultured Dehalococcoidia bacterium
ACTACCCAGCGGTAGTACATCCCGAACGAAACTTGCAGGTGATACCGAGAGAAGTAGGGGTGATGTTCTACCAAATCATGCTTGAAAGTCTTTATATAGAGCCAGTATGAAGGGCATTCTCGCTGCAATCCTTCCAGTTTTCTGATAAACTGAAATCGCTGTAATCGCTAGCGTCCCGGTTGTGCTGGTTTTTTATATCCGGGACGTTTTTCTATTCATACAGTTTCTGTTATCACGAAAGAAACTGCATATACCCCCACCCTTTTGCAAAAATTATCGTCCTGCCGACCATGTCATTTCTCTATAAGCGGGGATACCCCCCCCCTTGTATCGATTTATCATCCTGTAGAGCCGCGTTTTTTGTTCGTTTGCTAAGTTATTTATAACTGATCTGGCGCTTGAGCCTGGCGTTGTAATTGTCTGCGACTTCAAGAGCCATCGAATAGGGTGCCTTCTGCCTGCCGATCATTCCGATTCCAGCGTACACGGCGCCGATTGACACGGTAGACACCACCACGCAAGGCATCGCAATAATGTAGTTATCTTGAAACACCAGTGCGACTAAGGCAGACACAACGCATGAAGCTAGTCCCCCGAATAGCAAAGTCATAGTAAATTGACCGTGTTGCTCGGCGGCGACGGCATCCTCTTCGAAACCGGCTATTCTGAAAAACTCAGGCTCTTGAATAATTGTCGTGCCCTTGTATGCGGTCCACTGCTGAGTCTGCGAATAGCTGATAGTCCCCTGGCCGAGAAAACCTATGCCGGACTGTCGCGGCTCGGCCGACAAGCGCTGCCGGTTATACAATTTGAGCTGATCGACAGTTAATTCCTGGCCGTAACATACGATGACCATAAACATCATTAGTAATGCAAAAAATACTTTCATAATTTTACCTCACCTTTTGCACATAACAGGTACTGAAGAGATTCTATCTTGAAATTGTTGGTAAAAAAATAGTAGGATAATAAAAAAGCCGAGAAAGCGGGGAACTTGCTCGGCAGAAACTAAAAACAACAGTATCTATATTATCGTTTCTGCCGTCTAAACACAAGCGCTTTCTCGGAAATAATTTTCGAGGGGTGCAAAATGACTTTTTCACTATTCATCGACCAACTAGTCTTGAATCACTGGAAGGGAACAATCGACACGATTGATTGTTTCATCATGGCATTCATACGAGACCTGGACGCCACAAACGAGGCAATCAAAGAACGTATGAAAGACGGCTACTTCCTCATTACCAGGAAATGGCTACTCGAACAATTGCCTATATTGAACATAGGAAAACAGACAATATATAAACGTCTGAAGAAGCTGCGTGAAATAGGGCTGCTAGACAGCTTCAGAGAACAGACACAATCTGGACGTCTATCGTATTACAAGCTATCTGATTATTACTGTGAGACCAGCGACAATCTTCATAAGGAAGCCACGGCCAGCATAGAAGCCACTTTCCCGCAATCATCTCTAGAGACTAGTCCGCAATCATCTCCAGAGACTAGTGCGCAATCATCTCCAGAGACTAGTAATGAATCTACTCTTAAAGAATCTATAAATAATGAAATAGAAGAAGAAGAAGTACCCTGCCATATCGACGCAGATTCAGACATAGCGATGCAAGAGCACTATTCACCTGCTTCTTCTTCTATTTCTCACTCTCTCAAATCCAAAGAACCAGACGACTCTATCACTGAATGCAAGCGGATCATCGGTGAGATAAACACTCAACAAAACGACACCTGGACCACTTTGCTTTATCATAACACCGCTATTCAAACGGAATTCGACCGACTCGAAGAGGGTGGTAAACTGGACACTTCCAACCTGTTGTTACTTGCTAAACAAGAAAGATCGCCGAATTATTTTCTCGCTGCGTTACGTTCTTACAAAGGCGGGAAGCCGGTTTATGAAGTAGATGATACACTTGGCGGGATAGAAACTTACATGGGTTCGGGTTCTGATTCTAAGAAAAAAGAGAGAACATGTTGCTTCACCTGCGGTTGCTTTAGTTGCAGCTGTGAGGATAGAGAAGAAATAACAACTGCCGAGAGGTTGGAAATTATACACGACGCTGAAAAACTCAGAGAACGGCTGGAAGCTTGTCCGTCAAGCAATATATGGCGCGGGTTTGTTCTTGAATACCAGCCGACACTTCATGACTTGGTAGAAAAGTTGGAAAAGCAAGACGATGAAAATTTTGCAAAGGCAATGAAGGCAGCAAGAAAAAACCATCCAGAATTATTCGCAGGACGTACAGAAAAACCGGTAGAAGAGAAGAAACAGCCGGTACCGGAAGGCTGCGTGTTTTAGTAAAAGGGGTACCGAGGGTACCGCCCAGATTCGTGTAAAAATATGCTCTAAGGAATCCACATTTTCCTCAGTTTATCTTTCTTGACCGGATGAAATGATGTAGGGTGGATCTGTCAACTCCTGTGATTTTTGCTATAGACGCCTTCGAGACTTTCAGCGCTAACAATCTCTTGATTTCCCCCTCTTTCCCATCCAACTTCGATTTCCCCAGTTTCCCCTTTGGTCTTCCTAGTTTCTTTCCAGCGGCTTTAGCTGCTGCAAGCGCTTCCTTTGTCCGAAGGGATATCAAATCCCGCTCGATCTCCGTAAAGAGACCAAACATCGTCACCATCACCTTCGTCTGAATATCTTGTTTTCCCTGCAGTCGAATCCCTTCTTTCACAGCAAGAAACCGGACGTTCATTTTTAGCAACATATCCACGGTGGTAATCACTTCTCCAACTGATCGTCCTACGCGACTCAGTTCACTGACAATAAGCGTATCCCCGGAAGACAAGTGCTCCATCACGAAGTTCAGCTTTCTTTCCGTTGGCGATCTTCTGCTGGAGACACTAACCTCTACAAACTCATCTACTGTTATCGACTGTCTGCGTGCAAACTCCAAAATTGAGAATTTCTGATTCTGCACATCCTGAGTATCTTTCGAGACTCTGACATAAGCCAACGTTTTCATTTGGCACTCCGTGTGGATAAAACTATCATATGCATGATAAATACAACGGTATCTGTGGATATAAACTACCCTTTTTATCCACGATATGCGAGAAAGATAACGCTCGTTTTCTTAAACAATGAGGCCAATGTATGACTCCCTACACTCGAGAGCAACTTATCCAGAAAGCATCCCTAACTTCAGAAGACATGGCTGAAGTGATTCGATGTCGTAGAAAGTATAATCGATTAGGTTTTGCCTATCAGATTATGTTTGTACGTATATTTAACCGCTTGCCCTCACAACAGCCACTAGAGATTGACAAGGAACTCCTGCAATTTGCCGCAATACAGGTAGGTATTGATACAAACCAGTTTGAAGAGTATGCAACAAGACAACATACCGTTTCAGATCATCAGGCACGTGTTCGAGATTATTTGGGTCTTTATCCGTTTGGATTGGAACAGGCAAAAGCTTTAGAAGCATTTCTCTTCGAAGAGTGCTTTCGATTGGAACATACTTCTTCGTTGCTCGCACGCGCTGAAGCTTTTCTCCAAAAGCAGAGCATTCTTCATCCAGCCAACTCAACCTTGATCCGCATGATAATAGATCAAAGATCACGTGCAAGAGATCAGATTTTCGCAAAAATACAAGCCAGCTTATCTGATGTTATCATTAAAGCTCTTGGAGAACTTTTTGAGGTGAAACCGGGTGTGCCTGTATCGGAACTTCAAAAGATCAAGGCATATCCGAGCAGACCATCCCCGGAAGCCATGCTCTCCCTTATCAGAAAGTTAATCGCTATTGAATCCACGGGGGTGATGAAAGTTGATCTGTCATGGCTCAATAGCAACTATCAGAGGACACTGTTTCATTATGTTAGGGAAAGTTTCGTAGACCGCTTACGCGATGTTGTTCAGCCCAGACGCAATGCCGTTCTTGTGTGTTTCCTTTGGCAAACATATCGAGATACCATAGATCAAATGATCGACATGTACGACAAAATTCTTACACGAGTGCATGCAAAAGCGGAAAACGAGTTGGGAGAACAGATGAAACAACAGCGACGATCCATTCGTAAATCCCTCGGTATGCTCCAAACCATAGGAGAAATCATCCTTAATGACTCCATCGGGAACAACGAACTGCGCGACCGCCTTTTTGAAGCGATTCCCAAAGAGCAATTGGCCATGAGGATGGAGTCTCTTTCCGAGTGGGTTTCCGGCAACAAAAGCGACTTGTTCTATGGGGTAGTTGGAAAGTTTGGGTACCTGCGCAGATTCTCCCCGGCATTTCTGGAGGCTCTCGAATTCATGCAGGAATTCGAAGGTGCTCACATTCCATGCCTAGACGGTCTTCATGTGCTCAAAGGGTTGAATGTCGATAACAAACGCAGTGTACCGATGGATGTTCCTGATGAGTTTGTCCCCAAACGACTCATGCCTCTTATCAGAGACAATAAAAATAGGATAGACAAGCGTCGCTGGGAGTGTGCGCTGTTAATCAAATTGAGGGATGAGATCAAGGCCGGTAATATCTACGTGAAACATAGCAAACGTTTCGGTCGGTTTGACGATTTCTTCATCCCTCAGGAACAGTGGATTGGATTGAGAGATGCTTTCTTTCTGCGATCAGGACTCCCTCAAAACTCCAGCGATGTTCCGAACCATCTTTGTCCACGATTGGCGCAGGCCTATGATCGCTTCCTCGAAACAGCACAGGAGAATAGCTATGCTACGGTCGATGAAAATGGATGGCGTTTGTCGGCAGATTCTTCTGAAAAACTGGACCCGATATCACAAGAAAAACTCGATCATCTCAAAGAATGGCTTGGTAAAAACATGAGGAAGATTAAACTTCCCGATCTTCTCATCGAAGTGGACAACGAACTGAACTTCACGAAACACTTTTTACCGCCATCTCATAGGCAGGAACGAATACCCAAGGAAATATGCCTCATTTTGGCAACAGTTTTGGCACACGGATGCAATATTGGACCTTTCACGATGGCGCACTTGATCCCAGAAATTACTTATCGACAACTCAAGCGCATCACTGACTGGCAGATGACAGAAGAAGCCCAGAAAAGTGCGCTAGCCGAACTTGTCGGCGCTATCGCCGAACTGGATACTTCGTTTAACTGGGGAGAAGGCAAGACATCGGCCAGCGACGGTCAACGGTTCTCCCTACCCCAAAGGGTGCTTCAACAGACCTACAGCACAAAGTTCAGTGACTTCGCTCTGGAGTTCTACTCTTTCATCGCAGATAACTATGCTCCTTTCTATAGCATGCCTATCGAGTGTACTGATCGAGATGCCTCGTTCGTCCTCGATGGACTGCTCTACAATGAAAGTGAACTCGAACTGGAGGAGCATTATACCGATACCCACGGGTACACAGAGATCAACTTTGCCGCGTTCGCCATGCTAGGAAGAAGGTTTTGTCCCCGAATCCGAGGAATCCGACACCAGAGAATCTATCAAATTGATCCACACAGAGAATACGGGATGTTAACGCATTTAGTGAACCGAGCCGATCGAACTATCAATACTAACCTCATTGTTGAGCAGTGGGATCGTATGGGGCAATTCTATGCATCGTTGGAATGTGGGCATACGACAGCTTCTGTCGCTCTGAAACGACTGGCTGCTTACAGCGCAAAAAATCGATTCTACCGAGCCTGCAGGGAGTTAGGACGTATTTTCAAAACGGAATTCATCCTCAACTATATGTCACAACCACACTTACGTACGCGTATCCGGCAGGGATTACTGAAAGTTGAACAATTACATGCCTTGGCTCGAGACGTTTACTACGGCAGAAGAGGCCGGATCAACGCTCGCGAATTGCATGAACAGATCAATACTTGCAGCTGTCTCACCCTTGTTCTTGCTTGTATCATCTACTGGCAAGCCAAAGAGGTGTCTCGGGTTATAGGTTCCTGTAATCCAGAGGAAAACGGAGTGGATATCTCACTGCTGGAACATATCAGTCCAATTGAGTGGGATAACGTCATTCTCTACGGGCAATACATTATTAACCGAAATTTGATCCGATAATTTGGATCCTTAGAGCATATTTTTACACGAATCTGGGCGGTACCCTTACCGACCACATTGGTGTAAAAATATACGCTAAGGATTGCGTCAATGGACCAGAT
>CAZWIP010000183.1:0-2497 GCA_964634125.1 uncultured Dehalococcoidia bacterium
TAAGCAAATTGCGGTCATTGGCGGCAAGGTCCTCCACTCCAGCTTCTTTGGCGGCATGGTGGTGGGTGATGTAGAAGACCTCTGGGACGTTGCGGCGGTAGTGGAATATCCGTCCATAAAAGCGTTTATGGACATGGTGAACTCGGATGAATGGAGTGAACATGCGATTCATCGAGAGGCAGGATTGGCAGGTCAACTTAACATCATCAGCCGTACGCCGCCAGCCAGAACTATTGGCGCATCTCACTGAGTTAGAACCGGTTGTTCAAATTTTGAATTCGATAAACCAAATTCTTCACATTCATACCGGTTGTGACTGGTTTTAGGTATACTGCCATGCTTCGGCAATGGCGTTGTGCTTATGGAAGAAATTCAGCGGTTTGATATCCTTGACTTTCTTAATCCAAACAATGGTCTGGCCCAGTAATACATACCTCAGGACATAGGCCTTTTCCCTCACATGAAGCACGACCTCTTTTTCACAATTTTTTTCTCAGTAAGTTCAGACCAGGTTTTCAGTTGGGTTGGACCGCGCTTTGTGCCTGATTTGATACCGCTTCTTTGAGCTTTTCGGCAGCTTCCCCAATCTCAGCGACCGTCGCGGGATTGTCTTCCCATTTTCTGAAAAACTCCGGCTCAACAGTCAGATCACACACCTCTTCACCCCACCTGCGGTATGCCCCGCCGATTTTACACTCCTGATGGCGGCCGCACCTGTAGCAGGGAGGAATATGGGAGGTGTACAGTATCACATCTACCACATCGACCATGAAAGGACTAACCGCATTGCGAAAATCATCCACGGCGCGGGGCTGTTCCTCTGCCGCGCCAGCCAGAGCCAGGATGAAAGGCTTTTTCCTGATGGCGAAATTGACGTGGCGAAATCCCCAGAGCCGGGAAGTAAATGCCAACATGGTAGCGCTTACGGTCCTGAAGGCAACAGGGCTGCCCAGCACTACCGCATCTGCTTCTTTTACCTTCTGGTAATAGGGGAGCAGATCATCTTCTAGCCTGCATACTTCCGGCTCGGCACACAACCAGACACATCCTTTACAGGCAGAATAGTTTAAATCGGTCAGTTTGACGAATTCTGTTTCGTAACCGGTCTTATCCATGACCGCTTTGACCATTCGATCTGCGTTTGACTCACGCCCGACGACACCGGCGCTGAAACCGATAATCTTCATCATTCACCTCCTTTTTTTTCGAAAATATCAAAAAACTGCAGAAAATCAGTGCATATAAACTAATATATAGTATCGATGGATCACTCACAACATACTTTGTCACCAATCAAGATGTGACACCGAAATCGAACTCAGAGCCATACTTCCAGGTTGTTCTTCCATCCGATGTCCCGGGAGAGCTTGAGGTCCAGTATCTCGGTCATGTCACAGGCGGCCAGCAAGTCGGCGACCTCCTTCTGATCCTGCGCGTCGAGTGTCTCGAACTCATTCTGTACGCGCTTCAGGAGATAGAACCGGAAGGGCTGAGCCGCCACGCTCACGGTAACGCCATTCACTTCGCAAATGCCCTGCCCTACGTCGCGCTCACACTCGGTGCCGGGTGCCAGCGAATCCTGCTCGTCGATCCACTCGTTAGTGCGGATGGCTGCAGCCCGCGTCTCCGGCACGAAGTCGATGGCGAGGTGTTTCAACACCTCTATCAGGGTATCGGGAATGGCATCGTTGACCAGAAACTGACCGTCCTGGACTTTAAATTCGCCCACATCGAGTTCTGGTCGGTTCATCCGTTCCACCCATCGAAGGACACGAAAAGCATGCGTCTGCATCAGCGAGAGCGGCTTGGGGTCGCGGCCCAGATGGCCGTAAAATGGTCCAATCATACCGAAGTCGCCAATGCAGGGTTTGCCGCCCAGCAGATAGGGCTGATCGGAAAAGTGCGCGTCCAGTTTTTGCAGTAGTCCAAGATAGAGGGTTTCAACCAGCTCGATCGTCTCCGGCACCACGCCTAATAGGGGGACGGTCACCGTTCTCAGGTATTCGGCACGCGCAGCGGCGGTTTGCTCCGGGCGCGCATTGATAGGTTGGAAGTGGTGGAAGTGAAACATAACGAAGGCTTCATGCTCCGGGAAATTCCAGCGATAATGCATAGCCGGCCGCAGCAGACCTTCGGCACCGATGACATCGAACAGGCGGCTGACGATACGCTGTCTGGGTGTCGCAGGCGAATGGGGATGACCCCGCTCAGCCTCGAAATGGTCGACTATGGCCACACTGTCCCGGATTACCGTGCCATCGGGAAATTCGATGGTTGGTACTCCCCGTCGCCCACCCGCCTTCGGCAAAACCGTTTCCATGAAGCGAAGGCTGGAATGGGGCGTCTCTCGATAGGGGATACCCGCTTTGATCAGATAGCTGCGAACTCTGCCGGTGTAGAGGGATATGGGTAAGCCATAGAGTGTGATTTCTTCAGTCATGGGCCTCGTTCTTTTTCGGTTCTGAGTAAAACACCTTGGCATGAGATATTGAACCAC
>CAZWIP010000183.1:2530-6097 GCA_964634125.1 uncultured Dehalococcoidia bacterium
AACTATTTTACTCTATCTTCGTGCCCTTCGTGTACTTCGTGGTGATTTTCCTTTTGGCTCCGGCTTGTTCGGGTGAGGTAAATCACGGAAATGGATGTGGCACCTATGACAATTTTGCGCCTGCCCTTCAAGTTGTCAGAAGCGTTGATCTTTCTAAAATTGGAATTGCTGTAGTCTCCATTTCAGTCTGTACCGTTTTCCAGATCCATTCTAAGAAATTCCGGTAAACCTACCAAATCCACTTTTGTTTTTAGCTCATTCAGATAGGCCCTTCCGGTTTGATCGATATATTTAAGCCCGTTGAAGTGAACGCTGATTTTCTTGTTATTTTCCAGGCGATCCTGACAAACCTTCCTCAGAGATTGCACGTAAGCACCTTCAAGTCTTCCGTGAACGTGAATCGCTATATTTTGATCGTCGATCGTCTCTTCTTCTATGCGAATCATCGATTTATCTCTGTGTAGTTTAATGCAAACCTTATCGCAAGAGACGTACCAAACTCAATAATCGTTAATCCTCTTTTATTACAATATGTTCCACCTATCGGTAATTCCATTTCCCAAATGAGATGTTTAACATTTAGTCGAATTGACTAATATTCGTCGTTGTCAGACATATCCAGACTTGACAGGAGTGTTCAATATCCTCCTCTCGCTCCGTGATTACGCAACAAAGCCCGGTTGACCCGGATATCATTTCTATTTGACGGGGCCACGTCCATGATTTATAATTTGTTTAGACTAACAACGAGGTCAGGGAGTGAAACATGACAACAGCAACTGAAGTCGAAATAGTAAGTAAAGAATTGGCACTCAGTCCCAGGATTCAGAGAGGGCTGGCTCTGGTCCAGGATAACCGATTCCGTAAGAAACAAATCTGGGATTCAGAATTGTTCGGTTCAGTCCTTGACCAGGAGACAATCAGACTCTCCGTGGTCAAACGTAAAGCCTTAGCCATCAAAAAAGTGCTTTCTGAGATGCCGGTCAGGATTATGAACCATGAGCTGGTGGTTGGTCTGCCGCCGCAATCGCTGATGGTGAGCCCGAAAGCGTTTCCGGAATATGCGACTGCGGAGGAGAGAGAGGTCGCCCGCGAGAGTTTTTGCGGTATCGGATCCATCTTTGCCCATTTCACTCCCAGCTATTCCAGATTCTTTAAACTGGGGCTGAGCGGCCTGAAAGAAAAGGCGGAAGAAAAGCTGCACGAGGTCAGGTTGGAGGGAACCAAGGCAGAGAAAGTAGACTGGTATGAGAGTGTTACCATCTCTCTCGATGGGCTGGAAATCCTGATCAAAAGATACAGAGACCTGGCATCATCGCTTGCCGTTGAGGAGGGTAACCCGGTCAGGCAGGCCGAGTTACGGGAGATCGCCAAAATTTCGAACAATCTGCTTGAAGGGCCCCCCAATTCATTTCGGGAAGCACTGCAGGCGTTTTACTATTTATATATTGCATTCTGCAGTACCAGGAACCTTCTGCCGCTGGGCAGATTCGATCAATACCTTTGGCCCTACCTGAAACAGGATATCGAAGAAGGGGGCATATCGATGGACGAGGCCCAGGAGCTGATAGACGATACCTTCCTGAGGTTCAACGAGCTGCTCCAGACTTACAATTTGATAGACGACAGCCCATATGCGGCTCCAGCCGGAGAAGGTCTGACTGAGGCAAGAGCGACCAGTATAGGTGCCTGGGGTGTTTTTATGGGCGGTAAAACAAGCCAGGAGAGAGTGTTCGAAGGAAGCGGTGTTTACACCCTGCCTAACAAGATGGACGTTTGGGGAGGCATACACAGCTTCTGGATGGCGACCTTGACGCTGGCAGGGCTAACCCCTGAGGGAGAAGACGGGACCAATCCATTAACCTATCTCTGTATCAATGCCAAATACAGGCTTAGGATGCCCCAACCGGCGCTTTATGTTCGATTCCACGATACTTCGCCACCGGCACTCTACGAACGAGTGGCGGATTGCATCCGGACCGGTGATTCCGGACCCAGCATTTACAATGACGAGATAGTGGTGCCTTCTCAAGTGAAGGCTGGTATCCCTGTGGAACAAGGGAGGGATTACACATCTGATGGATGCTGGGAAGTCCACATTCAGGGAAGAACCCAGTTTAAATACGCTTTACTTTCGGCACCCGAATGGCTTGACAGGGTGCTCTGTCCTGAGCGTTGGTGGAACGAACCCGATAATTTGCCCCTCTACCTCGCTGCCATGGATCCGTACCGGGAGTCTAAGCCTCCGGACCCATACGGTTTCTCGTCTTTCAACGAGGTGATGGGCTCGTTCAAAGAACAGCTTGACCTGGGCGTCAAAGGCTTCATTGCGGTTGCAGACAGCATGTGGGACGGCCGTCTATATGATATTGCGCCGCTCCCGCTGCTATCAGCTTTTACCGAAGGCCCGTTAGAGACCGGCAGGGACATTACCCAGGGCGGAATTCAATACGTATTCCATTCACCCTTCCTCACCGGATTATCTCACGCCGCTGACTCGCTGGCGGCAATCAAGAAACTGTGTTTCGAGGAGCAGGCTATCTCCTGGCCGGACCTGTTGAATACGGTCAGAAACAACTGGGAAGGCATGGAATCTCTCAGGAAGCTGGTTCAGACGAGGGCACCGGCATACGGGACCGACGATGACTACGTGGATGATATCGCCAGAGAGATCGTTGAATGCTACGCTGACAGTATCGAGAAACACGGAAGCCAAGCGAAGAGTGGGACCAGTTTCCGTGGCTGTGTGGGAACTTTTGAGTGGTACATCGGTATGGGAAGTGTGGTTGGTGCCACGCCCGACGGGAGATTGGCCGGCGAGCCCTTTGGCGCTAATGCAGGACCTTCCATGGGTAGAGGTGTGACCGGACCGACAGCGGCCTTGAACTCCTACCTCAAGCTGCCCCACGTTGATCTACCGACCGGTTCATGCCTGGACGTGGCCATGGATCCCCGGTCAAACCTGCTGGTGGAATCCTACATTGAATCCTTTGTGGAAGGCAGAGGCTGTGTCCTTAACATCAGTATAAATGACATCGAACAGTTACGGGCGGCCATGAAAGAACCGGAGAATTACCGGGACCTGAAGGTGCGGGTTGGCGGCTGGGAAGCCTACTTTGTAGACCTGCCACCCGAGATGCAGAAATGGCAAATCCGCAAACTTGAGCAATACGGGATGTAAGGGTCAAATCAATGCATCACGATGCCGCCGTCGATGTTGATGGACTGCCCGGTCAAATTTCGGGCTGATGCGATATACACCGCCAATTCACCGATATCCTCGGGGGTTTGCGGCCGCCCCTGGGGAATCATATTCTCCACGCTTCGTTGTTTGGATGCCTCAATGGTCTCACCCGGCTGCATCCCCTGCCCCGCTAAATAGTCCCACATGGCAGTGTGGATGATACCGGGGCAGATGGCATTGACGGTAATGTCTTCCGTGGCCACCTCCTTGGCCAGGCTTTGAGTAAAACCGATCACCGCAAATTTTGAGGCGCAATAGCCCGAAGCGGTTCGGTACCCGTTTTTACCGGATATGGAGGAAATGTTGATGATACTCCCCCTATT
>CAZWIP010000184.1:0-6000 GCA_964634125.1 uncultured Dehalococcoidia bacterium
AACCCCAAACACAACATGTAGTAGGTAGTCCAACGAAAGGGATAGCCCTAAAATAGTAATAGCAGTATGGTCACTGAAGTCCTCTCCTTCGATACTAATCTGGTAGTCAAATCTAGCATTGACTTCTGCATCATACTCACTTTGCTCAACTACCTCAGTTGATATATTGGAGTACTTTGCGATCACTTCCTCAGTTTGTTCCTCAAAATTCTCTAAGTTAAGTGTCTCAACATAGCCTTCGGTGCAGTACCTTGCCATTTTTTCTGGATTCTTATCTTGTACTGCGTTAAGAAAGTTTCTCACTACATCCTCAGGGCTTGCTTTGTCATCACTGCTGCTACATCCAATAGCACTTACTATAGCTAGTATCAAAATAAAAAGTAGCGGCATTTTTTTCATAATTACCTCATGAATTTACTCATCTGCTGGAAATAGAAATTCGATTACACATCCATTAACGTCAATATCCCAAGCCGAACGGAACAGACAGATGTCATTTAACAAATACTGACATAAGTTATAAGCACCATGATAAGCCGTTACACTTTCAGATTTCACAACGGCATTGCGGCATGCTGCGGAGTTCCTCGAAACGTAAGCTGTGCGCTGGGCATATCTTGCCTCTCCCAGCTTTCATGGAAGAGTTGTCTGCAAACAATGGACTTTATTTTCCACTTGTCACCCACCTTGACATACTCCTCATGGTAAATGCCACCGACCCGCTGCGCTCTGTTCCCTTTCTTATCGATAAGGAAATTGTAGAGACCCCATATTCCTTTGGCTGTAGTCTCACTGGTAATTTCAATTTCAGGGTGGTGTCCGTGATGCAACGCAACCAGATCATCAGTTAAACCCATACGGAAGAACTGAAGTGTCGCTTCCTTGCCATCAGTTTTAATCTCATCATTGAAGTAACTGGTTTTGACGTCTTCAACAAAACAATCTTCAATCTCATGCCATAGCTTGCCATCCAGGCACCGCAGGTACTTATGTTTCAGTTTTTTGATTTTTTCAATATCCTCGATAGCTCGAATTCTCGCTTCCAGATCTGCCAAATCAGTCATGAAACCTACCTCCTCAGTTCATGGATTTGCGAATAGACTCCGATTACCTGGTATCCTAGACTGTCATAGCAGAGTTGTCAACCGAATATCATCCTCTCACGGTAGCGGTAGTTGTTTTGCGACGTGCGGGTTGTTACAATCGAATTGAATATTGGCAATCCATTTTAGGCTCTAGAAAATAGCCACGGAAGCACAAAGATACAGAGATTCGATTAGCAAGTGGTTGGGTTGAGTAAAATATAAATGAACATACTCTATAATCTCAGTGCCTCTACGGCAAACTTGTTGGTTCCGGCTATGCCGGGTTAGGAGTGGTTAGATGATCGTTGAAATGAAAAAAGGCGCCTCGCAGGATCAAGTTGACCATGTGGTTGAGAGGGCTCGTTCCTTTGGATTCGATGTCCAATTAAACCATGGTACAGACAAAGTAGTGGTGGCAGTTCTGGGTAGTGATACCGGCAAAGCCCCCAGCGACGCCTTTGCTGTTCTGCCCGGCGTAGAGGGCGTCACCCGTGTGATGAAGCCATACAAGCTCGCTTCCCGAGAATTCAACCGTCGAGCTACCAGAGTGAAAGCAGGGGACGTAGAGATCGGTGGCAAAAAGATAGTAATCATGGCTGGACCCTGCGCAGTTGAAAGCCAGAAGCAACTTATGGATACCGCCAAATCAGTCCAGAAACTGGGCGCAACAGTAGTCAGGGGCGGTGCCTTCAAGCCCAGAACTTCACCTTTTGCTTTTCAAGGCCTGGAAGAAGAAGGGATCAAGTTACTAGCTAAAGTAAAATCCGAACTGGGCATGCTCGTGATCACCGAGGTCGTTGATGTTGAACATATCGGTTTACTGGCCAGTCATGTTGATATCCTGCAAATCGGTGCTCGCAATATGCAAAACTACTCTCTTTTAAAGGAGCTTGCCAAAGTAAGGCAGCCTGTCCTCTTGAAGCGAGGGCTTTCCGCTACTGTGACAGAATGGCTCACGGCAGCCGACTACCTCATGGCCGAAGGAAATAAAAAAGTGATTCTTTGCGAGCGTGGTATCAGAACATTTGAAGACAGCACCCGATTTGCCATGGACATCAGTTCGATACCCGTTATCAAGCGCTTCAGCCACCTTCCGGTTATCGTCGATCCCAGCCACGCTGCAGGGCATTTCGAGTATGTTCCCAGCATTGCCAAAGCGGCCATAGCAGCGGGAGCAGACGGTCTTCTAATAGAAGTTCATCCCAAGCCGGAAGAGGCACTTGTCGACGGTCTACAATCATTAAATTTGAAAAACTTCCAGAAATTGATGTCCGAACTCAAACCCATAGCTGAAGCAATGGGTCGAGAAATCTAACCTATGGAAAGCCAATCCGAAATACCCGTCAAACCGATTGGTCGAGTTAGAAACCAAATCAAGGAGAAGATGCGCCACGGGTGGAGTCAAGTCGAATCGGTGATAACCATCGATCCCGGTTTGACGGAATCACTCGATGGGTTGGAGGATTTCTCACACATCATCGTGCTTTTCTGGATGCATGAGAGCGCCGGACAGTTTCCCTCCAAAGTGCATCCTCAAGGTAGAGACGATCTCCCGTTAACCGGCATATTTGCTACCCGATCTCCGCATCGTCCCAATTCTATCGGGATGAGTGTCGTCAATCTCCTGGAACGTGAAGGCAATGTTCTCAAAGTTAGCGGCCTCGATGCCATCAACGGGACGCCGATAATTGATATCAAACCATATCTTCCCAAAGATGCAGTTCCCGAAGCGCAGTACCCCGAATGGGTGTCCAAGCTTGATTTAACGTAGAATGTCAGTTTCAAACCAGCTTAATGATATCTACCAGTGCCTTTTTGACCACTATGGGCCACAGTACTGGTGGCCTTCCGATGAACCTTTCGAAGTGATAGTTGGCGCCATTTTAACCCAGTCTACTGCGTGGACTAATGTTGAAAAGGCCATTACCAATTTGAAAAACGCCGGGATGTTGAGTCCTGATTCACTACGTGAGATACCGATTGATCGATTGGCCCAACTCATTCACTCGTCTGGCTATTACAATGCCAAAGCGCACAAAATCAAAGCATTCGTAGAACGGCTGGAAGATTACAACGATTCTCTCGAAAGAATGTTCTCCTCAGATATCCCGCAGCTTCGCCACGAATTGCTTTCGATTTATGGAATCGGGCAAGAGACCGCCGATTCCATAATCCTCTATGCTGCAAACAAACCTATATTCGTCATCGATGCCTACACTCATCGTATTATGGATCGGCTGGGGCTCAACCCAGATTATGGCAACTACGCTGCACTTCAAACGGTCTTCATGAGTAATCTGACTCATGATGAGAGGCTTTTCAATGAATATCATGCGCTGTTTGTTCAACACGGCAAAGAAGTGTGCCAGAAATCATCTCCCTTCTGTGACGGTTGTTGCTTGAGCAATTTGTGCATTTAATGTCAAGGCAAATACGCCATATTGCGAATACAAACCTGCGGCCTCTTATGCTATAATTACAAGTTGGGGATAATTCGGTAATGTCCCCTCCAAAAGGCATTAAGGAGGACTAGGTTATGTCAAAACCCAAACGGGTAGCGATTGTAGCAGCAGGTATTAACAAATGGGGCATGAGGCCCGATGCGACTTTTCGGGACATTATTGCAGAGGCCGGCAAGGCATGTTTTGATAACAATCCGAAAGTAAGCAACAAAGACATCGAAGGTCTGGTGACCTCTGGTGTTTATCCACAGCGTTCCGGTCCGCAGTGCCACCCTTCACCGGTGGCGTGCGAAGTCCTGGGAGTGAAACCCAGACTATTTCAGAATACCGACTGCCAGTGCCAGAGCGGTGCGGTGAATATGCGGATTATCTGGTCGGCCATTGTTTCCGGTTTGATCGATGTTGGTATGGCGGTCGGATGGGAACGTATCCTCGTTCCGAATCATGGCGAACGTTACATCAACGCGGCTCTGGCCTGCGACCATGACTGGGAGCAGGGTTTCGGCATGACCCCCCCGGCGCTCTTTGCCATGCCAGCTCTTTCTCACATGGAGAAGTACGGGACCACGGAAGAGCAATATGCCAAAATCGCGGTTAAGAATCATACCCATTCAGCGAAGAACCCCAATGCCCATTTCCAGAAAGGGCTGACTCTGGAGAAGGCGCTGGGTGCCCGAACGGTGGCCACGCCGTATCGGCTTTATGATTGTTGCGTGAATACCGATGGCGCTGCCTGTGCCATATTGTGTTCGGAAGAGAAGGCTTATGAGTACACCGACAATCCCATCTGGATTATGGGGTTGGGACAGGGGTATACGAACTGGACCATCGGCAACAATCCCAAAGACCTGACTGATTGGCAGGGCGTTCGGATTTCCGGCGAACTGGCCTATAAAATGGCCGGGATTGCGCCGAAAGATGTCGATATCGCTGAACTTCACGACTGCTTCACCGCTTCCGAGTTGATCGAGTATGAAGAGCTCGGTTTTTGCCCCAAGGGTGAAGGCGGACGTTGGGTGGATGATGGCGGCAATGACTATGGTGGCGATGTGGTCACCCAGCCTCGGGGTGGATTGATCGGTTGCGGGCATCCGTTTGGCGGCACCAGCATTGCCCAGACCCATGAAATCTATCTCCAGCTTCGTGGTGAGGCCGGCGAGCGGCAGGTTGAGCCGAGGCCAAACATCGGGCTGGCTCAGACGATGAGCGGTGTGGGTACGCAGAGCATCGTGACTATTTATGGCAGTGATGATACCCAGCACTAGGTCTTAAGAGGAATACGGAGGAAAATAATAATGGCAGAACAGATGGATTATTTCACCGCGATGGATATCGTCGCGCAGCAATATGAAGATACTACCAAGCTTCACTATTTCTATACCGCCCTGCGGGACGAGAACAAACTGGTAACCACCAAGTGCAAGGCTTGTGGCCATATCCCCTGGCCGCCACGGACACTGTGCCCCGAGTGCATTTCCACCGATTATGAATGGGTGGACATGCCCAAAACCGGGACGATCGCTTCGTGGACAGCCGCCTATGCCGGTATGCCGCCGGAGTTGCAGAGCAGGGCTCCAATAGTCTATGCGCTGGTAGATTTCGAAAATGGTCTAAGGATGCCTACAGCCATTTTGGAATTACCTCCAGATGAGGGAAAGACTGGAATGGAAGTCGAACTGGTTGTTGGAGACGTGCAGCCGGACCAGCAAGGCCGCAGGCGCGTTGCCCCCTATTTCAAACCCGTGGGCCGATAGCGATTGTAAAAATCCAGTGGTATAATAATGGGTTAGTTCCCTCTCGTTGGGGAGCTAACCCATATCAATTTCCCCGGAAGAATATGCGGGAGTAGCTCAGTCATAGAGTACCGGCCTTTCAGAATCTCTGGATTTCACCCCACAGCCTTAACATTGCACCGCATTACCCTCTATTTCGTACGTAAATGGCATCCATTGTCCATTGATATTTGTTGTGACAGGTCGGGGAGAGAGGATTCAAACCTCCGCCCTTAAGCATACTGAACACTACATTGCTGTACAAATCCCATTTGGTTTACCAGCTACAAATGAATTTGGCGAAAGTTGTCTTTTTAGGTTTGCAGTTCTTAACGGAGTTGTCTGCTGCAAGAATGTTGAATTTTAAATCCCCTCGGATCGCTCTCCGCGTATTTTGGTATCGTAATGCTTGATCGGGGAAAACAAAAGTGGTATTTCCCTAATCAATGTTTTTAGATGAGGTTTTTTTACGTTAAGAGTTGTACTCACATAGCGCCGGTTCCACACCCTCAATTAAGGCCTCTCCCATATTTTCGCGACAATGCCTTCTGATTCCATTGTATGCCTAAAAGCAGTGTAAGTCGCGGTTAAGGCCACCGACGCTTTGATCATAAGTGTCTACTGACAAACTGTGCGTCTTCAGCAAAAGTGGGACAAATGGGCCCGATAATTAAAGGACAC
>CAZWIP010000185.1:0-5925 GCA_964634125.1 uncultured Dehalococcoidia bacterium
CTCTCCCAAAAACTGTTTCTGGGAGCCAGTATAGTATAGAAACTGAATACCTTAAATACCGTATCGGATAAATCAATCCAATTGATATATATTGGAAAGAACAAGGAGAATTCAATGTTGGTAAAGTTGCTAAGCGGAGTTGTTGTAGGAGGGATTATTGGGGGAGCGATTGGGTATTATGGCAGCACGCATGGTGGTTGAGGTATTACCGGAAGTCCCTGGTCAGGGGCGATTATAGGAGTCCTGATTGGATTGATATTTACTCTTCTGTTTCTTTCTGAAAATAAAAAGGAGCCGCAGAATCCTCGCGAATAGAGCGTCTACAATATCTGAATTGCATCAACAGCCTCTCGCACCCACATAGCCAAAGGTTTCTCTTGGAAGTCCTCCCTTCCAGATTCGTCGTTAAGTGACCAAAACAGGTTCCTGATATACTACCTGTCATTCTTCTCCTGACCTGATTCCCACAATTTCTACATCAGCTTTGTTATTACTCGTATCGCAGCCCAGTACAAGTTCTCATCGATAACATAGAGATTGATGCAAAGAATCTTCCACACCTGCTTTTTCTCTTGACAGAGATCGAGCAAGCGGTCATAATCCCCTTGCATCAGGAGGGTATCAACCTGTTGCCTCATTGACTTGGCCATGGGATCTCACATTATAATCCTGGGAACCATGTATCACAATGCGACTCAAATTACAGATTACGCTTGTCACTACTTATAAAATCCAGTTCAGGGAGAAATTGAGAAATGAAAGTACTTGGAATTGCGGGAAGCCCCAGGCATGGTGGTAACACGGATATTCTATTGGAACAGGCTCTTGAAGGAGCCAGAAGCGCCGGAGCCGAAACAGAAACTATTGTAGCCAGCAAACTGGATATAGCCCCCTGCCTTCATTGTGACGGTTGTCTCAAAGAGGGAAAATGCGTCATCGACGATGACATGCAGTTTGTCTACCAAAAATTGAGGGAAGCTGACCACCTAGTAATCGCTTCGCCCATGTTCTTCATGGGACTCACCGCCCAGACCAAAGCGCTGATTGACAGGTGCCAGGCGCTTTGGGCGATCAAATACGTGCTGAAACAGCCATTGGCTCTTAATTCTGGAGGAGAACGGAAAGGGATATTTCTATCGGTCGGTGGGACCGGATTCAAAGACAACTTCGATTCTGCCAGACCTATTCTGAAAAGTTGGATGGCAGTAATAGATATTAAATTCACTGGTGAACTAACCTATGCTAAAGTTGATGAGAAAGGCGCGATAAAACAGCATCCCACAGCGCTGCAAGACGCTTTTGAAGCCGGGAGAAAAATGGTTGAAGAATAAATAGGGGAATAACGTCCTGCAACAAGTCGGTTACAGATTTGAAAAGATTATGGGACTTTACTTATTGAGCTTGTTTTGGCAATAGCCTCATCCGCCCACTGCCCAAGTGATTTCTCGTAGAAGCTTCCTTCGATGTAAATTCGTACTGGTTCTTCGCGTCCCCGGAATGTTTTTAGCATAGGTAGAGCCGGTTCGAAGCCGACTTCCCCCATAGCCCATGCGGCCAATCCAAGTGTTTGCGGATCACGGCTTTTGAGATTTGACAGAACCGATTTTTCAAAAAAACTCACTGCAGGTTTTATCTGCCCGCCCATTCGCCCAATGGCCCACAGGCCGCTCGGAACTAACAGTGATTCCTCCATTGTCCGGTCGATCATCATACTGCCATAAGGATCGATGAGTTCGGGAACGAGAACAATGATCTCGGCGATAGTCTGCGGAGCATTCCAGCCAATCCCTCCTGATTCATCGTTAAGCGACCAGAATAATCCCCTGATGTATTCGCGGACTTTCTCTTCTTCCCCACTATCCCACCATCGTTTCATCATCATTGCTGACACTTCAACTGCAGGCCAAATCAAATCCTCATCGGTTGAATAGAGATTACGCTGCAGGGCTTTCCATGCATTTCTATCTGTTTGGCAAAGATATATCAAACGATCATAGTCCTTGTTCTTTAGGAGCGTATCAACCTTGTATTTCACCGATTTATCCATACTACTCTATATTATCAACCCACAATGTGCGATTCAATGCGACTTAAATCACAGAATCGCAACCGTAAATACCATTACAATCAATCAACAAATTATAATAGGAAAACCTGATAAACTGAGCGAAGGTCATTACCGAAGCAATTAATTTCATTCCTTGCAACGCAAGGCAATCCGTGCTAAAAAAGATCGGGTGCATCTAATTATGAGGAGGTAAAATGATGGAGAATCCCGTTGCACTAATAGATGAACTTCTTGAAGATCATGCCAATATAGTCAGAGACGTAGAAGGACTTGAAAAGGCGTGCAGCGATGCGACTGCTCTCACACATCTGTCGCAAGCTGATAAAGATTTCTCGCCGGGCAGGCTTGACAGGGCCGAGGGAATTAAAAAACTACAGGATATCGTGGCAAAATGCGAAACAGGGGTAGCTGAACATTTCTCCAAAGAGGAGACAGCGCTCCTAGAGGTTTTCAAGAAACACGGTAATGAAGATCAGATGTCGCAATTTCACACGTTACTGAAACAGCATCAGGATCTCAAAGACCGCTTCGCCGAGGCTAAAAGCAGAGCTGATAAACTGGCAAGCGGTGAGATAGCTGGAGGGCACTGGAACGCGGCTGCAAACGACCTTTTAACCTATATGAACAAGACACGCAAGGATATTGAGGAGCATGCGTCCACCGAGCATCAGCTTTTCCGAAATATAAGAAGCAGCATAAGCTGATAAACAATGTCCGAACGGAGAGGAACATGCCATTCATCACCGCACCTGGTATCGAAGGGCAGTTATATGTCCCAGATGAGATGCCGGAGAGGATACGAAAGCATAATTGCGAAGACTGTACATCATGCATGATATGCAACGATGACAAGTGTGCCATGTGCCTGGATCAGAAAAGCTGCGATGAGACGCGATCCACTACAAAAGGAACTTCTGAATAATCATCACTTATTCAGAGGTTCCTTTCAATATAGTGCCTGAAGTACATAATATGGAATCAAATACTTTGAAGATATCGAGATCGGCCAACAGGACACAGCCGGAGAATACCCGGTTACCAAAGAAGAGGTTATTGAGTTCGCTCGAAAATGGGATCCACAACCATTTCATATAGATGAGGAAAAAGCCAAAGCAACCCAGCTTGGAGGTTTGATTGCATTTGCATCACACACAATGGCTATGAGTTTCTGGCTGCTCAATCGAGCCGGGAAAGGTCTGGCTGTAATAAGCGGGTTAGGATGGGACAAGATGCGCCTCCCTAATCCGGTGCGACCGGGTGACTGGCTCTCTCTGACTATGGAATGCATAGAGAAACAAGAATCTAAGAGTAATCCGGAACAGGGGATACTTAGGCACGCAGTGATAGTAAAGAATCAGGATGATGTGGCGGTAAGCACCTTTGAGACAACCACCCTTGTGAAAAGACGACCCGGATAAAACAGCTATCCGAATGGAAGATATAAGCATAACGCTTATCACTCTGGGTGGCCTCCTACTTCTGGGACTGGTCACTGATTTTCTGGGCCAGCGTACTCCCCTTCCCAGAGTCACCTTCCTGATACTCCTTGGCATTGTCATCGGGCCGGATGTTCTTGATATCCTGCCGGACCTGGGCGACAACTGGTTCGAAGCTGTTGCCGATATCGCCCTGGTTATGGTCGGCTTTTTGCTGGGAGAGAAGCTGACTCTTTCCGCACTGCGCCAGCATGGCCGACTGGTACTGTGGATTTCCGCCTCCGTTGTAGTCGTCACAGCGCTGGTGACACTGGGCGGACTGGCCCTTATCGGACAAACTGCGGTAATAGCCCTCCTTCTTGCTGGTATCGCGCCGGCAACTGACCCGGCAGCCACAATAGATGTAATCCGTGAAGTCAAGTCAAAAGGCCGTTTTTCACAAGTTCTGGAAGGGATCGTGGCGGTTGACGACGCCTGGGGACTTCTTGCCTTCAGTTTTATGCTTACCGTGGCCCAGGGGATTGCGGGAGAAGGAGCAGGGATAGATGTGCTCCTGACCGGACTTTGGGAAATCGGAGGAGCCCTGCTTATCGGCATCGGACTTGGAATTCCACTGGCGTTTTTGAGCGGGCGCATCAAACCCGGAGAGCGCACCCTGGTAGAAGCGGTCGGAGCGGTTTTCCTCTGCGGGGGGATCGCCATCTGGTTAGAAGTCTCCTTCCTGCTGGCAGCCATGATAATGGGCGCCACTGTAGCTAATATCAGCCATCGACATCGCCCCTTTCACGCCATTCAGGATATCGAATGGCCCTTCATGATTCTGTTCTTCATTCTGGCTGGAGCGTCACTGGAAATCGATTCGCTATCCGATATCGGCATCGTTGGTATCGGATTCGTGACATTCCGGATCATAGGCAAGCTGATCGGGGCCTGGGCCGGCAGTCACATCAGTCACGCACCAGCTTCAATGCGGAGATGGATGGGACCGGCGATGATGCCTCAGGCGGGAGTTGCCCTGGGGATGGCTCTGGTTGCATCACAGCGGATTCCTGAAGCGGGCGATATCATCTTGCCAGTGGTAATCGCTTCGACCGTGCTGTTCGAGATAGTTGGGCCGGTAGCCACCCGCTTTGCGTTGATTCATGCCGGGAAAACCGACCCGGACTCGTCGAATCACTAGCCAGTAGAAATAAAAGAGTTCAAGACAAGCTGAACTTGCTGATTGCAGCAATTTCATCCCCTCAAATGTGACTCAAATCACGGCGGAAAAACATTATCGGATATAAGCTGATACTGGATAATGAGGGGGGAACTTCATGAAATTGATACTTGTGTTTATCGCTGTAATATTGGTTGGTGCGATCACGTGGACATACGTGGAAAGGGACACCCCTGACCAGCTTGAGGAAAGCTATAGTTCGGGACAAGCAGAGGGTGAAATGAATTACAACGAACTCACCGATGAAGAAAAAAGAGTGATCATTAACAAGGGCACTGAAAGAGCGTTTTCCGGCGAATACTGGGATCACCACGAAGATGGGACCTATACCTGCAAACAATGCGGCGCTCCGCTTTTCTCCTCCGGTGCCAAATTCGATTCCAGCACCGGCTGGCCCAGCTTTGATGAAGCTATCCCCGGTGCGGTAAAACAGGTTCCCGATGCAGACGGGTGGCGAACGGAGATCGTTTGCGCACAATGCGGTGCTCATCTGGGTCATGTTTTTGAAGGAGAAGGTTTTACTGATAAGGATACCCGCAATTGCGTCAATTCCGCCTCGCTCTGTTTCTTGCCGGAAGCATCCGAGCCACAGACGGCCATCTTCGCCGGAGGGTGTTTCTGGGGAATGGAATACTATTTCAACGATGCCCCCGGAGTGCTTTCAACCCGGGTGGGATACACCGGCGGACACACTGAGAATCCCACCTATCAGGAGGTGTGCAGTCACACCACCGGGCACATCGAAGCTATTGAGGTGACCTTCGACCCGGCCAAAACATCCTACGAGGAACTGGCCCGGCTTTTCTTCAATATACATGATCCAACCCAGGTGAATCGGCAGGGCCCGGATATAGGGGAGCAGTATAAGTCGGCCATCTTCTATCTAGATGAGGAACAAAGACAAATAGCCGAATCATTGATCGATGAACTTGAAGAGAAGGGGTACGATGTTGCCACCGAGTTAATCCCGGCTTCAACATTCTGGGAGGCTGAAGAATACCATCAGGATTACTATGAGAACTTGGGCAGCCAACCATACTGCCATATTTATACCGAAAGGTTATAGATACCCACGGGTAAACCCGTGGTGTTCTGTCTTCGACCGCATGAAAAAAGAAGCGGATGCTTTGGGTAAAAGCATCCGCTTCTATAATGCTCACTGGCATTATTATCTGATCCTTATACCGCCATGAATAAGAATA
>CAZWIP010000186.1:0-5922 GCA_964634125.1 uncultured Dehalococcoidia bacterium
CCCAAGATTGCCTATGCTACCAACTGATACTATTTAATTGCCGGAGTAATAGAATCGAACACAGAAGTTCCGGCACTATATATTAGTTTGCCGTTCCATGACCTCCTCCTTTTTTCATAGTGTTTTGACACAAAATAATTACCGTTTCTCTAACGAATTTGAATAAGATATGTACCTGTTCCCACTGCAATAAGCAGATCATCATCGTTACGAAGCTCCATTCGGGTGACCGCTACCTTGCTTCCGGTACGTAGAATCCAGGCCATGGCAGAAAAGGATTTGCCCAAACCCGGGCTTAAATAGTCGACCCTTAGGTCTACAGTTGGCACTCCTTTGAAATGCCTTAACCTCTCTTCGATTGTTGAATCCTTAAGATTACTCAGAATGTTGTGAGTGAGTACGGCGCTGCCAACTGCGTCAAGCACAGTAGCAATGGCTCCTCCATGCAATACTTGAATATCCACATTGCCAATAAGATGATCTTTCATATCGAACGTGAGGCAGGCAGATTCCGAACTCGCCGATTCAACAGTCAATCCCATCACCTTATCGAAAGGACACTTTTCTTCTATAAACTCGCGGTGCACCGCCATAATCTCATCATGTTCATCTGGTGCAACTGTTAATGCTTTTATTTTTGACATGGCAGTTTATCCCGTTATAGTCATCAACATTCATCCTCGGTTTTTACAACCAGCAACCTACTTGATACGCGATCTTTCGGGTAAGTATGTTATACATATTTACGAACAATCTTTAATGTTTGAATAGTATCCTTTGATATTTGGATTGAGTCAATCCGTATGAATACGGATTGATTCACCCCTTCTCCAGAGATACGCTTGCATAACAATACTTCAGATGAAGGCTCAATAAGGTTTTCGGTATAATCTGCGATGTTTCTGTAACTAAAATGCAAATATCCAATAGGATGCAATTGAAATGCAGCTAATTAGCATCATACTTGCAGTAGATGCCAGGATGGATTATAGTGGTTCCACTAAAAAAGTATGAAACGGCATCAATTTACTCTCATCATCCCATTGATGCCACAAACTGTTTGGTATCATGGAAGGTGATGCAAAGAATGGCTAGAAGTGTTCGAAAAAACATGGAGCCGGCCGAGTCTCAGGCTGACAAGACATCAGAGAAAGCTTTTCTCTCTCTGGAACGAGAGTGCGAACACCTTGCAGAAGCACTCATCGAACTTGAGGAACAGCATTTTACATTGATGGATAATATCAGTGAAGGAGTGGTCGTAACGCAGAACGGAGTGAACCGATATGCCAATAGAGCTCTCGTTGAGATATCTGGATGGGCATTGGACGAGATAATTGGTGAATTTCCTTTTATGAACATGGTATTCCCCTCCGAAGTTCCACTACACATTCAAGAGTCTGTAGTTAGCATTGGGGAGGATATACTCTCACCCGAGAGATTCCAGATTACATGCAAGGATAGAACAACAAAAGATGTTGAAATGACAACGGTCAAAGTAAGGTGTGACCATCGCGATGCATTCATGACGATTTTAAAAGACATCACCGAATATCAGAGAATTGAAGTTGCACTGCTGGAAAGCGAAGAAAAATTTCGTGTGATCCTGGATAGCGCCACTACTCCCATTGTGTACTATGACCTTGAAGGCAACGTCCTACTGATCAACATCGCTGGAGCGGATATCATGGGTGGTACGCCCGATAGTATCATTGGCAGACGCGTGCATGATATTTTTCCTACTGAAGGCCAAGCAATCCTAAGACGAGTGCATCGTGTAGTGGAACAGGGTAAAGGTACAGAATATGAAGATAAGGTAACTCTGCCACCAGGGCAACGATGGTTCCTGTCACGATTCGAACCTGTTCGGGATGGAACCGGCAACATTTTTGCCGTACAGACAATTTCTTATAATGTCACGGAACATAAACATTTGGCAGAAGCATGGCGCGATCTTTCGCGACGACTCGTTGAAGTCCAGGAACAGGAACGGCGTCATATAGCTTCCGAGCTTCATGACCAGATTGGCCAAAGTCTCACTGGTTTGAAAATGATGTTTGGCAGGGTCATGACAGGATCAGCAACCGACAATCGCAAGATACTAGACGAGACACAACAAGTTCTGGATGAATTGATCGAACGTGTACGTGAACTGTCATTGAACTTGAGGCCTTCGATGCTGGATGACCTTGGTTTGGTCCCTTCGATATTATGGTTTATTGAGCGCTATTCGCTGCAAACGGGTGTGCAGGTAGACTTCAGGCACAAGGGAATGGATCGATCACTTCCAGTTGATATCATTACTGTGGCTTATCGCATCGTTCAAGAGAGCCTTACCAATATCGCACGCCATGCAAACGTGAACACGGCGGCAGTGTGGCTCCTCTTTGATGGTAAAACGTTTACCGTGCATGTACATGATGAAGGAGTAGGCTTTAATCCAAAAGCCACTCGAACCTCACGACCATCCAGCGGACTCGTCGGTATGCGAGAGAGAGCTGTAGCATTGGGAGGGGAATTGAAAATCAGCTCAACCCGTGGCAACGGTACGGATATAATTGCCCATCTCCCTGTTCAAAGATCAAGTTCTAGCGGAAAGGCAGATTAGAGCATGCCAACAATTGTACTTGCAGATGATCACGATGTCGTCAGGCGTGGCCTGCAATTCATTTTGGAAGCCGAGCCGGATTTCGAAATAGTTGGTGAAGCCGCGGATGGATTGGAGACCATCCATATCATCGAACAACTTCAACCCGACGTTCTGGTTGTTGATGTGATGATGCCGGGTCTTAGCGGGCTTGAGGTTTCACGGCGTGCTGCTGAAGTTGCGCCTCACACAAGTGTCGTTGTTGTATCCATGTATCCCAATGAAGCGTACGTCATGGAAGCTCTCCAGTCAGGCGCAAAAGCATATGTATTGAAAAACTCAACGCAGGATGAACTAATCCCTGCAGTTAGAGAAGCCGCGATCGGACGTCGATATATCAGCGAAGCGCTTGCCGACACAATCGAAGCTTATATGAAGAAGGCAAAAGATGGGGTCATTTCAGACTCCTATGAAATGCTATCGAACCGGGAACGGGAAGTCCTTCATCTTGCTGCCGAAGGTTTGACCAACGCAGAAATTGCGGAGCGCCTTTTTCTCAGTCCTCGAACAATTGAGGACCACCGATCTAGCATGATGCACAAGCTAGGTTTACATACACACGTCGACCTGGTTCGGTATGCTCTCCGCCGTGGTATTCTTCCCATTGACATCTGATTTTAACCAACATCCTTCTATTCCCCATTTATACACTCAGTGTTAGCACGCGTTTGACAATGTTACAGGAATGGTTCACTTTTCCACTTTAGCTAAGCGGTAGCAACGAAATACCGTAGACACCCGGATTGACGCTTAAGCGTGTGCCAGCGATACTTTCCCTGTAGAAAGATACAATCCGGGAGAGGTGCGTATTCGCTCAAACCCTTCCAGATGAACACTATAAAGGAGTGTTAAAGAAATGAACAATGGCAAATACGATGTAGTGGTAATGGGATCAGGAATGGGAGGCTTGTGTGCCGGGGCTCTACTTGCCAAAGCAGGTTACAAAACCTTGGTACTTGAGAAGCGTGGCCAAATTGGTGGCCGGTTCTCTACCGAAGTGCTTGATGGCGCCTACAAATTCCCTACAGGTGCGGTGTATCTGCACATGTCAGGATATGTACCTGAGATAATAAAAGAGCTGGGACTGAAGGTGGAGCTTAGAGAGGTACCCGAGTATGTGTGCAGAATTGAGGGAAAGGACTACGAATTAACTGGCAGAGGACGGTTCAGGAAGTTACTGGATATCATGGAGAAAAACCATTCGGCCCGCGGCGACCGGGCAGCATCGTTTGTCATGAAAGTACCAGCTGAACGGATCATGAATGATTTCCGTGACGAAGTGATGTACACCATTAAGCACCCAAACAAAAAGAAAGCCAGTCTTTACAACACCAGTGTACGCGACTGGATGTTGCGATACACCGATAATCCTTTTGTACATGATCTATTCGATACATATTGTACCGGCTTTGCTATGGCGCGTGCTCATGAGTTGCAGGCCTCCGAACTGTTCTTTGTCATGGGGAGGACTGCGGGAATGACAGATGTGTGGATGGTTCCGCATGGCAACATAACAGTGATGCAGGAACTGGAAAAGGTGGTGAAAAACTATGGTGGGGATGTGTGGCTCAATACCGGCGCGAAGGAAGTGGTGGTCAAGAATGGTGTGGCCAAAGGTGTGGTTATAGAAAAAGATGGTAAAGAAATGGAGATCTCAAGTAAAGCGGTAATCAGTAATGCCCCCCCGAGGCATACCGTTAATCTGGCGGGGGTAGAGAATTATACAGAAGACTACTTGAGATCAATGAGAACCAAAATGAGGCCCCACCCATGCATATTCTTCGCTATTGCGGGAGACAAACCGCTTTGCCTTGAAAAAGGTCAAAAAGCAGGATTGAATCTTATCTGTTCTCGAAGAATACAAGCTGTTCTGCCGGTTACCAATGTATGCCCGGATCTGGCGCCTCCTGGTCAGCAGTTACTCTACATTATCGGTGAGCCTCGTTCTACCATAGAGCCAATGGATGAGGAATATGAAATTGAACAGTGCTTATTAGATATAAAAGAACACTTCCCTGAATTCGAAAAGCATGGCAAAATTCTTAAGATCGATCCCCGTAATATCGATCATGATCTACCGGAATCGCATGGTTGGGAGACAAAGTCCTATTTCCTGCCGGTAACTACCCCAGTGAGGAACCTTTACAGTGTAGGAGAAGCTGTGACAGAACCGGGGATTATCGGGACTTCCGGGTGTGCTGGCAGTGCGATGAAGGTTGCAGGAATGATAAAGAGAACGCTTCAGCCAAGCAAATGAAATAAAGAGAGGTTCCACCGTCTCACCCCTTATTTGTGGTAGCGCCTGGCTCGTGACTGATGTGTGCAGGTGGCATCGAGAGCCAGGCCTATCAGAAACCATCAACCTCGGGTATGATTGATATATCCGACCCTTGTTATATCCTGCCTACCTTTTTTCGACAACAGTGCTGCAATTATGAAACAAGTTGAACTTCTCTCACCTGCCGGCTCGATCAAAAACATGCAATACGCTTTTGCCTACGGGGCAGATGCGGTCTACGCTGGGCAGCCTCGCTATAGCCTACGGGTTAGAAACAATGAATTCAACCGGTTAGAGAAAATGGCAGAAGCTATTTCTATGGCTCATGCACAGAATAAAGACTTTTTTGTTGCTAGTAATCTTGCACCACATAACGACAAGATTCGATCTTATCTCCGTGATATGGAGCCAGTAATTGCTATGGGGCCGGATGCCTTAATCATGTCTGATCCAGGGCTGATCATGATGGTACGCGACAAATGGCCAGACATGCCCATTCACTTGTCTGTGCAAGCCAATGCTGTCAATTGGGCTGCCGTTAAATTCTGGGAGCGTCAGGGCTTAAAGCGCGTGATACTCTCGCGCGAACTGTCTCTGTATGAGATTGAAGAAATCCGCCAGCGCTGCCCCGATATTGAACTGGAAGTGTTTGTGCACGGCGCTCTGTGTATCGCCTATTCCGGGCGCTGCTTATTATCTGGCTACATGACGCACCGTGATGGTAATCAAGGGGCCTGCACCAACTCTTGTCGTTGGAAATACGATACCCATGAGGCTAAAGAAACACTTGAAGGGGATATTGTTGCTATCACCCCGGCTGTCCATGAACGGATTTTGGCGGAGCAACAAACCCTCGCCTCATCGCAATATGCGCCAATAGCAGGTGAAGTTGATAGTTGGGATCACACACAAAGCCCTAGTGACTCCATCAGCAACGGCAAATTACTTAATAGGGCTATCCCTTTCGTTGGACTACCTACTACATGTTGTGTTTGGGGTT
>CAZWIP010000187.1:0-5898 GCA_964634125.1 uncultured Dehalococcoidia bacterium
AGCACCCTTAGTTCTACCCCTTTCAGAATTCACACAAAAGATTGTACATTACCAAATCACGTGCTCCTAAACCACTTGCTTTCGAAGAATCACCAAAGAATACACCCGCCCTTGGGCAGCGTGCATCTTTGAAATCAGTACAATTCAACCTCACGTATACCTCACAGCCTTTCCATGTGGTATTGACAAATTGTGATTCCTGCAATTAAACTTGATCACCATTGAGTGCCAACTTCTATGACTATTCCCCCCAATTATGCGGCGCGAAAAAGTCAAACCGGAGGTGGACATGAATAGACTAGCAGACCCTCTTACCTTTATGCTTTTTATGACCCTGGTTTTTACTATCCCAAGCTGCAATAGAAGCAACGAAGCATTTGCCGATCTGGAACGGGGCAAGATCATACGGGGAGTCATCCGGTTCTGATCCCCCCAGTCACTATCGAAAGGAGCATCCGGGATGAGTTACGAAGCATTGATCTATCAGAAAGACGCCGGCATTGCCACAGTGACGCTGAACCGGCCAGAGCGCCGCAATGCCTTGAACACGGTGCTGGTGGGCGAACTGAACCAGCTGTTTGATCAGATGTCGGACGATCCGGAAGTGAAGGTAGTGATCCTGACCGGTGGCGACAAGTACTTCTGTGCCGGATTCGACCTGAAGGAACAGTCCCCCACACTGTTGTATGACATTCGGAAACTCTATCGAAAGTTAGACAGCATTGAGAAACCAGTGATCGCGGCAATTTGCGGGAGTTGCCTCGCGGGGGGATTGGAGATGGCCATCTCCTGTGATCTGCGAGTGGCGTCGGCAGACTCCATGTTTGGGGTTCCGGAGATTCGCTTCGGGGCGCTGGCCTTTGCTGGTGGCACCCAGAAACTGCCGAGACTGATTGGGATGACCAAGGCCAAGGAGATGCATTACACCGGCGAACCGATAGATGCTCAAGAGGCTTATCGGGTAGGACTCCTGAATTGTGTAGTTCCCGCGGCATCGGTACTGGAAGAGGCAAAGAAACTGGCCAGTACGCTGGCAGAACGATCCGTTGCAGCAATGAGAGTGGCCAAGTATCTCATCGATACCGGCATCAACATGGACCTGGATAGCGCCTTGAAACTGGAGGCAGAGGTCGGCAAGAGCCTTTTCGCTGCCCCGGAAATGATCAAACAGGAAATGAGCAAAGCCGCCGCGAGAGATGATGTCTACAAGAAGATATTCGAGTAGCCTTCGGCACGGAGCATATACCCGGAATCGTAGCAATTTGAATGCGAGGGAGACATGGAACAACGAGTCGGAGTGATCGGGGTAAGTCAGACCAAACACGAAGCAGCAAAACGCAGCCAGGACCTGGTCGATATGATATTTGAGACCACGAAGGCAGCCCTAGACGATGCCGGCCTCCATATCAGCGAAATTGACAGCGTAGTGCTGGCAGCGCACGACCTCATCGATGGCCGAAGCATCAGCAGCATGCTCCTGGCTGCGCCCGCTGGGGCCCATATGAAAGAAGAAACGAGGGTGGCCGAGGATGGCGCTCTCGCTGTCGCGCTGGCGTGGATGCGACTCATGTCGGGCGAGTACGGAACGTCTCTGGTGGTGAGCTGGAGTAAACTGTCCGAGGGCGATTTCGATGTGATCACACACCTCAATTTCGACCCGGTGTTCTATCGTCCGGTCGGATTCAACTATGTTACGGCCCATGCCATGCAGGCGATGAGCTACAGCCGCCGATACGGCATCACCGCAGAGCAAGCCGCCGCTGTTTCGGTCAAGAACCGCGCCAACGCTCTCAATAACCCGCTGGCGCATCTCCAGCAGAAGGTCACGACCGACGACGTTCTACAATCGAAACTACTGTCGTGGCCCCTGAGAGAACTCGATATCACGCCCAAGTCCGACGGGGCCTGTGCCATGGTCCTTGCCACCGAGGAAAAGGCAAAAAAGGCGAGGAACGGGTGTGCATGGATCAAAGGGATCGGCTGGGGGAATGACACGTATTACATGGGAGATAAAGATTTGGGCAATCTTTCGTCGATGTCGGACGCTGCAAATCGGGCTTATGACATGGCTGGCATCACCAATCCCATCGAGGAATTGGATGTGGCTGAAATCCACGATATTACTTCCTATCACGAACTGATGGAATACGAGTCCCTCGGCCTTTGCGAAGCCGGTCAGGGCGGATCACTTATAGATCAAGGGACCACCCTCACGAATGGCAAGCTGCCAGTGAATCCCTCGGGAGGCGCTTTATCCTCGAATCCTTACACGGCGGTGGGCCTGATTCGAGTAGCGGAAGCGGCCTTGCAGGTGACCGGGAGAGCCGCCGAACACCAGGTCCCGGGAGCCCATCTCGCCTTGGCGCATGGGACTGGCGGTATGTGCGCCCAATCGAATTGCGTCGTGATACTGGGTAGTTAGGAAAGGAGACGTTGTGGCCAGAAGAGTAGCAATTGTAGGCTCAGGGCAAACACCATATAAAACAAGACGACGGGACGTATCGGTCCCGGAACTGGTTCATGAAGCAGCAAAGAACGCTCTGGAGGATGCAGGGCTGACACTCGACGATATTGACGCGGTCGTCTTCGGCACGGCCCCGGAGGCCTTCGAGGGGGTGAATTCACCGGACAAGTGGGCCGCCGACGGCATGGGAGCTTTGAACAAGCCTTTTATGAGAATCCATACCGGCGGAACCACTGGCGGATCGGCAGCTCAGGCAGGAGTTCATCACATCGCGAGCGGCGCGTTTGATGTCGTGCTGGTCGTGGCCATGCAGCGGGTTGGCCAGACCCCGAATGCCCAGCGGATTCTGGGCCTCATCTGGGACCCCATCTTCACCGCCGGCTTTTCCCTCAACCTGATCACCACGGTGGCCATGGCCACCAGCATCAACATGAGCAAGACAGGCCTCACCGAGGAGCACATGGCCCGGATTTCGGTGAAGGACCACCTAAATGCGCTCAACAACCCGTACGCCCACGTGAGAAAATCGGTCACGATGGACGATGTAATGAACTCGTTCCCGCTGGTCAAGCCCGTTAAACTACTGGACTGCTGCCCCAGTTCTGATGGTGCGTGCGCGGTAGTATTCGCCTCAGAGGAGAGAGCAAAGAAGATCACATCGACTCCCGCCTGGGTGATCGGGATGGGTGGTTCCACAAGTATCACCACTCCAGGAGAAGAGAACGATGAGGCGACGCTCGGCGGCCTGGCGGCAAAGAACGCCTACAGGATAGCCGGCATCGACAATCCCAGAAAACAGATAGACGTGGTGGAGCCGTACGATCCGTTTTCGATCACAGAGATTGGATACTACGAGTCGCTGGGCTTCTGCCAGACCCCCGAAGAGGCACTGAAAATGGTGGAAGATGGATTCGGGGAGATGACGGGAGAGATTCCGTTCAGTCCGTCCGGCGGGGTGTTATGTTCTAATCCCATCGGGGCCACGGCCCTGGTGCGGGTGGCGGAGGCGTCACTGCAGATCATGGGTAAAGCGGGCGCCCGTCAGGTGCCCGATGTCAATGTGGCGCTGGCTACAGGTGCCGGAGGTTCACCGGCACCCGGTTCGGCGACATTCATGACTGCCATGGTTCTCTCGAAGGAGCCACGTTAGGAGCAAGGGGAAACAAATGGAAGAGAAAGCAGAACTGCTGGAGATACCCGGAACCTGGGATCTGCCCTGGATGTACGCCGCCGGAGAGGTCGGCAGCCGATACATTGAGGAGTTGAGTGACAACGCGCGCCTCATGGCCACCAAGTGTCCAGAGTGCGGCCGAGTGATGCTGCCACCGAGGTCTTTCTGTGAGAGATGCTTCGTCTCTCTGAAGGATCACTGGGTCGAGGTGGAACCAAAAGGGACGCTGGAGGCCTTTGCCGTGGTTACCCTTCCTTTCCCCGAGACGCGCGAACCACCGTACGTGGTGGGATACTTCAAGATCGGCGGAGCCTCGACAAACATCCTGCACTTTCTTGAGGAGATCGATCTCACGGATCCCGACAAAGCCAGGGAGGAACTGTACATCGGCATGCCTGTCGAGGTGAGATTCCGGGAAGAGAGAGAGGGAAGGATGATGGATTTCTACATCGTGCCCGCACAGGATTGACCCAGACGAAAGGAGCAGAGCTGACATGGCGAGTATTGAAGTACCGGCGAAATGGGAAGTCCCCTTCCTTCATGATATTGGAGAGACATCGAGCAGGTTCCTGATCGAGTTGCGGGATAATGCCCGCATCATGGCGACGAAGTGCCCGGAGTGCGGTCGGATTCTGTTACCGCCCCGATCATTCTGCGAACAGTGCTTCGTATCGCTGAAGGACCACTGGGTCGAACTCGACCCCACGGGGACGCTCGAAGCGTTCACAATCGTGACCGATCAGTATTCGTTTGCAGGGATGCCGAAGCCACCGTATGTGATTTGCCTGGTGAAGCTGGGTGAATCATCGACAGCAATTCCTCAAGTACTGCGCTGTCTGGACCTCTCGGATCTCGAACGGGCCGCATCAGAACTGAAAGTGGGCATGCCTGTCAGGGTGGTTTTCGAGGACAAGCGGGAAGGGAGAATCGAGGATTTTCACATAGAACTTGTCAAATAGCGAGTTGCGGCAGGTAAACCTGCCGCATTCATTGAAGGTTAATTAAGAAAGGAGACTCAAGAAACCATGATGTCAGCACCATACACGGAACAGCAGGAAGCAATTCGGAAATTGACTCGCGACTTCTGCGAGAAGGAGGTAATTTCTGGAGCCCAGGAACGCGACAGGACCGGTGAGTTCGACTACGGCCTTTATCGCAAGCTGGGAGAGCTGGGAGTGACCGGGATCCTGGCGCCGGAAGACTGGGGTGGCACCGATGCCGGAGAACTGGCTCACTGTCTCGTGATCGAGGAGCTTTCTCGGGCCGATGCTTCATTGGGAATCACCTACAATGTTGCCAGTACCGGAGCCGCCTTACCGAAGGTATTAATGGAGGAACAGAAGGCGGCATGGAGAGACACGCTCCTGCTTCCTGTGATTCGGGGAGAGGCAACCCATGCCGGGGCCATCACCGAACCGGATGCTGGTTCCGACACGCGTGAGATCAAGACCATGGCCGTGCTGGATGGGGACGAGTGGGTGATCAACGGTTCGAAAACCTTCATCACCAATGCAGGACTCGACGACTGCGCCTATGTGATGGTCGTCTGTGTTACCGACAAGGAATCGAAAGAATTTAGCAATATCATAGTTCCCACGGGAACACCCGGCTATACTATCATGCCCAAACTGCACAAGATGGGCATCCGCTCGTCTGACACCCGGGAAATCCACTTTGATGACTGCCGCGTACCCAAGATGAACCTACTAGATCTCGGTGAGGATGGACGCCACTGGATGGTGAACGTGGGATTTGCTCAGGGGCGGCTGGGAGTCGGTAGTTGTGCCCTCGGCATGCATCAGGCTTGCCTCGACGAGTCCTTGAAATACGCTCAGCACAGGGTAGCTTTTGGCAAGCCGATTTACTCCTTCCAGTACGTGCAGGGCATGATCGTAGATATGTATGTGGATCTGGAGATTGGACGGATGCTCCGCGACAACGCAGCGCGACTCCTGGATGCAGGCCAGGCACCGCTAATGGAAGCAGGAATGGTGAAATATTTTGGCTGTGATGCAGCCATCAGGGCAGCATCGAACGCCGTTCAGGTGCATGGCGGCCTGGGATATCTGGATGACTGCGTTGTGTCCCGTATCTACCGGGACGTCCGGTGGGTGAACATCGGTGATGGTACGCGGGAAATTCAAAAGATGATCCTGGCACGCGGTCTGGGACACCTGTCTCGCGTGGTCGTATAGACCCCTTTAATGGAGAATAGGGCTATCTCCTTGACTGGACCAACCACAATATGTAGTATCGGGAGGTG
>CAZWIP010000188.1:0-5883 GCA_964634125.1 uncultured Dehalococcoidia bacterium
CTCCGCCTTTTTATTCTATCTGACTTTGGTGTCCACTTTTTTCAGCTTACCTCAGTCCGGCCCTGTTTTTCTTTTAAGTCTCTAATATAAGCCCAAATACTAGCTCGATTCTGAGGATCCAGACCCAAAGTAGGCTCATCCAGAAAAAGCACTTCTGGATTGGTCATTAATCCCCGTGCTAACTCCAAGCGCCGCTTCATTCCACCTGAATACGTGGAACATCGTCGGTCAGCTGCCTCCTCCAACTCTACCAGCGCCAACAACTCAGCAATCTTGGCCTTGCGTTGCACTTTGCTTTGACCATATAGTCGTCCGTGATAATCCAGTACCTGTCTACCGGTTAACTCCTCATCCAGCACCATCTCCTGAAAAGTCACACCGATCCTTCGACGAACCTCATCAGCCTGAGTAACCACATCGAACCCTGCGGTTTTAGCCGAACCATTCGTTGATTCGATGAGCGTAGTTAGTATGGAAATTGTGGTTGTCTTTCCGGCCCCATTTGGTCCCAGTAGTGCATAGACCGTATTAGTTGGAACGGACAAATCTACACGATCCACAGCAACAATATCTTCTTCGTATCGTTTAACCAATCCACGTGTTTCGTTTGCTAATTCACTGTTATTCGCTTTGTTCATTTCTATTCACCTTTTTTGAAAATGCTGGTACTACGATGTTTTGACTAAATCCGCCTGTACCTTAGCAAGCCAATTGACCTCCGCCTCTAAATGAACAATATTATGCTCTATCACATAGCGCCAGCTTCTATCAGTAACAATCTCCAAATGATCCTGGTACAGTTTCAAAGCCGCCTGTGCTTTTTTTTGTTTCTCGCTTAATAGATTTTTCACTTCTTGTTTCGAAAGCCCATTCATGAACGCAATACCCACATCGTCATCATAATATGTACGAGAGAAATCACTTAGATTCTGGCGCAAGAGATCAAAAAAATGATCTCTTCCAGTATCGGTGAGTTCGTAGACACGCCGCTCCGGCCGGTTCCCCTCCCTCTCGGTCTCGTGAATCACATATCCATCTTTTTCCAACTTGTTCAAAGTGTAATAGGCAGTGGATTTTTTAAGGTCGGCGTACATGCTAAACGAGTGTTTGAAGGATTCGTTTAACTGGTAGCCATGCTTTTTCCCATCCAATAGTAAACCGAGTAAAAGAAGTTCCTTCATCACATGCCCCCAATTTATAGTTCAAAACATATAGTCTATTTTGACTATTCATATTAGACTATTATATTAATTACCTGAGATAATGTCAATACTAGCGAGGGATATTACATGGTGTTAAATGAATGGACGATAGAAAAGTTGGACGCTCTTTCAATAGTATAGTCAGGGCACGACATGTCGTGCCCTGACTATACTATTCGTACCTAAGCGCATCAGTTTAGATTAGGAGATGGGGCCTCAAGAAGCGTTGCCTGCGTCTCGAATTTATCTTTCCCCCGCCAGTACGTTACCTCAACAGCCTGAGAAATCTCCTTGGAAATGATGACCTGTGTGAACTCATTTGTACTTCGTATTTCCATTCCATCAATTGAGGTAATAACATCGCCTGGTTCGAGTCCGGCCTTATCCGCAGGACCATTCACCAGCATTTCGGTAACCAGAACCCCTGAAGTAACCGGCAACCTGTAGATGACAGCGATCCTGCGATCCACGGTAGCCGTGCTGATACCCAAAGACGGTCGCAAGACATAGCCCATTTCGATGAGCTGCTCAATGACTGGCATGGCTTCATTGCTACTGATAGCATAGCCCATGCCCTCTACACCCACTTCGGCAACTTTCACACTGGTGATACCGATAACCTCACCGGCCATATTTACGAGCGGGCCTCCGCTATTGCCCTGATTGATGGCAGCATCCGTCTGTATCAGGTCATCCAGTGTTTGCCCGGGAGAAACAGCGAGTGATACCTGAGTCGAACTCACAATGCCCTGAGTCGCACTTATTCCCCGCCCCAATGAATTCCCTATGACCACCACCCATTCGCCGATACTTGAAGCTGAAGAATCCCCCACCTTAAGAACCGGCAAATCCCGGACATCTATCTTGATTACCGCCAGATCCGTCAGGGGATCGGTACTGACTTCCTCTGCCGTGAGAACACGGCCATCATCAAGCGTAACTGTAATCGTATCTGCACCAGCCACTACATGATTGTTGGTGACGATATGACCATCTTCATCAACAATCCAGCCCGATCCAGCACCCTGCTCCCGATAAGCTCGATTAAAGATATCGTAACTTATCGCTTCGACATTTATCGCCACTACTGCAGGTTTCACTTGTGCCACTACGTCTGCGATACAGGAGAGGGAATTTTGTTCTATCGTTTGAGGTTGGGTTGGATTTGGACTTTCCTCCGTTTCGTCAGGTGAATTACTGCAAGCACTAACGAGACATGAGGTGATCAGAAGACATATGATTAATCCAGTAATCAGAACAACACGCTTCAACACGGCATTCCTCCTTTTTCAACCCAAACGTGCTTTTAGTCACTTTACATTATACTGTAATAAGACGGTGCTTTCATCTGTATGCTCTGTTTACATGCAAGCTTGTTGGCAAATTGTGATTCGATTTTGTACGAATCCCATCAATAGGACTGAGTCACGCTGAATGCATGGTCGATCAATACACCAAAACAAACTTCACTACCAAACCAGCTATCCAGTGAATTTAAGCATTTTTGTAAAGTAGCGCCAGTGCCACAGGATGTGAAACATTGATGCTATACCCATCGCGATACCGATCTCAACGTGCCAGTATAGAATATTGAAGGGCAGCGATATGTCCATACCGAGGTCTATGTTTAATATGAGAATCAACCCAAGTACCGCTGACATCGCAAAAGTCACAAACAACACAAAATTCCATATCTTTCGATGAACAACACGCTTGATGATCCGTTTAGATGAGAGCAAATGACTTAATCCATACAACAAACTAACCAGTAAGATAATCGGTAACAGTCTGTAGTCCAAGCCACTGCCGTCACCAATACTGCCAAGGTTTTGCGCCTCATTACCATTGACGCTAATTGCAGCTTCACTGGTATCATTACTCTGTGTCTCAAATTCAACAAGGCTGATTTCACTACGTTCCGATGGGGACGGCTGGCTCAAATCACAGATTCCATCGCTATCTGTGTCAACATATCGTGGGCACCTGCCCGGATATTCACAGTCTACCTGCCCGCGAGGGCAGGTGTTCCAGAAACCCTCGGCCAAGGCAGGTGTCATTATTGCAGTACCTGTCAGCAACAATACCAGCAGTAAAAATGAGACTGCTATTTTCTTCATATTGCACGTCCAGCAGTAGGGGGCACGACTAATCTCGCCCCGACATTGTTATTCGTATCTCAGTGCATCAATGGGGTTGAGTCGTGAGGCCCGAAATGCCGGATAGACACCTGCGACAATACCAATGCCTACCGCAACAAGGAACGCTATTACAATGGTATCCGGTGTAATTACAGTTTCAATTTCTGAGAAATTCATAGTGATTGATCCGGAAAGGAGTTTCGATGCACCGATTCCCACGCCAATACCGATCAATCCACCGATGACACTAATGGTCGTAGCTTCCAGTAAAAATTGCAATAGGATGTTGCGCCGCTTGGCCCCCACAGCTTTGCGGATGCCGATTTCCCGAGTACGTTCGGTGACGGATACCAGCATAATATTCATTATTCCCAAACCGGCAACAAGAAGCGCTATTGCCGCTGTAATTGTCAACAACATGGTGAGAGTATCACTGGTTTCGGTGAGCGTCTCCTCAATATCCTGCATGCTGGTGATATTGAAGTCGTCCTCATCGCCCAAAGGGATTCTGTGTTCCTCTTGGAGCACTTCGGTAACCTGAGCGATGGCGAGATCGTTCTGGCCTTCGCTGACCGACTGCAGATAAATGGAACTGATAATATGATCTCCCTCACTGGTACGCTCCGGACTAAGCCGGTTCATAACCGAGGTGATGGGAACCAGAACGGAATCATCCGACCCACCCCATCCCTCCTGACTCTCCAGGACTCCGATCACTGTGTACTGGCGATTGGAAATCTTGATCGTCTGCCCAACAGGACTTATCTCTCCAAACAAGTCTTCCGCCACACCGCTTCCCAGGACCGCTACCGAGGCAATTGTATCAACGTGACTTTGGGTGATAAATGATCCCTCGGCCACATCCTTGTTCCGAACCTCCTCATATTCCGGAGTCACCCCATTAATCCCTACCCACACATTCTCACCACCGGCAATTACCTGGGCACCAGTGGAAACCTCCGGTGCTACTGCGCTAACCGCGGTTATTTCGGGTGATTCGTCGATCACCAAAACGTCTTCGTATGTAAGGCTTTGAGCGCTTCCCTGTTCCATTTTTCTAAAACCCTCAGAGGCTGCCCCGGGGGATACGATGAGAAGATTTGAACCCAGCGATCCTATTTGATCGGTGATCATCTTCTTGGACCCTTCACCCACCGATGACAAGGCAATCACGGAAGCAATGCCAATGATAACGCCAAGGATAGTCAGGAAAGAACGCAACCGGTTGGCAAAGATGCCTCGAAGCGCGATCATCAAAGTTGAAATATGAGTCATCGCCTGACTACCTCCTCATCGCTTACCACTCCATCCCGGACATTAATAATACGTTGGGCATATTTCCCAATCTCGCGCTCGTGGGTTACCATGACAATGGTGATTCCATCTTTGCGATTGAGCTCGGTGAATAGCGCCATGATCTCCTCGCCAGTTTTGGTATCCAGATTTCCGGTAGGCTCATCGGCCAGAATTATGGAAGGATTGTTGATAAGTGCCCGGGCGATGGACACTCGCTGCTGCTGTCCGCCGGAAAGTTCATTCGGTTTGTGTTTCACTCGATCACCAAGCCCAACTCGCTCCAGCGCCTCCAGTGCTCGCTTTCGCCGGTTGTTTGTCCCATTATAGATCAGTGGCAGTTCTACATTGGCCAGAGCAGTTGTCCGGGCCAGCAGATTATATGTTTGAAATACGAATCCGATCTTCTTGTTTCGGATTTCCGCCAGTTGATTGTCATTTAGCCCTCCAACGTTGACATCATCCAGATCATAAGTGCCGGAGCTTTGTTGATCCAAACAGCCAATGATATTCATCAGGGTTGATTTTCCAGAACCTGAAGGTCCCATTATGGCTACCATTTCGCCTTGATTCACTTCGAAGCTTATACCTCGGAGCGCATTAACTTCCACATCGCCGAGATGGTAGGTCTTGATAATGTTCTGCATCTTGATCATGTCAATTCCCTTACTTTACCCCCATACCTCTACCACCAAATCCGCCCTTCCCCTGGAACTGTTGTATCATTTCAGACATCTGGGTACCCCCCTGCACAGTCACCTGTTCTCCTTCGGAGAGGCCACTGATAACCTCGGTCTGTTGACCGTTGGTAGCTCCAATCTCGACTACCCTTTCTTCGGTTTGCCCATCACCAGTCACCACCTGCACCACATTGCCATTTTTCGTTAGCTGGACCGCGTTACTGGGAACGAGCAGTACATTCTGGACATCCATCGCCATGATAGTAATGGTAGCGCTCATCCCCTCTTTCAATTCATATCGGTCCGCGCCCTGAATCTCGACGGCAATGGGAAAGGTCACTACCCCGCCCGAATAGCCTATTGGCGCAATGGCAGTCACCTGTCCCCGCAACATTGCTTCAGGCAAAGCATCCAGACTGACTGTAGCCATCTGCCCTACTTCAACACTGGCCACATCAATTTGATCCACCTCAGCATTGATCTCCACCACATCGGTGTTCACCAGATGCACAATAACGTTATAGGGCTATTCCTTTCGCTGGACTAACCACTACATGTTGTGTTTTTGGG
>CAZWIP010000189.1:0-5816 GCA_964634125.1 uncultured Dehalococcoidia bacterium
ATTTGCCATCTTCGAATACCATGGAGGCCTGCAGATTGGGCTTGATCCAGACCAGGCCGTGACGGCCCAGGTCGAAGTCCTGCAGGACAGGCATATAATCCACCATCATGTGATAGATGGCGTGGATATTCGAATAGTACCCGGGGAAGAGAATTTCCTCGGTAGCCAAACCGCCACCGATTTCATAGCGGCGCTCAACTAAGGCAACCTTCAAACCGGCCTTGGCCAGATAAGCTGCAGCGATGAGACCATTCGGTCCGGCGCCGATTATGATAACGTCCCATTCGCTTTCCGGGGGGAATTCCGGGAAGTAACTCTGTGGATGCTGATATCCTTTAAATTCCATCATCGTATCATACCTCCTTTAAACTCTCCCCTGTCCGGGCTTGGCTGATATCTTTCCTTCTTCGGGGATGTACCACGGCGATTCGTACCACCATTCACCCGGTTCGGCAATACCGTCTTCGATCAAAATGTGCATCAGGTTATAACCTACGGCCATCAGACACAGGCCTCCCGGATGGGCGGCTGACTGATGGCAAAGGTAAAGACCTTCGATATCCGGCACTCGGTAACGAGCCAGCTCCTGTAGAGGGCGCTCGTTCCACCACTCGTCCCGATCGCAGCGTGTACCATACCACGAACCACCAAGCATGCCAGTGTTGCGGAATTCCTGCTCCCACGGACTGTCGCTCCAGATTTTGACAATGTTATCAGAATTGGCATTTTCCACGATGCTCGAAAGGGTCTTGACCATGTAATCTTCCCATTTCTTCTTGTCAGCCGGAGTCTTGTCCATGGCCAGAGTGCCATCAGTGTTGTATTCCGGGGTAGGCACCATCATCCACAGAGGTCCATTGACATAGTAGCCCTCGCGAGTGCACTGGGGTTGGGTTTCAGAGTAGTTAGTTGCCCCGACCAGCCCCCACATAGCCTCATCGGGAGGGATATCGAGGTTTTCCTGACGACCCAGCACGCACTCCAGATTCTTCCAGTAGATCTCCATGTTCTCCATGCAATAGAACCCGCCGTTGAACGGATGGGGATCCTCATCCAGCCACTTGTACTGCGGCTTGTACCGAAACTCCTCTTTGGTGAGGAAGTGAGTCATGAACAGGCTGCCGCCCTTCAGACTCAAGTCCTTGATTCTTTGCAGGAAACCGGCATCCAGATGCTTCGGGCCAATCAGTTTGAGGAAGGTTGGTTTAATATGCGCCGCACTAATCACTGCTTTATTGGCGTATATTGTTTTGTTTCCAAGGGTTGCATCATCGCGAAGGCGTACGCCAACGGCCCGCCCATGCTCGATGATGATCTCCTCCACAGGACAGCAGGTGCGGATCGTAGCGCCATTGGCAACCGCACAGCGGAAGAGGGCATGGTAATAACCATGCATGTTTCCACGAGAGGCCACAGGCTTAGCAACTGCCGGCGGCAGAACGGTCGCCACACATTCCAATGCTGGTACGGCAACCCCTGGGAAATGCCCGAATGCGCCGGACACATTGGCAATGTAGGCCTGAAACACTTTGAAAGCTTCGCTTTTAATGTATTGGTCCATCAAGTCGAACATGGTCCATTCCAGCATCTCTTTAGTCCACAACTCCGGTAAATTCTCCTTGTAGACCTGCATATAAGGAATGGTGTTCTCATCATTTTCAATATAGCTCGGATGGGGCGGAGTCCAGAAAGTGGCTCGCAGCAGTTCCTTGTGGAACATGGGCTCACCAAGCAATCCGGTTATTTTGGCCCAGCCCATCTGATCTTCCTCAGATACCTGGAGGGTCCCTTCACGGGTCATCGGGCCTCTTCCGGTGTCAAACGGGACCTCGTATCTGGGGTCATAGTCCATGCGGAAACCATATTTCCATAACTCTAACTGCTCCCAGCCAGGGGCGGATCCTCCGTAGTTACCGATGGCGTGGGGTTGTATGCGCACACCTGCAATAGGCTCGACGGTCTCCTGTGCGCCACCACCTTCAGGTCTTTCTTCCAGCACAAGGACGCTCAGTCCGCATTTAGCCAGATATGCCGCTGTGGTGGTCCCGTTATGGCCCGCGCCAACGATTATTACATCATATCGTTCTTCTTTGGCCATGAATTCCTCCTTTCTTAGTAAAGTTAAGCATAAATAACGCAATTTGCCATGAAGTGTGTGATTACTGATGTCCTGAAGTGGATGGATAGCACAACACCTCAACTTCCGCTGTCACCCAGTAAAGTCTGTGAGAATTGAGCGGGGCACTACTTACGAGGTATTGACGGAATATCGTGGTTATTTTACAGTGTGAGAAATTGTACCACGGGATATCCGGTTGTTCAACACTGGTATACTTATTACGTAATACTTAGGCAAATTAAGTATTATTCGCGGGAGGAAACATATGTTCTGAGGTTAACCGCTTTATTCTTCAAGCCGAGTTTGGTTCTGATGTTGTATCGATGGGTTTCGACTGTCCTGATAGACATATTAAGTAAACTAGCAATTTCCTTAGTAACTTTTCCTTGTTTAATAAGATTCATTATCGTGACTTCTGTGGGCGTTAGGGTCAGGCTATGTGCTGATATACCTTGCAAGAAAGGTTCAGTGACCTGGTCCAGGCTATTTTCTAACATCTCCACGTATGTTTTTTGCCTGTCATCCAGTGAGCATTTTTTAAGTTCTTCCAGATACGGGAGCGCGAAACTTTTTACATTGAACAGCACATTCTCTTCTATTTCCGTCTTGATCTGGTCTGCTGTTTTCAACATTACACGTAGCGCGGTGTTGGCCTCTTCGAGGCTCGATGTGCGTTCCTTTACCACATTTTCAAGCCGCTGTCGGTGTCTCTGTAATAATTCCTCTGCCCGTTTACGATCTGTAATATCTCGGTCATAAGCCAGAACACCAGTTAAATTTCCATCTGCGTCTTTGAGTGGAATGCCTTTTCTCCAGAGATAGACAATGCTTCCGTCACTACGAATTATTCGGATTTCACCCTCAAACGGTTGTTCCTGTGGAAATTCTTGAGACAATCTGGCTGCAGAAGATGGATGCATAAATTCCGTGATGCGTTTGTTAATCATTTCTTCCTTGGAATACCCATAGATCAGCATCGTACTGTTGCTGCATTCGACGATGTATCCTTCTTGATCGATAATAAATACACCATCTGGGGCGGAATCGAAGAGTTGACGATAGAGTGTTTCACTTTGACGCAAGGCTTCCTCAGCCTGTTTGCGATCGGTGATGTCGGTAAGGATTACCATGAGATGCTCTATCTGATCGTTGTTTTCCAGAGGTGCGATCCGGCAGTCAAAGGTTCTTTCCATGATACTGAGGACTTCTATTCTCTCGGGTATTCCGGTTTCGAAAACCCTGTTTTGAGTTTGGCGGTAGATATCAGCTAATTCAGGTACTACATAGTCATAGACACTGGCCCCAACGATATCGTCAAACTTGACTCCCGGCTCCACAAAATTGACAAATGATATTATCCCATCACGCTGTACTATCACGAACTGATCCGGAGCGTTTTCAACGATGGCACGGAATTTCTCCTCACTTTGCTGAAGCGCATCTTCAGCCAATTTGCGCTCGGTGATATCGCGGCAATTGAGTACAATTCCTTCTACTGATGGATCATGAAGAAGATACTTGGCTATGAATTCGGCGTATCTCCACGAGCCATCCCTATGACGAAAACGCACCTCCATGGATGCGCTATGTCCCGGGATCTGTATTCCTTTGGTAAAGAGTTCCATGGCAATGGGTAGATCGTCCGGGTGTACAAAATTGAATGAATTTGTGCCGATGAGTTCTTCGGCAGTGAAACCGGTGACTCTTTCTGATGATGGGCTGGCGTAGAGTAAGGTGCCTTCGGCGTTCAGTATTCCGATGACATCCGGGGCATTCTCAATAAGAAAACGAAAGTGCTCCTCGCTGCGCCTTAGTGCCTCTTCGGCTCGTACGCGTTCGACTCGCTCGTCTGCCAAATCTAGTGCTGCTGAAATGTGCTGTGCCAGGTTTCTAACGGAGGGGATGAAATGCTCAGCCAACTTTGGTGCCATGACCATAAGAATACCTATGATCTTCCCGTGTCGGTTCAAGGGAGTAACAATCGATGGTTCTCCTCCCATTTCCATGATCCCCATGACTTGGGAGGCTAATGATTCGGGGAGAATTGCTTCCGAGATGGCATTGCTGGTAACCTGGAGTGTTGTTCCCTCTTTTATTACCTGAGCTAATACGCTTGATTCACTTAACTCAGTTCTGAATTCCTCAATGGGTGAGGCAGCGACTTCTTCCAGCGTCTTTACTACGTCAGAGGAAAGGGATACCTGTGCTACTTTGAGGGATAAGCCGTCCTCTGCCAGCAATAGAATCCCGGCCAGAGAACGTTCTGATTGAACAAACTCCTCAGTTACGGTCCTGTAAATCTGACCTTCATCGAGCACACCATGAATTTTAGCTGCCACATTCTCTGTGAACTGGATGTGATCGATCAGATCGCGCAATGCTTTATCCATAGTATTACCTGCGGTTTACATTTCCAGGATTGGCTGACTAGCTTGGAATGTCATGATAACAACAAGGGCCAGTTTTCAAAACCGGCCCCTTTGTTATATCATGGAATTCTTTTAGAGTCACTACCCAGTACCCTGTCAAACACGTAGTTGTGAGTCACAATACTCACACTGTGCCCCTCACTCTAACTCTCTCCCCCAAGGGGCGAGAGGACTTCCTCTCCCTCGAAGGGAGAGGTGAGGTGAGGGTGAAAATACGCACAACACATATTTTCAAGTTGACAGCTAGGTCATTGCAGTATGCATGAGGTGGTATCTCTGTACAACATTGGCAACATTGATACCGGAATCAGTTGCTTGTTGTGTTCCAACGCCATATCCACCGGCATCGCAGCCGACAAAGAAAAGCCCTTGAATCGGGGCTTTGACAGCAGGTTTTTGGCCACCACCCTGACCCACCAATTGGCTCAAACCGATGCACTCTCCACCCTGGTTTGGCAGGACCTTATCGCGTGTTAAAACTGAGACGTCTTTACTTGAATAAGGCTCTCGACGTTCAATGTGTTTGGGCATGTCCGGAAAGACCTTGAACATGATCTCGTCGCACTTATCCCACCACGGCTTCATATCTTTGGCTGTTGACATTCCGTCAGCGGGTCCCCACACCGATACCAGTACAATTTGTTTGCCGTCAGGGGCTGCAGTGTCATCGTAGTTGGAAGGAACTTCGTAAAGAACCGCGATGTCCTCAGGCATTTCTCCAGAAGCAGCTTTATTGAAGCGTTCCAGGGTCCAGTAGCTGTCAGCAGAAAAGATGGTACCGAAGGGCTGTTCGATGATTTTTTTATCGAGGAAATAGCGAATACCCGGTAAACCCAATGATGGAACCAGGTCTTTCACATAGGTAAGGTAACTCTGGTCGAAATGCTCTTCACCTACCAGTTTAAGAACTGTGGACTGGATACCCGCATTGCTCACCACGATTGGGGCATTGAACGTACCTTTATTAGTCGCGACTCCAGTAACCTTTCCATCACTCACGAGTATCTTTTCAACCTTGGCTCGTGTGATGTACTTCCCACCGTTTTCTACCACTGCTTGAGCGAAAGTCTCAGCTACCCGACCGATACCGCCCTTAGCGAAAAGCCCACCGCTTCTAAGGAAGATCGATTGCAGAACCTGAATCCCTTCCGATGCTGCCACTGCGTCGACGGGCGCAACGAAACAAGCATCGTGGATGCTGCCAACCAGATATCCATATGCGGCTTTGGGAAGATTGTATTTGGCGAGAAATTCAGCAAAACTGATAT
>CAZWIP010000190.1:0-5736 GCA_964634125.1 uncultured Dehalococcoidia bacterium
CCCAAGATTGCCTATGCTACCAACTGATACTATTTAATTGCCGGAGTAATAGCATAACCAAAGAAAATGTCCGAATACTCTGTGCCCGTCACAATCTGGAGAAATCAGCCAAAATCCAATAGTGTACGTGCGCGTGAACAATCGGTACGAAGCGATTCGATACAAACTAAAGCACGCGGCTTGAGGTCCAGTTACATCATAGGAAAATAGTATCTCTTGATGAAGGCGAAGTTTTCCTCTACTTTATCTTTCCCCTGAATGATATTCCCAAATTCTGTATTATGTCCGGGCAGAAGATATTCCGCATCGAATTCTGATAGCTTCTCAATGCTTCCCTTTAACACTTTGCCATCGCCGCCGGGAAAGTCCGTTCGGCCCACACTCTTGTTAAAGACTGCATCACCGGTAATGAGGGCCTTGTTTTGGGGATCGTAAATGCTGATTGATCCGGGGCAGTGACCGGGAGTGAGGATTACCTGTAGATTGAATCTGTCTTTGATATTTTCCAGGCTGAGAATACCTTCCTGTAAATAGAAATCCGGTTCAAAATCTTCCAGTTTCAACCCGATCATTTTATGTAGTTGCAGTCCGGTCCCGCGACGGTATTCATCCTCAATCTTGCTAAGGGTGATCATCCCTCGTGTGTTCCCCTCGCCAGCAATCGCTTCGCTGGCACCGCAGTGGTCTACGTGGGAATGAGTATTAATGACCAAGCCGATATCCTCTGGCATTATTCCATCTTCGGCCATCAAAAGGGTCAGGTTCTCAAAGCACTTCTCATCGATTTCATTAATAACGTATCCGGGGTCTACCAGCACATGCGGTCTTTTTCCCTTCAATACTTCGCGGAAGAGGTAGCTATGGCAGTTGTTCCCTCTTCCATTCCAGGGATAGGCATAAACATTGTTTATCAGTTGCATTTAAATAGTCCTCAGTTTTCAGTTATCCCCACTCATCTTTCGCCACAAAGACACGAAGGCACAAAAGATGGCGGAGATTATTTTATTTTGACTTTCTCATTTGCTTTAGCCCCTCGATATTATAATTCGAATTGGAGCTTGCTTCAAGCTGCGGATTTGATATAAATTAAGTAGGGAGTAATTCGATGGACGAAATGAAGAGTGCCTTGGAACGTGCCCTGGAACGAGCTGATCGTATGGGTAAACTTTCGCCTGAGGAAATGCAGCGTCAAAACGAGGCCAAGTATGTTCCCGCAGGTGAAGCAATCGCTCAGCGATTCTTTGAACACGGTCAAATCAACATTCTGGCCAAACAACTGGATAAGCTGGAAAACGAAGGGAAATCCATCGCCACCCGATCTGCGCTCGCTACTTTGATCAGTAATATAGATTTGGAGAACAAAGATCTTACAGAAAGGGCTTTAGAGGGGATCATCGGATTACAGGGCTCGAAGACAGTTGCGGACGTAGCTGATGAGGTGATGAAGCTTTTCGGTCAGCATTCATGGCAGAAAAAACTGTGGTATGAAGAGAACTCTGAGGAAATGGGCAAAGAAACAAAAGAGCGTATGGCTACAGCCGGGATTGACGGAAACGCCATTGCTGGCATCAACATCAAAAACAACGAGGAATGGGCAAAAAAGGCAGATGAACTTCGTTCCGAGTTCGATGCGCGCTTGAGTGAGATGAAGCAAGCGCTTGGCTGATCGCCTGATTCGAAGTAGTTGTTACCCGTATACCAACAAAAAAAGGGCCTTCCTGATTGGAAGGCCCTTTTTTGTTTAGTTAATTTAAAGCTTTTTAGGTCCCGGCGCGGGTGTACCTGTTCTCGTCAAATACATCGGCTCCGGTGTAGTCGGACGGATAGTAGGTGTCGCTCTTGGCGTATTTATTGGGATCATAAGGTTCGAGCTTAAGCTCTGCGCGCTTGGCATCGATATGAGCAATGGCATCGGCAATTGCCTTATCAACATCAGGCTCAAAGTACAGGGAAGCACCAACCTTCTCCCTGTAACCCTTATCCATCAACTCTACCACTTCTGGGCTATTGTCATACGGGTGAGGTCCGACCATCCAGGTGGTAACGCCGGAGGCAACAACGTAGGTTCCGATAGAGACGGCCTTCTCGCTCATCCACTCAGGGGCAAATCCAACCGTAGGTGCATCGCAAACGTCTTCACCCAGACCACCCTCGGTAGCAACCTGTCCAACAAGGGTAAGTATGCGGGAATTATCCACGCAGGAACCCATGTGCAATACCGGAGGAATACCGATGGTCTGGCAGATTTCCCTCAATCCTGGGCCAGCCATATCCATTACTTCCGGTGAAAGCAGCCCCCACTTGGCATCGGAGATCGCGTTGCAACCGGTGGTGACCACGATGATATCGTTCTTGATCATCTCCATGACGATCTTGATCTGGTTATCATCATGGGTCATTCGGGCGTTATTGCAACCGACCACACCGGCAGCTCCCCTGATCCGGCCATTGGCAATGTTGTCGATCAAAGGACGCACGGACTGGCGGAAACTGCCACCCAGCGCATAATTGATATATTCATGGGAAAAGCCTGCCACCAAGTTGTTAACATAGTTGGGAATATTGGTCTTTTTCCGGTTCGGGTAATTGTCTATGGCTTTCCTCAGGATCGCCTTTGCCTGTTCGAGGGCATGATGCTCATCGAATTCCATGTAAGTGCTTCCGGTGATCTTGGCTTTGGGAGAAGTGCTGATGATCTCGGTGTGATAATTCTGCGCTACAGCTACGAGTCCCTGCATGATGCACTGAATATCCACCACCATTGCCTCGACGGCTCCGGTAACGATTGACAGTTCCTGGGAAAGGAAATTACCCAGCAACGGTACACCTTCGCGCATGAGAATCTCATTGGCCGTGCAGCACATGCCCGCCAGGTTGATTCCCTTCGCACCCTTGGATTTGGCATATTCCAGAATCTCAGGGTCACCGGCCGCTTCCACGATCATCATCGAAAGGGTGGGTTCATGACCATGAATAACAACATTCACTTCGTCTTCGCTCAAGACGCCAAAGTCAGCCCGTGCTTTCACAGGACCGGGCGTTCCGAAGAGGATATCGCTGATATCAGTTCCCAGCATGGAGCCACCCCAGCCATCGCCCAGGGAACATCGCATGGCATGATTCATAATATGCTCGGCATCCTGATCAACTCCCATGTGAGTGCGATGCAAAACCTCTACGATCTCTCTGTCAACGCCACGTGGAGTAATGCCAATGTTTCTCCAGACTTCCGCCCTCTTCGCGGGGGCTCGCCTGACATAATCACATTCTTTCTTGGTACTGCTGAAATTATCCAGCGCGGCAAGCGCCACATCTCTGCCAATCTCGATGGTTTCTTTACCTTCAGTTTCGACATCCAGCAACCCGGCTACAACCATCAGCTTGGGAACATCTTTGATCTTGTAATCAGGCGCATGACCTTCGCAAGCTGCCAACAGGGTCATCGCCATATCGCGGCCATGATCAGAGTGAGCGGCAGCACCGGCAGCGACATCACGGGCATAGTTCCTGGCGGCCACGGTTGCTCTGGTGGCGCCACACAGGCCCACTTCATTCTTTCCCGTCAACCGGCACGGTCCCATGGAGCAGACCTTGCAACAAGCGCCACTGCTTCCGATAGGACATGCTTTGAGGGCTGCAGCTCGATCAAATATAGTGCTAATTCCCTCAGCCTCAGCAACCGCTAGTAGTTCGAACGTCGATGGGTCAATAGTTTTGTTGAATTCCTTCTTCTCGTCGGACATAATCCCTCCTGACTGGTGATTTATCATTCGGCCAAATTAGACCATCTTAAATGTTATCATACCCTCTTTCAACTGTAAAGGTTTTCAATTCGGTTTTCACTCACCTTTACACCCCGTATCCCATAATGTATGCTATATCAAAGTTGAGTCTCAAGAGGTTGATTTTGTATCAGGCACCACGCGGCACCTACGATATACTCCCTGCCGATCAGGCATACTGGCAGCTAATCAAAAGCAGTATCGTAGATATCTGTCGACTCTACAGCTACCAGAGAATCGATACTCCGGTTTTCGAAAATGCCGGGCTTTTTGTGCGAAGCATCGGTGAAGAGACGGACATAGTCGAAAAAGAAATGTACACTTTCGAGGACCGTGGTGGCGAAATGATGACCCTGCGTCCCGAGGGGACTGCTTCCATATGCCGGTCTTATCTCGAACATGGGATGCACAATCTAACTCAACCGGTGAAACTCTACTATATCACCCAGATATTCCGCTACGAGAGACCCCAGGCAGGACGGTTTCGCCAGCACTGGCAGTTCGGATTTGAGGCTATTGGCGACGCTGATCCTGCACTCGATGCGGAAGTTATCGATATGGCATGGTCGCTGTATTGCCAGCTTGGTTTGCAGGGCTTAGTCTTGAAATTGAATAGTATAGGTTGCAAGAACTGTCGTCCTCAATACCTGGCAGCGTTGAAGGCTTATTACGCCGAGAAAACCGATCGGCTCTGCCCTGATTGCAAACGACGGGCTGAAAGAAACACACTTCGGTTACTGGATTGCAAGAATGAAGCCTGCATGATTCTGGCAGACCAAGCACCAAAAAGTTTTGATTGCCTTTGCTCGGAATGCTCAGGTCACTTCGAGTCACTAAAGAAGTATCTATCCATTCTCGGTTTAGATTTCGATGTGGATCATCGGCTGGTTCGCGGATTGGATTACTACACCAAGACAGTCTTCGAAATTCAACCACCGGGTGCGAAAGGCGCCCAGAGCACTATTGGTGGTGGTGGCCGATATGATGACCTTATCGAAGATATTGGTGGCAAGCCAACCCCAGCGGTGGGATTTGCCACTGGTTTCGAGCGTACGATTCTCAACCTCAAAAATCAGAATGCGCCCCTTCCCGATTTTTCTACTCACACCACTTTCGTCGCTTTTCTTGGACAAGAGGCTAAAGACAAGGCGATGGAATATGTTACACGAATACGTCGGGAGGGGATGAGTGCCATTCTTGCTTCCGGGAACAGAAGTCTGAAAGCTCAGATGAGACAATCAAATGCTGTAGGTGCTAACAATACGGTTATTATTGGTGAGGATGAGCTTAAAGATGACGTGGTGATGTTGCGCGATATGAACGGAGGAGAGCAGCAGCGGTTGGCTTTCGATGAGGTTCTGAATCGGCTCAGGGGGTGAGAATATGTTCACCGTTGGTATTCTGACTATCAGTGACAAGGGTTCCAGAGGAGAGCGTGACGATGAGAGTGGAGCCATCATTCGTGAAATGATTGCGGGAATTGGTTCTGAGGTTACTCAATATGAGATTATCCCGGATGAGAAAGGCGAGATATCCGGCAAGTTGATAGAGTGGGCCGATGGTGAGAGGGTCGATCTGATCCTAACAACGGGTGGCACCGGACTTGCCCCTCGTGATGTTACCCCGGAAGCGACATTGGCAGTGATAGACAGGCTTGCCCCTGGGTTCGCCGAGGCAATGCGCGCTGAAAGCATTCGGATTACCCCAAAAGGAATGCTTAGCCGTGGTGTGGCGGGAACTATAGGTAAAACATTGATTATCAACCTTCCCGGCAGTCCAAAGGCCGTTCGTGAGTGTCTCGAAGCGATTCTTCCTGCTCTCGATCACGGGCTTGAAATGCTCACAGGCAAGGGTTCTGAATGCGCCACTAAAGATAATTGATTCCTTGTTGAGGACGAGTGAAACCTTAACGAAAAAACGCTCCCTGATGGGAGCGTTTCTATTTTATCAAATA
>CAZWIP010000191.1:0-5722 GCA_964634125.1 uncultured Dehalococcoidia bacterium
GCCGGTCAAGAAGGAACTCTGACAGGTGGGCACGGTCGCGAAACACGGCCCAGATATACAACTGGTAACGGCCCGAGGTCAGAACCACCGTATGGACATTCTTACACGTTGTAAGTTCATCGGCTACGGATTCAACATGACCGGGTCGAGTATTGATCCCAATCAAAGCCGTGGCGTTGTACCCCAAGGCATGCGCACTGGCCACCCCCACCAATCTAATGATACCCCCGTTCACAAGTCCATTGAGCTTCTTCCGAATAGTAATTGAGCTCTTTCGTAGTCTGTTGGCCAGATCGACTATGGATCGTCTTCCATCGATATCCAACTCCCTAATCAAGGCCATTTCCAGAGGATCGAGTTCAGGATATGCCCAGTGCCCTGGCGGCGGACCCCACACTTCAACAGAAAAATCCTCTTCTGATGTCAAAAGTGCGTGCGACCATTTCTTGATTTGGAAGACTACCATGTTTTCAATGGCAACGACTCCTGAGAAACTCTCGACTTCCCGTATCAAGAATTCGGAAAGATAAGCCATATCCCGAGCAAATACCGGGGCGATGATATCGTATCTCCCAGTGCACATAATCACGGCCGACACACTGTCATACTCGGCTAACTTTGAAGCAATACCCTCCAATTGATTTGCCTCTGCCACAATGCCAACAAGCGCCATGGTCCGATGTCGGAGGGCGATTGGCCCAATCATGGGCACCACGCGAACAACGTCGTTGCTCACAAGGCGCTCCAATCGCCTTTGGAGTGTGGGTCTGCTGATGTGAAGCTTTCTGGCAAGATCGGTGACAGGTCGTCTGCCATCTATCTCCAGTTCCCTGATCAACATCATGTCCACGTGATCCAACTTGGGATATACATCAACTGTCATGATTCCCTCATGGTGACATTTGCGGTCAGAAGCAGAGTCTCATAAAGCAAACAACCAAGTCAATCGCAATTCCTGGTGAACGATATTTGCCAATGCTGCCGACAATACGGGATATCCTATCTGCTCAAAAACATGCCTATAATTATGAACTGAACGATACACAATAGTCAACATCAAATAGGATAAGTACATACCAGTGGCGATATGTTGACATACAGCAAATACGTCTGTATAATATGGCCAATTCCCACCCGACTCATTTCTATCGCCTAACAAATCTTCGCATCTCTGCTTTCGGAAAAGGACGGCCGCGTGAGCGCATCACGGGGTGGATGAGAATACTCGTCCGAAAGGCTGAAACCGGCTATCGACGGCAGAATCATATGATGCTAGGGCAAGTGAAACAAGGAAGACCTCTGCCACTGGCGTTGTGTGAACCACAAAACCAAAGGGAGGAAAACCCATGAGAAGATGGCTGAGCAAACTGACGGTCTTTCTGGTTGCACTTGCAATACTAACACTGCCTGTGATGACTGGCTGTGGAAATGAGGATGAGACACCGGCTGCCACCGCTACTCCTACTGCCACCGCTACGCCTACTGCCACCGTCGCGCCTCCTGCCACCGTCGCGCCTCCTGCCACCGCTACGCCTACTGCCAGTCCAACCGTGACTGAGACAGTCACCCCTACGGCAAAACCGCCAGCAGAACCGGAGGGGACACTCACGGTTGCAGTGCAAACGATCAATACCGCACCGGAGCTAGGCCCGTTCGAGCGTGGGGCATTGGCTGCCAGGACCTTCTGGTCCATAATGGCGGATTATCTGGTATACGAGAAAAGTGATAAGTCAGGATACGTGCCGGGTCTGGCAGAGGAATGGGAAATCGCCCCGGATAACATGAGTATTACTTTGAAGCTCCGGCAAGGCGTGCAGTTCCATGACGGGTGGGGCGAGCTAACCGCCGAGGATGTGAAGTTCACCATTGATGCCATGCTTGATCCTAACACAAGCCAATGGGGCCAGCCCCAGCAGACCATGGGGCAAGTGGTCGATCGAGTGGCAACCTCGGGTCTCTACGAGGTTACTATCCACTGTGCCAAACCCAGGGCGGATGACATCCTCCATTACCTGGCGCCCACCCACCTGATAGGCATTGGGATTGTCTCCAAGGCATACTATGATGAGGTTGGCAGCAAAGAATTCAACAAAAAGCCGATCTTCTCCGGGCCCTATAAGCTGGTGGACTATGATCTTGGGGAGAAGCTGGTGCTCGAGGCTGTGGAGGATCACTGGCGGGTGGTTCCCGAATTCAAGACGATCATCTTCAAGGAAGTCCCTGAAGAAATAACGCGAGTAGCTATGCTTCAAACGGGTGAGGTAGATATCGTTGACGTTTCAATAGAGCAAGCGGTGAACCTGCAGGGGGATGGATTCGAGATTGTCAGCATTCCTAATGCTGAACAAGCGGGTTTGGCTCTGCTGGGACAATGGCTGCCAGATAGGGAGACTTATGATCCTGAGCTTCCCTGGCTCGACAAGAGGGTTCGACAGGCCATGAATCTGGCCATCAACCGGGAGGAAATCGTTCAAGAGCTCTTCTATGGAATGGCAGAACCGGTCGCGGATGTCACATTCCTCTCCGTGGGTGAGCCGCGGGAGCCCTATCCCTATGACCTGGATCGAGCTAAAAGGTTGATGGCAGAAGCGGGATATTCCAATGGATTCGATGCGAAGATGTGGATATTCCCATTTGCCGGGAGATTCGACCCGGCAGAGGTAATGATGGCCGTGTCGGGTTACTGGCGGGAAATCGGGATCGATCTCGATATATCCACCCACAACATCATAGCGGTCTACGGGGACATCCTCTCCCGTAAGACCACTGGCGTATGCGCCCCGTTGGTAACTGATACTATTGTGAAACCTTACTACGATATATCGACCGCCTGGTGCTACAGTAAAGCCGCGGTGTTTCCCCTGTACGAAAGCACAAATTCCGATGCCATACTGGATGTGTTCTTGGCAGCCGACACTGCCGAAGAGAAAGAGGCTCATCTTGCGGAGTTGGCACAGTATTGGTACGACGAATACGCGTTCGTTCCCCTGCTGGTAACCGACAAAACCTACGTGACACGCGACACGGTGGCCAATTGGAAGCCAACTGCTGTACCATACCTCGGGTTGGAATACGCCACGCATCCGGAGCCTCTGGGTACGTTCCGGCTCTTTGAACCATAAGGCGGTTGTACTGCGGAATTTATTGCGAACAATCGTCGATACTTTATTAATCAAGGAGGAGTACTAAACGAGCGATAACAAGGCCCACGACTCTGACAAAATCGACCAATCCGTGGGGGGAACAATTCTTGAAACCTTCACCGGTCGTTATGAGGTAAGCCGCGTGGCACCCAATACGCTTTCCATGCTTGTGGATTACGTGAACCTCATCACTTTCGAAACAAGCCAAGGCCTTGTCCTTATGGAGGCCGGGCCAAAGATTCTGGAAGAGATTCGAAAGCACACCGATGCTCCCCTTCATACCGTGATCTTCTTGAGAATCTCTACATGTACCGTTCCGCTTGCCATCCTGGGCCTGATATAACCTGCATACCAACTTATAATTGCGCTCGCAAAGTGTTTGAAGACTTTTAATAAAACAGGAAGGAGGACCAAAAATGGCTAATGATGCCGACAAAGCGCATAGTAAAGACAAAATCGATCCGTCTGTAGGGGGTACAGTTATTGAACGCTACTTCACCGGCCAAACTGAGGCGACCTATGTTGCGGACAATACCATATTTATGACCGCAGACTATGTTAATCTCATAGCTTTCGAAACCAGGGATGGCTTGGTCCTTGTTGATACCGGGATGGTGGAAGCTCCCAAGACTTACGACGAGATTCGTAAAAAAACTGATGCCCCTCTTCATACTGTTATTATTACGCACGGGCATATGGACCATGCCTTTGGATTGAAACCCTGGTTGGAAGCAGGTGAAAAACCCCGAATCATTGCTCACGAAAACATGACCCGCCGTTTTCGCACATACATGAGACTGGCGCCAATGAACGTTCATATCAATCGTGTTCAATTCGGCATGGAGGCAGACATCCACTGGCCTGACAAAGAAGAACACTTCCCCTGGCCGGACACTACTTATCGAGAGCAATTAACCATACGCGTAGGCGGGGAGACATTTGAGCTTTACCATCATAAAGGGGAAACCGACGATTCTACCTGGGTCTGGGCCCCTGAACGAGGTATCGTTTGTACGGGTGATCTATATATAGGGATGCTGCCCTACTGCGGTAATCCGCAGAAAGTGCAGCGCTATGCAGAGGAATGGGCTGATGGATTGGAGGCAATAGCTTCGGTTGGGGCAGAGCTGCTTCTACCCGGACACGGTCATCCCATCAAAGGGAAGGACGAGATACGTAAACGTTGTCTGATCACAGCCGAGACGCTACGTTCCATCGTCAAACAAACATTCGCGGGACTTAATGCCGGGAAAACCCATGAGGAGATCATGGCTTCCATCATAATCCCGGAACATCTGGCCAAAGAACCCTATGTGGATCCTTTGTATGGCCGACCTGAGTTTATCGCTCGTGATATTATTCGCAGATATGGGGGATGGTGGAATGGATTCTCCGCCCAACTTCTACCAGCCAAAATGGCCGATCAGTCCAAAGAGATCATCAGACTTGCCGGGGGTGTTGAACCGCTGGTTGAGCGCGCTCGTGAACTCATTGACTCTGATCCGGCACTTGCATGTCACTTGGCGGAATGGGCAGCGCTGGGCGCCCCGGACAACCGCTCTGCACATGAGTGCGTTATCGAAGTCTTCACTAAGAGAGCAGAATCGGAGATAGCTCTACTGGTACGAGGTATCCTTTCACACGCGGTGCGGAAATCGCAGAAAGCTCTAGCTACCCTCGAGTGATTTTACACATGTATTTTTATTTTTACTTTCGCACCTACTTCAAACTAATTCGGCTGGTTATTACAGACAAGCCTAATCCCAAGCGCCTGGTTATCCATTTCATGCTCCTGTTTATTCTCAGTGGCTAAGGGGCAATCTTTTTCATAATAGATCATAAAAACAAAGGAGGTTTCGAAATGACTGGTGAAAACGGGTATGCCGGAAAAATACTGAGGGTTGACTTGTCTTCAGGGACTATCACTACCATTCCAACGGCAGATTACACAGAGAAGTTCGGAGGGGCCCGAGGTATCGGAACGAAGATCTACTGGGACGAAGTTTCCCCGGAAATCGGGGCCTTTGATCCTGAGAACCGGATGATATTCATCACCGGTCCGAGTACTGGAATTCCTCCATTAGGCTCCAGAACGCAGATATACGGAAAAACCCAACACGATATACCGGATGGTTTCTGCTATTCAAATTTTGGCGGAAGCTGGGGGGCATTCCTGAAGTTTGCCGGATACGATGGCCTCATTGTTCAAGGTAAGGCAGAGAAACCGGTCTATATTTATATTCAGGATGAGACCGTGGAGATACGGGATGCCGCCAATCTCTGGGGCCAAGGAGCTGTGGAAGTCAATCAATCTTTGAAGCAGGAACTTGGAGACAAGGTCAAAGTGGTTGCTATCGGCCCTGCCGGTGAAAACATGGTTCGCTTTGCCAACATGATGGCCGACATAGACGCCAGCGGTTCCGGTGGATTCGGGGCTGTCATGGGTTTCAAAAACCTGAAGGCCATCGCCGTCACTGGAAGCGGCAAGGTGGGACCGGCCAATAAAGGAAAAATGAAGGAACTGACCAAGTATCTTCAGTTTCAAATAGGAACGGAGGATCGCATTGACACCGGGATTG
>CAZWIP010000192.1:0-5716 GCA_964634125.1 uncultured Dehalococcoidia bacterium
TAGAGTGTATTTGGGGAATATGGATGTATGGCTAATCCTAGGTAGGGAACTCCTGGCAGTGTGTTTTCAGTATCGATATCCTTCATGGTTATCCAAGTAGCCCCTCCATCAGTTGTTTTGAAGATGTTTCCTTTACTGGATCTCTGAAGGAGGTAAACTGTATCTGCATCGTTCCAATCGACTAATATGCGCCATTTGTCTCCACTTGCAGCGCTGGGGGTGGTTTGTACAGTCCAGGTCAATCCGCTATCGGTAGAACGATAGAAGCCTTTATCCTCAGTTATGCAATACAGTATAGAATCATCTGAAGAGGCCCAAGCTAGTGACTTAGGTTTACTAGCAAATTCTTTTACCTTGACAAAAGTATTAGCTGTTTCTGCCTGAGGTCCATTTTGCATCAAATAGAGTTTTTTGGACTTGGTACAAGCCGCCAATGCCTGAGCCGCATTGGAAGGATTTAACGCGATCAGCCCGATGGCATCATATTTATACGATTCTTTTTTGTAATGATCACTGCTGGGATCATTGTAGTAGATACTTATATCAAGACCTCCGGTAAGAGCTGTCTTATTGTTGCCTCCATCGTCTGAGTAATAAACACCGCTTCTGAGGGACCATGGTTTCCACATAACCACATCTTTATCCATCGGAGAAATTTCAAAGGGTCCGCCTTCATTTCCACCGATTGAATCAAACGAGTACTTTGAGTAGGATTCGCTGGATGAGGCGAGCCTTATTCCGTCATCCTGTGTGGGTCCACCTACTGCAAATCCGCCGGATTGACTGACGCAAAGGCCGTAGAACTGAGAAGTGATGTATCCGCCGCTTCTTTCCTCGAACGGCTCGATCCAGCCTTTAGTCACTACACCATATCCGACAGGTGTAGATTCCTTATCCGCCCATTTGGCATTTTTGGTGGGGAGCTCCAGCGACCATATGCCTTCATCATTTGCTACATAAACGCGACGATAAAGAATTGAGTCATCATAATCCGGGAGGAAAAGTGCATCGGTAATTTCTGGGCCGAAGACAAGGTCATGGTAATCTGCATGGCCGCCTCTCAGCTTCCACCAGGTATCGCCACCATCATAGCTCCAGTAAAGGCTTACACCAAAACAGAATATTACGTCCGGGTCATCTGGTGAAACCACAATACCGTTGCACCATCCGTCTTGGGTATCGGTAAGCTTGCCATTGCTGTTGTGTAATTGGTGTTCACCATCTTTCCATGTATATACGTTTGTACCGATTCGAGACCATTGCCAAGATATCCGTTTATATACACGATTATCAATCTTTGCGTATATGATGCTGGGGTTCTGAGGATAGACAGTAATTGCCCCCGAGCCTTTTTGGTCATCTAAGGTGAGCCCCTCATTAATGTACTTGCAGTTGAGTGCATTCGAATATCTCGTGGCCCATACGATGCCTTTGTTCTTCGTACCAAAATAAGCTTGGTCAGGGTCTGTTGGATGAATAACTCCATCGGAAATGTTGGCGTCTGTCCATTGATCAATCACCTTGTGATCCTGGTTTCTGTCAAGGACGAAAAGGCCAGTATTACCTGCTACCCAGATGATATTTGACTTGTCAGGGTGTACCAATATTGTACTGATACGAGTTGGAAAATCTGTCCAAGTGATCTGTTCCCAATTTTCGCCTCCATCATCGGAGAAGAGCAACCCTTTGCCGGTATAAACCGATGCACCATTTATACCTACATATTCACCAGTTCCGACGTACAGGTAAGGGATATCTACTCCAGAATCAACTCGCTTGACTGCCCCGATGGAAAGTGATGGCGCATTATCGGAGATTGGCACCCATGTAGTTCCTCCGTTGGAGGTTTTCCACACACCTCCCTCAGCCGATCCGGCATACAGTATACCGTTATTTTCAGGATGAATATCCAAATCCTTGGTTCGCCCACCAAAATTTATTGGCCCGATATTCTCCCATTCATTACATCCAAGGCTCATAAGTCCCTTCAGTTGATTAGCGGGATCAAGGATTTCGCTAAGAGTCGAAAGGCTTGTTCTATCCCAATCTGCATACGAGGAACCGTCATCCGGCAAGCCAAAGAGAGTGTAAGTTCCACCTTCCGGTATTCTTGCCCAAATATAGGTGGAATCTCTGCCTAAACCACTCTCAGCCAGCACTTCTAATTGGTCGAATCGGGAATTATATTTGAAAACTCTAACAGTAGCCAGATTTGTATCGCGTACATTCAACCTCGACAGAGGAACTCTCAGTACGCCATCTGATAATCTTTCGCTTGATTCAATATTGACCCAAAGCCCAAGATTACCATCAGATTCAATTCCCCGAGGCGCGGTTACTTCCTCCACGCATAAGGTACCTCTGGAATCGGCGGCTTGAGGCGCAGTTAGGGTCTCTCTTGTAGGGCCAGGATCTCTCTGTGCCTCAGTAAAGGTAGAGATTCGGGATATTTGAAGTCGCGCTTCATCCAACTGCGTTTCCGCATCTGCGAGGGTAAAATCTGCGCTAATTTCCCGCATTGTTTCATACCATTCCAAACGTTCGAGGATGTATTCCCACTCATCGTTTTCCTCTTCCTCAAAACTGAAATCACTGCGTTCATTTTCTGTCGCTTGAGTCGGGGTTTCAGTTACTCTTTCTGTTTCATCTGTTGGGCGGGTTGTAGCAACTGGCCTGGTAGAATCGGGTGTGTCTGATGTGCTAGGCCTTTCTGCGGTTTGAGAAGTATCCGGTCTTGATATCGGGGTCGTCCTGTCTGTTTTATCTGTCTCGTCATCGCTGGAATCGCAATTAATAGTCAGAAGTAGCGATAAGGATATAAGGAGTGTGATAATAACCCTTTCCAGAAGAACTTTTCGCGGCATAAAAAACCTCCAAAATTCAATCCAACATATTCTGGTCTAATAACCTCAATTTGAATATGATACCAAAGGTATTTCAAGTAAGCTATATCAAATATGTACCATATATTCCACTATCAAAATAGACTTAGTTGCTTTTGCAAAGCGATGAAGGGTATTGCGAAATAGCCAATGCGAAGCTAAAAGGGTATAACGTCCGAATTAACAGGCTGCAATGGTATATGCCGGATAGACTTGGCGGCAACCCGTTTGTTGCCTGAGATTATAGCAGAGACTACGGACTGCACGCTATACCTGTTATCGCCCTCTTGCCGCCAAGCTGAATAGAAATCATTCTCGGAACCAGACCCGACTTCAAGGGCAACCGCCCATTGCAGTCGTAGTTCAATGAGTTGATACTTATACCCTTTCAGCAATTGCCATGAAGAGCACCTTTTTCTTTTAAGTTTATTATCTGTTTTAATTGACTGAAGAATTTTAGAATATGCAACGTCTGTACATCCCTCTACCTATAGTAGACATATACAGGTTCATAGAATCTTTCCTCACCATAATATCGGTACAAACTAGGGCGTTGGGTAAGCCACTATTGAAATTCCACCATTTAGAACCACCGTCATAAGTAACCAGCATTCCTGCTTCTGTTGCCAGATAGAGTGTATTTGGGGAATATGGATGTATGGCTAATCCTAGGTAGGGAACTCCTGATCATTGTCGATCTGATCGGTATAATCGATGAGTCCCCATCCTGTTTCGGCTAAATCATCGTCATACGCTCCGTAGGGTGAATCTTCCTCTATAGACCAGTTTTTGGGCACGGTGTTGATTTTCGGCTTAGTGATATCGTCAGATCCATCACTACTACAAGCACATAGACAAAGACTGAATATTACCAAGAGAATTAATAATAGCTTCTTTAACATTTAATACGTCCTTTCCAGTGGATTTGAGTCCTTATGTCCGACACTTCGTATCACCCCAATTATGCCCTATCACGAGTTTTCCCACAGATGGCACAATCTTTTTTTATTCTTGGTTAATGCGGGTATAGTTCTATTTCCCTCCCCTTCAAAGTACGATTGAGTAGGTAAAACAGTGGGTAAACAATACGGAAAATCACATCTGGCCCATGTTAACACATTTAATAGAAATTGTCTCGTCACCGGAAACGCGTCGCGATTTGTCTACAAAGTACAATATAAATTGGCTATATAGATTCAAGCTAGTCAAGCTGGTTGCATTTCAAAAATGGTGTATATCCGAAATTGGACCTTGGACAGCATTATAAAGAAGCTCAAAAGGGAAGCACCCCCGTATGGGGGGGTACCCCCTCTGCATAGGATGACCTCTAGGACAGTGGAGCTTTGTAGAGCTTCAGGCTATCATGGAATGTCACTGACCTAGTGTACCTCTGAACCATTTCCAGTGATTCCCACCTGCCCAGGTCCTTGATGGTCATGGTGTCCACTCCTGCCTTTCTCAGTAGACAAGCGAAGGTCCTGCGGAATGTGTGGGGATTACAAGGAAGGTCCGTCTCTTTCTCCAGTCTACGGAGCATTGAGACAACCCCCCACTTATTCAACCCCCAGATGTTACTCTTTCCATTTGCCTTGTAGCTTTGTAACCATTCCCTCATGTACTGCTCTGATAGAGCACCGAAAGGAGCATATGCTTCCTTGTTACCTTTACCGAGAGTTCTGATTGTACAGTTCCCCCACTCAATATCAATTTTCTTGATGTTGGTCAATTCAGAGAGCCTCAGACCGGATTCAGTAAACAGGGCTATGATAGCCTTATCTCGAACTGAATTGCATTCGTCAATTAGTTCCTGTACCTGTTCTATGGTGAGACTTGGTAGGATAAGGGAGGGCCTCTTGGGAGCATCAACCCAAGTGATTGGATTGTCTTCTGCTTTGAATGGAAGACCTGACCTTGGACTGTACAGCCAGTTGTAGAAAGCTCTCAAATCTTTAAAATAGCCATGTTTCCCGCCAAGTGTACATAGTAGAGAGCGTAGATAGCGGTTTATTTGTTCTGTACTTGGGGATAGACCAAGAGCAACAAGGGCCTTAGATAGTGTAATTCGATAATCTCTAATGGTGTTTGGGGAAATGCCCTGCCTACGAGATTTTAGGAACGATTGGAGTGCTGTATCAATGGCTTGTTGTCTTTCTCTAGCGGACTTGGGTTGTAGTTCGAGAAGTGCTCTTAGAAGTTTTTCACTGGGTTCTCGTTTACCGTGCTTTACCTGTGAAATGTAGGAGTTGCTTAATCCTGAGATTTCTGCAATCGTGGAATTCGGTGTCTTGTTAAGCAGTTTGAACGCATTCGGTCGGCTCATAACCGATTGGTCGTTGGTTCGAATCCAGCCAGGCCCACCATTCAGATTGCTTGACTTTTTGCTTGACTCTCACGATGAATGTTACCTCCTTTCTTCATGTGTCAGGTGACGTCCTCACAGTTGATAGAATGCCACCTGCCAATGTCCCACTAAACGTACACTGGAGTTCTCCGGGTCGCTACGGGTTTGATAGCTTAAACATTATTGTGCCAAATAAATGATGCTGTGGCAACACACAGATTTTGTTTCAGTGAATTCAAACAAGTCGAACAAGAGCACCGGCAACTGGTGGCGGCGCTTACCGACATCCCTGAAATGAAACAGACTGTCGAAGCATGGGAAAGAACTCTCGACCTTAAGTCGAATATGCAATCTCTGGCTACCACGTTGCTTCGATCGAGCGATTACTTGAATCAATGCCGGTTTTGCAGGAAGCTGTGGCAATCCAAAAAATCAGACATTTCGCAAGAGTGAGGTTGTTCATATTATGATTTACTGGATTAGCGCGCCGTGT
>CAZWIP010000193.1:0-5711 GCA_964634125.1 uncultured Dehalococcoidia bacterium
TCTTATGATTAAATGGAACGATGGGCTGTAGGCTATACTATATTAACAATGCCGAAAATTAAACACCTTGATAATACCAAATAGGTTATGCTGGAATAGCATTACATACGATTCCATCGTTTAGCTTCAATCCTCTTTTTTTGCCTCAGAATATCTCGAAGTTGGTCGTTTGCTAGATATCGGTGAATGATTATGGAATGCCTCTGCTACAATCCATGATCTGAAAAATTATGGATTGGGGGAATTAAGTACGTTCAAAAAAACACGCTTAGTTAGGATGTATTGGTATTAAATACAAAAACACCTGAGCCTTTCCATAAAGAATGGCTCAGGTGTTCTGTTGAGTAAGATATCCTTTGACTACGGTATGGTGGACATATTCGGCACCGGATTATCGGCTCCAACGGTGAAGGTATTATATGTCTGGCCGGAAACAATCTCTGTAAGTGGTACAACTGTCGAACTTTGGTAAAGGGAGCTTTGCATTGTTTGATCGTTGTAGTAAATTACAAACGGTATTGCGTTTTCGTATCCCTCTAAGGTGGTAGCGATAGATTCTGTTTCAGACATCCACAATTTCAAATTCCATCCTGCAGAAATGATGATGGAACTGCTTGGCAGCATGCTGTCTTCTGTCGCATACCAATAATAAACGCTGCCATTCTCAAGGGTTGTAAGTGGCAGAATGTCGGGGCCAGAGTAACCTTGCCATTCTTCATCAACATTGCCAAATGCAAGAACTAACTCGGACATTACAGATGCTAGGGCTTCTTCAACCGATCCAGTAACGGGTTCGGCGGTGGGTGAAGGCTCCGGTGGAGGCGTAGGAGACGCTTCGGGAGTGGGTACGGGTTCTGGTGTGGGTGTAGCTTCAGCAGTGGCTACTGGCTCAGTTGGGGGAGGAACGGTTTCAACAGGTGTAGCTTCAGTAGCTTCAGGTGATTCGGTAACTTCTTCAGTAGTTGAATCACCACCACCACAGCCAGCCATAATGAGCAGTGCAATCACAACGAGAAACGGTAACATTTTCTTCAACTTAGCACCTCCAAAATTTGTAAAATGTGATAACCGATTAAAATGAGTCTATGTCAATTGAGTAATATATCTTCAGTGAGACATATTACTCTCTTTGATCAATTATTTCAAGTGGCTGATATAAAAATTTGTTTAGATTGGCCGTTGCAAAAAAACAATAAACCCTATGATATTAGATATTTTCATCGCAAGCGCAGTAGATACCACCTGCATCAGTTGCGGCAATGCATCGATTACAATGGTCACAATCTGAATCCGTAATCTCACCCGATTGTAACTTCTTCACAAAATCAGGGTCTCTAACAGTGGCTCTACCGACCTCGACAAACTCGAATCCTTCGTTCATCGCATTTTCTAGATCAGTCAAAGATAACACACCACCAATGTAAATGACAGGGATATTGACAACATCCTTTATCTTCCGGGCACCTTCGAGTAGATACATGGGTTCGAATGGGTAACTTTGAACCATGAAACGGCCGAACGTGAGAAGTCCCAATCTCATGAATGGATTGCTCTGGTTTCTAGCCATCTCTTTGTTGGGCACATTCCCACGCATCATATACAAAGGCGTTCTTGCTGTAAAGCCGCAACTGGGAATTAGGGCACTGGCTCCCTCAGCTTCGTAGCGTTTGGCTACTTGAATTGCATCATCAATCTCCAGGCCGCCGTTGAATCCATCACGCTGGTTCATCTTCACCAAAATTGGGAAATCGGGTCCAACAGTCTCTCTGGTACGTTTTACTATAGCAGCGGGAAAACGAAGACGGTTTTCGAGATTGCCGCCATATTCGTCTTTTCGATGGTTTGTCCAGGGTGAGAGGAACTGGCTCATGAGATACCCATGTCCTGAGTGGATTTCTACAGCATCGAATCCTGCTTCTTTGGCCTGAAGTGCTGATCTGGCGTAATCCTCGATTTTCTCATTGATTTCTTCATGTGTCATCTCTGTGCAGATCGACATTCGGAAAAGACAGAACTTTCGAGAGGCGCCGATCGGTCTCTTACCGATCTCTCTCCTGCTGGCGAAAAAACCACAATGACCCAATTGAATTGATGCAGCTCCACCTTCCCGATGTATTGCTTCCGTCAGCCGCTTCAAGTCAGGGATGATCTCATCTCGCATCCATATCTCATGCCCAAATCCACGCCCGTCAAATGTTACAGAGGCATAGGCCACAGTGGTCATACCGATGCCGCCCTCGGCAAGTCTACGGTGATGCTCGATAAGCGCTTCCGTCACACCACCTTCTTGAGACATACCCTCAAAACATCCAGATCGGATTACTCTATTCCGTAATTCCAAACCTGCAATTTTACCGGGAGTGAATGCCTTACTCTTGACTTCCGTTACCATCCCAGTTTTCCTTTCTTGGTTGTTTCAATTATTGTTTCTATGTTAGACTCCTTTTGAAAAAAGGGCAAGGATGTAAGATGAACGGACGTGTATTTTCAGGCGCTCGGCCTACAGGAAGGCAGCACATTGGCAATTATTTAGGTGCGATACAAAACTACGTAAAACTCCAGGATGAATACGAATGCATATATTGCATCGTGGATATTCATGCACTCACAACACTAGATGATCTCGACCAGCTACAACCAAATATTCGCGAAATGATGCTTGACTGGCTGGCCGCGGGACTTGATCCTGAAAAGAGCATTCTGTTTGTGCAATCGCATGTTCCCGAAGTAACGGAATTGCATACTCTGTTGAGTATGATCACCCCATTAGGATGGCTGCTCAGGGTTCCTACGTTTAAGGAAAAGGCCAGGCAACAGCCAGAAAACGTAAACTATGGTCTGGTAGGATACCCGGTTTTGCAAACTGCCGATATCATTCTCTACAAAGCAAATATGGTGCCTGTAGGAGAAGACCAGTTGCCCCATTTGGAACTGGCACGAGAGATAGTGCGTCGATTCAACAGTCTTATTGCCCCGATATTTCCCGAACCCCAAGCAAAGCTAACAACTGCTCCCATGATTAGGGGGCTGGATGGCCAGAACAAGATGAGCAAGAGCCTGGATAATCATATCGAACTTGCCGCAATGCCAAAAGAGACGGAAAAGAGGATAAAGACGGCTTTCACCGATCCGCAGCGGCAATACCGTACGGATCCGGGTAGACCCGAAGTCTGTAATATCTATGATTTGCATGGTTTCTATGATCCGGAAAAGCTGGAAGAAATTAGTGAGCAGTGCCGTGCCGCGACTATTGGATGCGTTGACTGTAAGAAAATGTTGGCACAGGCGGTGAATACGGCTCTGGAACCGTTCCGTGAAAGACGCGCTGAGATTGCGAGCAGAGAGGGTTATATTGAAGAACTATTTGCTGATGGGGCCAGGCGAGCGAGCATCATAGCCAAAGAAACCATGCGCGAAGTCAAAGAGAAAATGCATCTGTTATGAATGATCCAGTTAATCTCCCTTTATCCCGGAGTGGGAAAGATGCATTGGCGATAGCTACTCAGGCTGCCCGAGATGCCGGCTCAATTCAGAAAGAGTATTTTTATCAAGATAAACAGATTGAGAATAAAGGGAATCGTAACCTCGTTACCGAAGTTGATATTTTGTCAGAGAAGAGCATCCTTAATAGTATCCGGGAAGAGTACCCGGACCACAGCATTCTATGCGAAGAATCGGGTGAAACTGAAAATACGAGTGAGTTTCGCTGGATCATTGATCCCCTGGATGGTACCACCAACTATGCCTTCGGTATCCCCATTTTCTGCGTTTCCATCGGCTTAATCCACAACGACGAAGTATTGCTGGGTGTAGTCTATGATCCGATGCGCGATGAGTTATTTCAGGCGCAAAAGGGTCAGGGTGCCTGGCTCAACGGTACCTCGATATCAGTATCGAGTGAACGGAATTTGCAGACGACATTGATCGGATTTGATCTGGGATACGATGACACCAGATCAAAAGAGATGCTTTCGAGGGCTAATGCGATCTGGACTTCTGAAACAGCATTTCGCCTCATAGGCTCAGCAGCGCTGGGAATGACCTATGTTGCTTGTGGACGGATGGACGTATATTTTCATCGCAGGATTTATCCGTGGGATATAGCTGCAGCAATATTGATGGTGAGGGAAGCTGGGGGAGAAGTGATTAGGTCGAATGGGGAGCTTGCCAGCGTCTGGGACGAGAGTATCATTGCCTGCAGTGACGTTAATCGACAGGTGGCATTGATAGAGACTCTACGGTGATACCACGATTACTGATTTGATTCAGAGCAGATTGAAAATCTGCAAGCGAGGGTCTTTCAGGTAGATATTGCAGGTGAGACTGACATCGGCAATCGGATGAACCGAAGCCTCGAACCATCACCCTCGATTCAGGCAAAATACTGCCAGCTTGGGCAAGAACACATTCCAGATGCTCTGATGATACTACGCCCCATATTTCGATAATCTGTGAATGCATCAGTAAATAATCGATATGCCAGTGGTTTTTCTTCTCTTTACTAAGATGGCGAATTAGACGGCTGGATAGTCCCCCCAAAGCGCTGCCTGTATAAAGATAGTATCCTCGGTAGAAAAGGAAAATCCCCAGCTTTCCAACAGCAATTGTGGTGTCCTCAGTCAATTGCATAAGAAGGACATAGCTACCAGCCTGGCGTTTCATTCTACTTCAGTATGATATCACAGAAGATGTGAGGTAACGGGGAATAACATGAGGCGTTGCGGCCCTGCAATAGTAGTGATTATGTGAGGGTAGGGAGAAAGCTATACAGAATGACTGGCCGGTATTTCCCCGAATGATTTGGCTAGCCATTGCTCGGAGGTGGCTCTGTATTCGGCTATCGTTTGCTTGATGTCATGGTAGGCATCCTCAGGTGCCCGTTTGGGAGGGAAACTGGTTCTCTTGGCGAGTTCCCAGATTTCGTCATCAGTCATGCAAACGAGTCGCAGTTTGGCTTGAGCTCTTAAACGAGTTGCTTTGTCTTCCTCGCCATTCGCTTCGACAACTGCTGCTCTCAGACAATCAACAATGTGTTGTTCCACAAACTTCGAAGTATCCATTAGTTCCCCTCTAATCATTGTGAGGTTAATCTTCTTATAAGAATTGTAAATCATCTGGGTAAATATTCCGGTTAATTTTAAGTAAAGATAAGTAAAAAACACGTAAAACTATCTTAATATTTTGGTGTACTTGTGAAAAAGAGCATCCTGGGTATGGTATTAGGATTAATAATGTTGGTGTAGTTGGTGTTTACCCCCCTAAAAAAATGAGGTAGTCATCAAGGGAATCGGAACCGCTCCCAACTATTGCTGCTATTTCGGCATAAGTTCCAATATCATCTCCATCTGGCACTGTTATGGTGCTGATACCACTGTCAGCCATCAACGCGGTCACCGCGAGCCGTACATTCTTTATCTCTGTGTCGCCTGCTTCGTCGTCCCCCTCGCCGATGAACTTGCTGACATTGGGTACTACAACTGCTGCCAAAATGCCCAGGATGGCAATGACAACCAGCAACTCAATTAGGGTAAAACCCTTTTCTTTCTTATGCATATGGAAAACCCTCCTTAAAGATACAATGTTTTATTTTTTGGAACATTCTGTATTTATTTCTACAATCACTTGTATTTGGTGATCGCAGAAGACTGTTGTGTTTGATAACTAGGGCCTGTTAACACTAATAGTCACTTTGTGATATAGTGGCTGTATGG
>CAZWIP010000194.1:0-5675 GCA_964634125.1 uncultured Dehalococcoidia bacterium
AGAGCGTTTTTATAGTCTTGGTACTGCTTTCCCTCGAGATCAAGCTTCTCCTGGTGTGCTTTCTTCAGTTCTCGGGTTGCTGTGAGCTTCCCAAAGAGGCTATCAGCTTCTTCTTCGTCGAGCTTTTCCTTAAGTCCAGCCTCTTTTGCAGAGAGAGTTCCATGAAGCGAATCTATGGTTGTGTAATCAATCTGGACTTTGACCACATCATCTATATCGATTCCTAATTCGCGTAGATCTGCTCCTTCATCTGTTTTCAGTTGCTCAACCTGAGACTGGAGGGTTTCGATCTTTCCTTTGATGGTTTCTAATTCTCTACGCTGCTTAACACAACTTGCGAGATCATTTTGGGCTTCAGCAATCTGGTCACTTAGATCGGATATCCTATTCTCACAATCTTCAATCTCAGTTTGAATCTTCTTAGCCTCGGCATCTTTCTCAAGATCAGGGGGTTCTACATGAGTCGGTTTATCCGCCTCATGAGCCTCCAATTCCTGGTTGATCGCTTCTAATTGCTGGTTCAATCCATCCAGATATTCCTCTGTCGTTTTCTCTTCGAGGGAACCTATTTGATCGCAAAGCTCTGACACAGTCACTTGTAGTATACCAATGCGCACTTTGGAGTCCTTAGTTCTGAGTTCCACGAGATCGGAAAGGCTATCCGCCTCAAGCTGCTCTTCCTTCGGAACCCGTGAAAAGATCACTTGTTCTATTTCCTCATTGAACTTTCCTGCTTTCCCGCCTTTCAGCTCATCACATATCACATCTAAATGGAATTGGGGTATATATTTTACTGTCTCTATTGACCCAGAGGGTACCGGCTCATCAAGGTTCTTCATGATGGATCTACCATCGCCCCAAGTAATTGTCGCATCAAACGCATTTGCCTTGTTATACCTGGGATGTTTGAATTGATCATCATTCAGAAAGGCAAAGGATTCTTGATGAGAAGACTGCCCACATAGCCCTATAATATCAGTAAGGGCACTTTTACCGCTACCCTTGTTCCCAATAATTGCAACCAAACCAGAGTTGAGGTCAATAGAGATGTCTTCGAACCACTTCTCATCGAGCTCGGAATCTGCCTTCTTGGTTACGGAAACTTTGCTGATGTACTTGGTCCTACTCTCATGGACATGGGAAAGATGCTCAGGCTCAGGTCCATTCCAGACTCTGGATGATGGCTCGTTAAGAATCTGTTTCAGTCCAAGGAATGTAGGATTTGCCTTCATCCAACAGAGTGGAGCACCACTATACTCTGCGATATTGTGGTTATCAGAACCAGTTATTATCGGAACTCTCAAGCCGGTCTTGGGAAAGACAATATCCTTGTAAGCACTCACATCTTTGATTTGACCGACTTCGAATACATCTACATAATCCTTGGCTATGTCGTATTTTATACGGCGCTGAAACTCTTCTCTATTTGAGATGCCCTCAATCGAATTTGACTTCCCTCCAGCATGAATCGTAATTATCCCACCAAGACTATGTATTACTTCATATCCTCTCTCAATTGGGATGTAGACTTGCTGGTCTCCTCCCTTCTCCTCGATTCCCTGGGTAGTGAGTCCTAATCCACCACGAATACTTTGCTGTAGATGGTCGAGGTCAATTTCCTCTGGAAAGATGCCAATATAGTGAATTGGCTTGCTCCCCAACTCTGACCTTAACTCAATGCCAGGTAGTATTGTTATCGTGTCTTGTGCCAGATCTCTCAACTCCCTAATTCGATCAATATCTATGAGGTGATGATCTGTAATGGCTACAACTGAGACATTATTATTCAACAGCCCATCGATGATGTCTTGATTTGAAACACCTTGGTTTTCATAGTCAAAAGAAGCAGGAGTATGGAAGTGTAAATCCCAGATTCTCCACTCAGATCCAACAGGATAATTAGTCATGATACCCACCCTTTCCACCGCGAGGTAATTGCGGATCGGCAAAAGTATATATTACCCGGATTTATTCAAGCTAGAATGCTGGAATTGCATCGTCAGTTGCGCCACCATCAAGGAGAGGTAGCGTTACACCTTGATGTCACAATTTTGACACAGCTGTCACGTAAGTAGTTTATAATTCAGGCCATTCGTTGGGCTCATAACCCAAAGCCCCCCTACCTCGAAAGGGCAGAATGGAATTTTTCATCTATACCTATGACCCCTACATGACAGCAAGGTTTTTGACTCCCTAATAAGCGACTTTCGTCCAGCTTTCACTAGAAAGTGTGTTAACTACTATAATAACAGTGTGTTATACAGTGTGACACCGGACTATCGTGGATCGTTTTTACACACCAAATGCACAGCTGGTGCACACGCTTTCTCACGTCCCACTCAAAGGCACTGATTATCAAGGCATTATGGAATCAGACAAGGGGATTGGCAATCCCCGTGTCCAGTGTACCCAGTTTTCAACAACCTACTTGATGTAAATAGCAACTAACTAAGTTGAATCAATTTGGCAGAGGCCTAAGTTTTTATCAAACATGCATGCCGGTAGAGCCATGATTTTTAGTCTTTAATGCACCGAATAGAATATCCAGATTGTAGACCGGTTGAACTCCGAGCTATGCCAGTATGGTAATAACTGACATGACGCAAACCCCAGATAAGGTTGCTAATTACAGTGCTGCTATGAATGTATGCATTTTCGTTTAAGCCATAAAAGGTACCTTGATAATTGCTTCTTTTTCCGGCTGGAATGATACACAAATCAATAAAGCTAAACTCTGGATCGTTTATTAGGGCTCCTTCAGCCCACAGGCTATCCTGCCCAGCTATCTTGCTACCCTCATTTGTCCCCCGGTAGCCTGAACCATTCGCTTCGTATTCTGGCATACCTAGATACATTTCTAAGGATTTAATCTCCGAATCAGTTGGAATATGCCAACCCTCGGGTGCAACCCCCCGCGGGTCAGTGACCACATACCCATTGTACAATGCACCGTATATACTGGCATAGTTAGCATTGTTCTCATAATAGCACATCGCTCCGGCGTTCGATGAGGCCCATTCATCTCCAGCTTGAATGATGGGGATTGGATCTCCATTATTATAATGCGTAACTAATAAGTTTTCAGCCATCCACGTCTGTTCGCCAATCGAGATAGTACGGTAGGTGTTGCCATCAATGTCAATGGCTGGATTAGGAGGTATGTTATTTCCAATAGCATCTATCTTTATTTTCACATCATCCGAGTACTGGTCAGGATTATCAACCCCCACACCCCAAACTATATGCTTTCCATTACCCGGGGTGACCCCATAACTCACATCACCTGTCATTGAGCTGATGCTCTGGTATGTGGCACCGCCATCGAAGCTGGCTTCGGCAGTCACCAGGTAGTACTCGGAGTCACCGGTGAGTGTGTAGTGAATATCGACGAGTTGACTGCCGTCGGTACGCTGTGAGGCAGTAACATTTGAAACATCTGGCGGAGGGAACCAGCCATTAGAGTGATAGAGCGAATCAATTTCTTCAGGTGATAAGGCGGAATCATACATGTATATATCATCCAACCATCCATTGAAATATCTTTCATCTAAATCACCATGACGCCCCAAAACGGTTATTTCAGATCGTGCATCTGTTGCACCTGTAGAGGGATTAGTCATTAGCTGCTCGGTATTGTTTATGTACAATGACATCCCGTGAACAGGGTCAAGCACTGCAACAAGGTGATACCAGATATTTTCAATCCAGTAGTTTTGATCTGAATCTATATAATTGAGTGATAAGCCCTCGCGTCGAACGAAACTGATCCTTCCCACCCGATCGGGATCAGGAGCTCCATCATTGCTGACAAAACCAATAGCAAACTCCCCATCGCCTCCCCATGTATCCCGCACGATTATGGCTTTTGACAAGGCTAATGTTGAATCAACAATTGTTTCATTCATAAACCAAAGTGATATCGTCCTCACCCCATCCCCTACTGAGGATCCGAGATTAATATAATCATCTACACCATCGAAATAGGCGGTGCTGTTAGTCGCTCCAAACCTGTCTTCTCCAACGAAAGTGACCCCTCCGTAGGCTAAACCGTTATTTCCATTCCCGCTCTCATCATTGGCGTTTCCGCTGAAAGGATAATAGGCTATTACACCTTCTGATGGTTGAGCCAATACAGAAGCACCAACGCACAAGACAAGTACACAGAATAGCGTTCTAATGTTATTCATCGTGGTACTCTATTTTAGCAGCATCATCTTCACGATCTCTCGCTCAGACGATGATTGGAGTACGGCGAAGTACAAACCAGTTTCAACCTGCTTGCGAGATGTTGTCAATCCACTCCAGGAAACTTCATACCAGCCAGCCTCCTGATAATCTGACTGGATCAATGTAAGCACTTCCCGACCAAGGATATCATATATCACTAGGCTCAATTCCGTAGGCTCAGGCAATCCGAAACGTAGCGTGGTACTCGGATTGAATGGATTCGGGTAGTTCTGCTCCAAAACGAATGATTCTGGTAGCGGTAATTCAGGCACTAGCGCAACCATCGAGCTGATCATGACACTGAAAGCATCACAGATTGTCGAATCCATCTGATCAGTACACAGAACTGACCAATATATCCACTCATCCCTCGGGAACGGTTCAACACCTATTCGCAGACTGGTCTCATACCCTGCATTGATCAGAGTATCCCATTCACCGGTTTCCGAAGCCGCCAGGAATGTATAGGCGACCTCGTCCCCTTCCACATCCAGAGCATTATTCCAGGCAAACGTCTGCTCCACGCTATCCGGGTGTTCAACAAACAGGCTGTCCGACGGCGAAACAGGATAAACATCGTAGGGCGCATCATTCACTGGATCAACCTGCAAGTAGAATGAAGCTTCAGCTGTGTTGAAATCGCTATCCCCATCATCGGCTTGAACCGTGATGACTGCGCTCCCGCTGCTGTCCTGGACTGCATCGACGGTCAGCGTTCCTGTTGCCGAATATATCTCGATGAAAACGAAGTCGAGGGTGTCAGGATAGAATGTGTAAGTGACAACCTGGTCTTCTTCTCCGGCTGGCACTGTGTCGGGAATTGCCAGGATACTCTGCCCATCAGTGAAGTCCTCCGCCAGGATCAAGGTATCTGTATCGAGAGTGAACAGCGGTGGATCGTTGATCGGCATGATCGTCAGCAGCAAGGTATCAGAAACCGAGACATTCGATGTATCGAAAGCTGTCACTGCAATCGCAATCTCACCAGTGAAATCAGCTGTGGGGTAAACGACCAGTGCCGTTGTGTCCGCAACCTCTCTCAGGGTTTCCGAATTGACAGATTGTGTCTTCGGTGTGTTCCGATTATTCCTCTGGATCTCATGACGCTGATTATCGATAGTCTTCTGCTGAGACAGATTCTTCACCGGCTGTTTCAAAACATTGACTTGCTGGACTTCATTGCGGTTCCTTGGGTTAAACCCCTGAACGATATGACGCGTTTCGCTTCCACTGACAGACTTCATGGGGATGGGAATGGATGCCAAGGCTTCTGCGCCGGCAGACACGAACTCGAGAGAATCCAGACCCGCACCCAGTGCCTGTCCTTCGTATCTGAAGGATTCATACTCGTCGATGTCATCGAAATAGGCTTCCAGGCGCGGAATGATGATGGCACCGTAATCATCTTCATCCATCGCGATATCGGGCAATGCTTCCTGCATGAATGG
>CAZWIP010000195.1:0-5665 GCA_964634125.1 uncultured Dehalococcoidia bacterium
TTGTTTTCTTCAACACATTCAATAGTCTTTCTATGCTGTTCACTGATGTTCTCTACTATCGGTAACTGGAGATGGCCCATTTCCCCCGGTTCTAGCTTTAGCAGCTCGACTACAGGCTCATACATGGCTATTTCGTCTCTTAATCTGGATAAACTTCTTTCTTTCTTCTCATCCATTTCTATTTCCCCATCGTTGAGGCTGTGTCATAATGTCGTTAAAAGAGGTCCGTTCGTGCTGAGCCTAGTCAAAGTAGGGGCAGGTTTGAAACATGCCCCCTACTTTGAGCCCAGGTGTATCCTCAGACCAATCTTTTCTCCCATGTGGGACAATAGTAAACAGCAGGCCCTGTTCCTTTTTCCGGCTTGAGTTGATAGGCGCTTCGCTTGGAAATAAGTTGAGAGACCTCGCTATTGGGATCATTCAGGTCACCACAGTAGATGGCACCAACTCCGCAGCATGTAGCGCAGAAGGGCTCAAATCCATCATCGAGGCGCTCGAAACAAAGGTTACACTTATGCACCACGTTTGCATCCTCATCGTATTTCATTGCTTCGTACGGGCAGGCATCTATGCAGGCTTGACAGCCATCACACTTTTTTGCATCCAGGATAACTATTCCATCGGGACGTTTGGAGATTGCACCGGTCGGGCAGGCATCCTGACAAGCTGGCTGGTCGCAGTGCATGCAGGTTATGGGAAGGAAATACATGCTTAAATTGGGGAAAGTTCCCGCTGGAGTATCCGCATAATCACCGCCGATAGTTTCCACCCGCATTCCCGAGATGGCCTCCATGCCGCTTTCAACTCTGCAGGCTATATCGCATGTCTGGCATCCGACGCACCTTTCAAGATCAATAACCAGTCCGTATCGCTTAGCCACTTGTTTTTACCTCCTTAACCAGCTCGACTTCCACCAGGACATCGTAACAGCCAAAATTCGGCTCAAAAGTAGCCTGTTGAGCCGGGTTAAGAGTTTCGTGGGTCAATGACTGGTGAGTACCCTCGATATATTCATGGGGAGGCCATCCCTCTTCCAGCTTAACCGAACTTGCCCTGACTCCCTGGTTCGTTTTGGCTTTCAGCGTAACTTCACCCCGATCGTTGAAGACGCGAACGATGTCGCCATCCTTAATACCCCTTGCCTGAGAATCAGCCAGGTTCATCTCCAGCAACGGTTCCGGGTCCTTCTGTCGGATCCAGGGGATATTGGAGAACATGGCATGTGTTCTTAACTTGGGATGGGGGGTGATAAGCGATAGCGGATACTTCCCGGCCAGCGGTGTACGCTGACCCTCCATAGGTTCCTTGAAGAATGGCAATTCCTGTTCATAAACCTGGAGCGCCTCCAGGTAGAATTCGAGCCTCCCCGAAGGAGTGCCGAAGTGAGGCATGGTGTAGTCTGACGGCAGTGTGGGCCCATCCTTCTTCAGCGACTCCACGGTTATACCCTCCATGGAAGGGTGACCCGAATTCAGTAAGAGATCGATAAGCTCCTCATCAGTCCCGGGGAGGAAGTTTTCATATCTCATTTTCTTCGCCAGGGATTTGATGATCTCCACATCGGACTTCGATTCATGTAGAGGTTCTATCGCTTTTTGCTGCAACTGGAGATAATTGTGCGAGCCGTTACCGATGGGATAGAATATATCATCGCATTCGTAAATAGTGCAGGCCGGAAGAACGATATCGGCATACTGGGCGGTGGCAGACATGAACGGGTCGACGACAACTATGAACTCCAGGTGGGGGATAAGCTCGCCGACAACCTTGTTAAAGTTGGGAATCGAATTCACCATGTTGTGCCTGGTTATCCAGAGCGACCGGATGGGGTACGGATCACCTTTCATGATAGCATCATACATCAGCATAACCGGCATAAGGTTGGGAATGCCGAGAGTAATGAATCCCATGTGGTTCATTTCAAAGGGGGTGTGACCTTCAAAGCTGATGTTGCCGGTAATGGCTCCCAGCGTATTTAAGGCGTGATAGGTCAGGTCCCCGTGAAAGGTTCTCTGGCAGCCCATGCCTCTAAAGGAGGCGGCTGGCTTTTTGGTGGCATACTCAACAGCCAGCCTGGTGATAGTTTCAGCCGGGACATCGCTTAACTCAGAGGCTCGTTGAGGGGGATACTGCTGTATCAGATCCGAAAGGAGCTGGAAGGCTGGTTTACAGCCTGTTTCTGCTGCCTGGTATTCTCCCTTTAAAGCTGGTGAAACCCCTGATGTATCATAGACCTTGGGTGCATCTGCCCCGGTATCCCAGACGACGTACTTCTCCGATTCACCACCGGCAATATCCTTTTCTCTTAAGAACATGCCATTGTCATTGCGCACCAGGAAAGGTCCCACGGTATGTTCGGTGATGAACGATTTATCCTCAAGGTTACGCTCCAGTATAACGTTCATCATTCCAAGGGCCATGGCGCCGTCGGTTCCTGGCCTGATCTGTATGTATTCGTCGGCCTTGGCAGCCGTAGAACTGAATATCGGATCGACAGCGACTATCCTGGCCCCATTCTCCTTGGCCTCCCTGAGCCTGTTCCATCTGAAGGAATCGGTATAGATGGGGTTGCCTCCCCAGTTTATACACAGGCCGGGATTATCGAACCTCGTGGTATAGTCCTCTCCGTACCACCAGGGCGACCCGAGGGTGACCGTATCATTGCAGACACCGCCTGAATCCCCGTAGCCCGATGTCGCAACAAAGGTCCCTTCCAAGGCAGCTGTGAATCCTATAACGACATCGGTGGCAAGGAGCGCCATGAAATCCATTAAAAAACCCACGGAGGCGGAACCGTGCTTATCGCTGATCTCCTTGAACCTCTTTGCTATCGTATCCAGGGCTTCATCCCACGATATGCGTTCCCATTTCCCTTCACCTCGTTCCCCCACTCGTTTCATGGGATACTGCACCCGGTCAGGATGGTATACTGTCTTGACGGCAGAAAGGCACTTTACACAGATGTGGCCGGTGCCCGGATGATCTCCGGGTTCAACCTTAATCAGTTTACCGTCCTTAACATGGGCCAGGAGTCCACAGCCGGGTCCGCATGATAAGGGAGCACTTGTGCGCACTACTTTTGCACCGGGTTCCGTTCTTACTGGTCTTTGAAGCGACATTCATTCCTCCTTATTTTGCGATATTTGTTAAAAAGCATTATCTGAAGAATTCATCGTGCATGCCGAATCGTTCCTCACGAGCACAGACTTCGATATGTCATTCCGGCGAAGGCGGGAATCCAGAGGGTAGGAGGGAAGTAACACACCCCTTTATCCCCTCTTGAGAGGGGAATGGATTCCGGGTCAAGCCCGGAATGACATTTCATGTGTGATATGACACTAGGGTTCCAGCATTACTTCCAGCCACTCGTCCGGGTTCAGTCGAATCAGTTCTCTCTCCTCAGCATCGAATTCATATATAGCAAACCAGTCACGCGAAAGGCGCTTGGTCTCATTGAATGAGTCCGTTATTCTCCCATCCATCGTCAGCGAAAAATCACTGGCAGCATTATACAGCGCCTGCGAACTGAAATTATCCGGGCCTACTTCGTTTACGGTTTTCCGTATCAACTCAAACATTATATATATGGAATTGACTGTCAAATACCCACTGCTCGTGCGCATCACTTCCTCAAGTTGGCCCGGGTGATATTTCTCCAAGAGCTCTTTAGCCAGGTTTATTATCTCAGTCTCCTCGTTCCACCAGGTATTGGGCATGACGATTCGCATTCCGTCTATCTCATCCCATATGTCATCTTCGTCGATCAAATTAAAAAAAGCGGTGTGAACAGCTGTGCCAATGAACTTGCCGGTATATCCCACACTTCGGCATTCTTTGACAAACTGGTTCATCATAGTCGGGGGGATGATATAGTCGCAGTCTTTCAGAGCCTCTGCCTCCGCTTGCCAGGTGAACTTGATGCCAGTAATATGTCCACCCTCCCAGTCATACTGGTCAGGGTGAGCCTCTATGTACTCCTCAGCGCCCCTGAACGCCGCATCCATATAACCAGTGGCCCATCCGGCCCCACCGATCCTGGCCGGTCTGTCAGCAGGAAAATCAGGGTCGTTTTCAGCGATCCACTTAAGAAGTGAATAACTGTGGTGATCAACCAGGGCAGATCCAGCGCCGAATACATATCCGGGAGGATCAATAGCATCCCGATCTGGCACAAGCGAAAACAGCACTAACCTGTCTTTCTCCACCATTGGTTTGAGCGTTATGGGAGCCGACGGAATATTGGAGTAGAGCACATCGGCGCCGTGCTCCTTCAGCCATTCATACCCGGGTATATCATTGGAGGGATCCAACTGACTATCATAGTAAACCATCTTGAACCTGACTCCTGGTATAAGATCCTCATCATTGTAGTATTGGATCATATCCTCCAGCGCCATGTCCATTAGTGCATTGGGGTTCGCACTCGGCCCTGTTTTGTCAGTGTAATTTCCGATGGTGATTTCAACTGGCTCCAGTGTCACTTGAGGTTCTGAGGTAATAGTACTTGATGGTTGTGCCTCAGGGGATGAAGTTGCTTCCTCACCGCCACTCTCACAAGCTATTGAGCTCAGTATTAGCCCTGAAGCTAAAAATGGCACCAAGAAAATTGACAGCTTCTTCATTTCCGCCTCCCTTTCGATGGTTTATACCCTCAGAATATCGGCGTGAGTAGCTAGAATTGGTAAAAAGTGCCCTAGTCTAGCATTCTATGTTGTCTTTGTCAACGCGTGCCGTGCCGTAACTCCGTATGTGAACCCTCTCCTACTGAACTCTATTTCCGCTCCCAAAGAAATGAATATACGGATCACTCCGAAGCAGGTATTCTTCTCAAATTAGTATTCAACTGACACATTGACTGCAAATTGAAAATGTATTGCCAAAGATATATGTCCGTTCATTGCGTTTTGTTGACATATAGGCAAAATGTGATAGAATGAGACGCCATGCCCATACCACTACTACAGACCAAACTGTTCGCTCCTCTTGTTCCACCGGAACTGGTGTCACGTCCCCGTCTTATCGAGCGATTTGTAGCTGGTCTTCATCGGAAACTTACACTTGTTTCAGCTCCTGCTGGTTTTGGCAAGACTACCTTCTTAACTGAGTGGGCCCACCAGCACAAGGAAGGCTCTCAAGTTCAACTGCCGGTTGGCTGGGTTTCCTTGGATAAGGATGATAATGATCTGCCACGTTATTGGACATACTTCATCGCAGCCTTGCAGACAATCCATCCAGATCTGGGACAATCCATAACAGACATGATTCAGAGTCCGCAACCACCACCTGTCGAATCGTTTCTCACATCCCTGATCAATGAGATGAACAAAAGAACGGACCCTTTCCTGCTCATCCTCGATGACTATCATATGATCGAAAATCAGACTATCCACCACGCAATGACTTTCTTACTGGAACACATGCCACCACAGATGCATTTGGTAATTGCCAGCCGAGTTGAGCCACCATTGCCCCTGGCTCTCCTGCGAGGTCGAGGTCAGCTCAATGAATTCACTGCCACTGATCTACGGTTTACATACGGTGAAACTGAGACTTTCTTTAACGAGGTCATGAAATTAGGGCTCTCCAAACTTGGTGTAAAGGTGCTGGAGAATCGAACCGAAGGCTGGGTAGCGAGCCTGCAAATGGCTGCGATTTCCATGAGAGG
>CAZWIP010000196.1:0-5655 GCA_964634125.1 uncultured Dehalococcoidia bacterium
GATCGTCAGTATTTCTGCCATCCCCCATCGGTTTTCCTCAGGTTAAATAAGTTTTTGTGTCAAGTCAAGCAAAGGGCGAGCCTAACCTGGCCCGCCCTTTCTGATGCTTTTTCCACTCCCGGCTAAACCGGAATTTCGCAAAAGACCATCACCACATTCGGATGACACTGGCTATCCGGTTTTTCTTACCTACTATTTCATGTTGGACTGCATACGCCGGCACCGGTGGCTTTTCGCTCTCATGTTCCTTCATCCGCTCAGCCAGCTACTGGAACCACTCCCAGGTAGTATCGCGCTGAAGTTTCTTGCGTTCGTCCCGCACATAGTCACCGAGCACATCCCAGGAAATCACGATTGGACCACTGAAGAAATCATCCACCATATCGAGACTCATCTCTTCACGATAGACCATGATTCCCAGGCTTTCCCATGTGGCCATCAGATCATATATAAGTCCGGGGTTCTCATGTACAATGTCTGCAACCTTTTGATTTGAAGGATCGGTATAAATATCGAATAACGTTCTCATCGCTCTGGCAAACTCTGGCGTTTGCAACCTGTGCACCAACTCAAGCATCGCACTTCTTTCACGAGCTGACCGCGCATGACGCAACTGTACGATTGTAAACCCGATTCCAGCAATCAGGATAGCCGTTGAAATTACTGCGGCAATTGCTCTTACCATTTCCATCTTTCTTCACCATTTCTCTAATAGGGTCGTGCTTTTCTCACGCAATGTATAAAGACGTAATGATGCCATGGATAGTTCCCCAAAAACAAAAAAAGGGCTGAACGAAATTCGCCAGCCCTTTTTTTGTTTTTATAAGATACGAATTCTTACAAACCCTTAAATTCGGGCTTCCTTTTCTCCATGAATGAGGCAATTCCTTCTTTGAAATCATCGGTGAATACGTGCTGTGCTGAAATAGCCATCTCCATCCGTAGCGCGGTGGTCAGGTCGGCATTGATACCATTGTTCACTGCCCACTTGATTGCCTTGGATGCCATAGGACTCTGCTTGCAGAGTTTGGCCGCTATCGCATTGACCTTTTCTTCGAGTTGATCCTCCGGCACGCAATGATTGATAAACCCGAAGCGATATGCATCCTCGGCGCTCATCCACTCGCCAGTCAGCAGGATTTCCTTGGCCTTGCGGAAACTCATCTGGCGGGGCAATCGCTGGGTACTACCGCCTCCAGGAGTTAGTCCGAGTGCGGTATGCTGGTCCCCTATTCTGGCGGTATCAGCAGCAACAATGATATCGCAGGCTTCGATCAGCTCAATGCCTCCGGCCAGGCACATGCCGTGCACCTGAGCAATAGTTGGCTTGTTCAAAGCCTCAACACGGTTGTAAGTCCGGTGGACCATCTCCAGGTACTTTACTGTCAGACTCGACTTCTCCAGACTGGGTTGCATGGCTTTGAGGTCCGCACCGGCGCAGAAAGCCTTTCCGTTGCCCTTGAAAATCACCACGCGAACATCATCATCCGCATCAACAACTTCCATGGCATCGTAGATTTCATGGTAGACCTCCGGACTCATGGCATTTAACGTATCCGGCCGATTCAAGGTGATGGTCACCACCATATCATTTTTCTCATAGATAATAGTTTCGTAGTTACTCAATTTGTTCCTCCAGAAAAAATTTTGACCGATAAGCATTTTAGCATGAGAGGTACTTACAATCAAACGGACTATCCGCTCATAAACTTGATGTACCACCCTGCATTGAACATGACATGCACAACCATAAAGAGATATAATATTTCTGTATACTCTTTATTGATTACATTAAAGCACGATGAAAATCGAAGAAGTCGCAGAGAAAACCTATCGGCTGGAGACCCCAATTGACGGCGTCGGTCTTATATTTTCCGTGTATCTAATCGATGTAGATAGTGGCGCCCTGATCGAACCCGGACCGTCCGCAACAATTCCTGCTATTCAGGATGGAATGAAACAACTGGGAATGCGCGAATTGTCATGGATCATACCGACCCATATACACATGGATCATGGCGGAGGAACAGGAAGCTTGGCTAAACTTTTTCCGAAAGCAAACGTGATAGCTCATCCCAAAAGTTTGAAACACATTATTGATCCCACCAGGCTGATGCGAAGCACTCGAAAAACCTATGGTGACAATTTTGAGAACCTCTATGGTCCGATTCTTCCCGTCCCAGAGTCTCGTGTAGTTGTGCCAGATGATGGCGAACTAATTCCGGTTGGAGACAGGGAACTTCAGATACTATATGCCCCCGGACACGCTCCACACCATATCGCCATTTACGATAGCAAAACTGATGGTCTCTTCTGCGGCGAAGCACTGGGGATGGCAACAGACGACCCACTGCCGGCTCCTGCAGCTCCAAGCTTCAATATGGACGACTGCCTCAATACAATGCAAAAACTCAAAGCATTGGAACCCCAAGCACTCTTCTATTCACACGGAGGAGCGATGCTGAATCCGGAAAAACGCATTTCCAGGGCAATGGAGAATACGCAGATTTATGCAGATATAATCCTTGATTACATGAAAAACGGATTAAAAAAGAAGGCTATGCGTGAAAAGATTACCGAGTACGCCGCTAACCAGTTTCCACCAGAATGGGAAAGCGACATGGTTGATGTATGGCGTACCGGAATTATTGAGGGTTACTCCACTTATTTCAAAAACAAAGGACTAGCGTGACTGAAGCAATAGAACACTTAAGACAATCAATTACCGAGGGCAAACACTGGTATCTCGCACTGCTTGAAGCAATCGGGCTCTGGCAACAAAAAGAAGAGGTTTTCGACGGTCGCCATCACAAATATCTCATTGCGGGAGAAGCGTTCGACATATTGCTGCTGGCACAACGATTGTGTGCAGAAGCTGATGACATTATCCCCGAATCAGAGAAGACGGATCTGTTCTTTGGCAGGCTCCCCATGGAATTATCGAAAGAGGAAATGAAATCACTTATAGGGAGTGCCAAGTATCGTGCTCTATTAAATTATTTCTATGGCATTACCGTAGAGCGCACTTTACATCTGGCCACACAGATGGAAATGGAAAAAGAACAAGCCGGAGATATCCGCCGTCGTGATTTGAATGATGATGTTTTTCAGCGAATATACGGGGCAAGCGAAATATCACTACTTGAGCGTTTCCGCAAAGAAAACGGATATGCTCAATGTGATAGTATTGTACTCACCGAACTGGACGAATTCACATACTGGCTTTTCAAATATCGATTTGCTAATTGCGATCGCGCGCGCGTAGCCAGTGATACGAAAAAGGCACTGAAGCTACTTGAAGAGATCCAGCAAGACGGGATACACTTTTAGACAACTAACGACAAAGCACCGGTAGCAATTTGTCATACCTGATGGATTCATATATAATGGGTTCACTAAAGCTACATTGAGAGCGATTTGATGCTACTGGCAGTTGACATAGGTAACACCAACATAGATGTAGGGCTCTTCAAAGGGGATGACCTCTACGTCACTTGGAACCTCGCAACAGATATTTACAAGTCCGCCGACGAGTACGCCGTCATTCTTCTGACCCTGCTCCGTGAGATGGGAGATAAGCCATCGGATATTGACAAAGCAGCTATTTGCAGTGTATCACCTCCACTGGTCCCAACTTTCAAAGAACTATGCACCAAGTACTTTAAAATCTCCCCGCTGGTAGTAGAAGCAGGGGTTAAAACCGGGGTTAGTGTGCTGATGGATAATCCGCGTGAGGTCGGCCCGGACAGGATTGTCAATGCCGTTGGAGGGCACCACCTCTATGGCGGGCCACTTATCGTCATCGATCTAGGCACTGCCACAACCTTTGATGTGGTTTCTGAGAAAGGTGACTATCTCGGTGGAGCAATATCCCCAGGAATAAAGATCGCCACCGAAGCTCTTTTCCAGCGAACGGCCAGGCTTCCACGTGTAGAACTGGTCCGTCCCAAACATGTCATCGGCCGAGACACTATTACCGCTATGCAATCCGGTCTCGTTTTTGGATATGTAGGACTCATTGAAGGGATCGTGGCCCGAATTCAACAGGAACTGGGCACCAAAGCTAAAGTGATTGCTACTGGAGGATACGGGGAACTTCTGGCTGCTGAGACCAAAGTAATCGAAATCGTTGATCACAACGTCACCCTGACAGGTCTCAGGGTTATTTATGAACGCAATTTTGGAAAGGGTTATGTTTAAAAACAAAACTGTTCTTCTAGGCGTAACAGGTAGTATCTCAGTCTACAAGGCCGTTGATCTAGCCAGCAAAATGGTGCAAGACGGAATTGATGTTGACGTTGTAATGACAGAATCTGCAACCAGATTCGTCACTCCCCTTACCTTCCAAAGCATCACTCATAGGCCGGTCCACACCGATATGTGGGCTCCAGTAACAGAGTTCAATATCAAGCACGTATCACTGGCTGAGAGAGCTAACCTAGTGGCTATTGCGCCCGCAACTGCTAACACTATCGCCAGGATAGCTCGCGGCATTGCCGATGACCTCCTGGAATGCACCGTCCTTTCCACCAGAGCTCCCATCATTGTGGCTCCGGCCATGGATGTGGGTATGTACCAGAATCTGGTCACACAAGACAATATAAAGCGTATTCGCACACGCGGGTACAAAATTGTCGGCCCGGCCAGCGGTCGCCTGGCTTCAGGCCTTGAAGGGCCGGGCAGGCTAGCTGAGATATCAGAAATCCAGGCTGTAATTTATCAGTTTCTAGGCCAATCAGGAGACCTGGCAGGTAAGCGCGTTGTGGTGAGCGCAGGGGGAACACAGGAATCCATCGATCCCGTTCGCTACATCGGAAACTACTCATCCGGGAAAATGGGCTATGCAGTAGCTGAAGCTGCTCGAAACCGAGGGGCATTTGTCACTCTGGTCAGTGCCGCTACTTCAGTACCGCCTCCACTTGGAGTTGAACTTGTAAATGCACGGACGGCTCACCAGATGCGAGAAGCCATAGTGGAACTATCTCTATCGGCTAATGTCCTTATAATGGCTGCAGCAGTGGCAGACTATCGACCACGTGATATAGCTTCAGGAAAAATCAAACGTAAACAGAAAGATCTCAAACTCGAGCTTATCAAGACTTCTGATATCCTGGAGGAAGTGAAAGGTAACCTCATTAAGGTCGGGTTTGCTGCAGAAAGCGAAGATCTTTTAAAGAATGCCACCGGTAAGCTCAATGCAAAGGGATTGCATCTGATCGTGGCTAATGATATCACCGCACCGGACGCCGGTTTCAGTGTTGATACCAACAGGGTTGTGATTATCGACCGAAGCGGACAGGCAGATCAACTACCGTTAATGTCCAAGTCAGAAGTAGCTCATAAAATTCTGGATAGAGTAGTACCGCTCCTCAGCAATACGCAGCAAAGCACATAGTACGTGCCAACGTAGCTTAGAGGTCGATCGGCGGTTTCGTAATTACACACTGAATGTCCCCATCTTTACCACTGTGTCCTTTCCTGTCTGCATTCTGTATATACTTATACCATCTTTTCCAGCCCAAACCTCGTACTGTCGGTAGAGTTCGGGGGTAACATGGTCGCCAAATCTGGACTTTCAGAGGGCGAAAGCGGTATAATCTGAAGCTGAAAGCCAACGTAGCTCAGGGGTAGAGCAGCGGTTTCGTAAACCGCCGG
>CAZWIP010000197.1:0-141 GCA_964634125.1 uncultured Dehalococcoidia bacterium
ATGCTACCTATCAGCAAGACGAAGTTAAGGAGCTGGCATCATACGACCCAATGCCGGAGATGAATGCAGATATTCCGGATCTTGTTGCTGGTGAAGAGCCTGCTGCTACCGAAGAGCCAGTTGCTACCGAAGAGCCTGCTG
>CAZWIP010000197.1:241-5649 GCA_964634125.1 uncultured Dehalococcoidia bacterium
TCAGGCAGAAGCTGACGCTCTGGTTGCAGAAGTGGAGGCTGCACTTGCTTCACTAGCTGGTGAAGAGCCTGCTGCTACCGAAGAGCCAGTTGCTACCGAAGAGCCTGCTGCTACCGAAGAGGCTGCACTTGCTTCACTAGCTGGTGGCACAGCATTGACGGTGGATTCAACTGTAAACGATCTCATAGCTATTGCGGAAATTAAGGCCATATTAGAGGAAGGCTGGGGTGGAATGTATGGAGCTGCCGTGGCCCAGGGCGGAGATACGCCTTTCCGAGAAGTAGTTAATGGTTTCGTCGATTATGGCGTCTTTACTCAGGCAGAAGCTGACGCTCTGGTTGCAGAAGTGGAGGCTGCACTTGCTTCACTATAGCTCATGCCGAGGAGCGTACTGACACCGAAGAACCAGCAGCGTGCGCAGCTGCCGGAGCAGGTTGGGTTTACAATGTGAACTTCGATGGTGAAGATACTGTATGGACTGTTACAGTCACCGGTTGCGAAGCCGTGGAAGGTGAAGATGCTTATATAGCCGAAGCGGCCTTTGATGTGACCCCGAACCGGGAGATTTTCTCAGTCCAGTTAGGCAGTGCTCTCGGTGTTACATTCAATGACGAGTCGGTTTGGCGGAGTTCCAGCAACATGGAGACCGTCCAGAAGGAATCGTCCACCACAGTACCTTCGATGGCGCTTACCGTAAGCTCAGTAACCACATTTACCTTCGGCGACACTGTCGGCGCGCCCCTCTCCGAGGGACAGACCTGGTCTTATACACAGACAGTTACACCTAGCATGGGAAATCCCATGATCTCTGACTGGACCGTTGCTGTTAGTGCAGCCGAAGAGATTACTGTGCCAGCCGGAACGTACAACTGTTACCCGGTGGTACATACGTCATCTGATGGTGTCAAGACTGAGTATTGGTCTATTGACGGCGACCTGCTCACACCTGTCAAGGTAGTAGATGGCGCAGCCTTTACTTCCACTGAAACTCGCGAACTTGCGTCCTACGCTCCTGCGTCATAATACCAAAGCCAATTTCAAAATAGTCTGAAATCACAAAACAGGGCGAGGTGAGATATCTCATCTCGCCCTGTTGCATGTTAGGGCATTCGCTTGTATTATATGTAAGATTGTTACATATCGGAGGCGCTAACATGGGTGACGAACGCGTGGGTTCCCTGACAGGGTACCGAGTACTAGACCTCACTGATAGTAAAGGAGCTTACTGTGCCAAGCAATTGGCGGATCTTGGCGCAGATGTTATAAAAATTGAAAGTCCAAAAGGGGATCCGGGACGTGATATGCCTCCCTTCTTGAATGACACACCTCATCCTGAGAAAAGCCTTTATTTCCTCCACCGCAATACCAATAAACACGGAATCACGCTAAACCTCGATACCGAACAAGGCAGAACCATTTTTCATAAGCTAGTCAAAAAAGCTGATGTTCTGGTAGACAACTCTCCTCCCGATTATATGTCCAGTCTGGGTTTAATATATGATAACCTCAAACAAATCAATCCGGGGATCATCATGGCCAGTATCTCTGAGTTTGGCCATAAGGGGCCATATAAAAACTGGAAAGGGTCTAATCTGGTTGACTTCGCCCTCAGCGGTACTCTGATAACCAGTGGCTTCCCCGGCAAGCATCCTTGCCTTGCTCCAGGATCACCGGCTTACGATGCCGCTTCGGTTCACGCCAGCATTTCCATAATCGCTGCACTTTTCATGCGCGGCACCACAGGGGAAGGCCAACACATTGAAACTTCCGTGCATGAAACCGCACGTATGGGCCTATACCCCTGGATAGTGCCAGTGTATTCCTACAATACAAATCCTGATGCCCCTCCACCAATGCCCGAAACACGAATGGGAGCATCCATATATCCTGTGTACCCATGCAAAGATGGCTTCATCCGCATCATCGCTCTCACGCCCAGGCAATGGGATGCCTGGGTTAGAGTTCTGGGTAATCCCGATATACTCCAACTCCCAGAGTGGCGAGACTTCATTTACAGAATCGGTAATGCTGCCGATCTATACCCTTTGGTTGTGGAATACACTCAAAAATCCACAATGACCGAATTATTCGAAGCAGGAAGCCGCGAAGGAGTCCCGATTGCGCCAATCTACAAGATCAATGATTTTTATAACAGCCAGCAGACCAAAGCCAGGCAATCGTTCGTCGAGGTTGACCATCCGATAGCTGGAAAAGGTGAATATCCTGCACCGCCTTATCGATTCTCTGAGACGTTAACAGACATACGATGCTCCGCTCCTTGTCTGGGCGAGCATAACGAAGAAATCTATTGCCAGGAACTAGGATACTCAAAAGACGAACTCGTGGCCCTGAGAGCTGCTGGAGTGTTGTAGGTAAGGAGGGAAGCATGTTACCACTGGAAGGAATTAAAGTTCTGAGCTTTGGCACTGGCGGTGTCGGGCCGGATTTCGGCAAGGTTATAGGTGAACTCGGTGCTGATGTTATTAAGATCGAGTCCAAAGATAATCTCGATTTCATGCGAACAATAGGGCCTGATATTAACAACATAGCAGGATTCAATGAATCAAACCGCAACAAACGCAGCTTCGGGGTCAATCTTAAAACGGAAAAGGGAAGAGAGCTTGTCGGTCAACTTGTCAACATATGCGATATCATGATGGAAAACTACCGCGGCGGAGTTATGAAGACTTTAGGGCTGGACTATGAAAGTGTCGTCAAGATCAATCCAAATATAATCTACGCCAGCAGTCAGGGATTTGGCAGAGGCGGACCCTACAGCGAATATCAAGCCTATGGCCCAATGCTTTCCGGCGCTTCCGGGATGCTCTCTCTGTGGGCTCATCCTGACGACCAGTATCCCGTAGGTTCAAATGCTCCCATCCCCGACCATGTGGCCAGTAAGTACCTAGTGGCAGCAGCACTCGCCGCACTTGATTTCAGGCGCCGAACCGGAAAGGGTCAATTTATCGATATGGCTCAAACAGAAGTAGCCATTGGCATGGTTGGAGAGCATTATCTGGACTACACGATGAACAAGCGAGTTCCAAAACCTATAGGAAACCGAAGTTTATATGCAGCTCCTCATGGATGTTATCAATGCAAAGGTGACGATGAGTGGTGTGCCATCACCGTTTTTACGGATGAGGAATGGAAAAGCTTCTGTGAATGCATTGGAAGCCCTCCATGGACCACAGATCCCAAGTTCGCGGATTTACTTAATCGACTTCAGAATGTCGATGAACTGGACAAACTGGTTGAGGAATGGACATCCACACATGGTGCTGTCGATATAATGAACGACCTTCAAGCTGCGGGGGTTCCCGCCGGAGTGGCACAGCGTGCCCCTGATACTGTTGCAGATCCTCAGCTGAAAGAGGATAACGCAGTCATAGAATTGGAACACCCGGTCGCCGGAAAAAGGCTCTACCCCAATGTGGCTTTCAGGATGTCAGGAGCCAGTGGATTCAACAGTACCCCTGCTCCGCTTTTAGGACAGCACACCGTGGAGATTTGTCAAGAGCTGCTTGAAATGTCCGTAGAAGAGGCCAATGAACTGGCCGATGAAGGTATCTTGTACTTTTCAGATTTCTGATGGGTAACACCTGTTCACCACCACATTTCACAACTCCCAATTTCAAGCAACAATAGTCTTGCCCACTTGACACATTGCCCATTGAGTGCCAGAATATTGGATAAGAAAAGTTAACAAATTATAAACGGTCGTCAAAGCAAAAATACCCCTTGTGAGAGTGCCAAACATTCCGGAAGTAATTCTCTTTTTGCTGGCCAAGAAGGAGATTTAATGGATTAACCTGAAACCGTTAGTTATCATCTCATCGGTGGCAATGTTTCTTGAGAACAAACAGATTCGTTGGCAGCGATGTCTTGAATATATTTTAAGGAGGCGGACACAATGAGAATATCTGTCAAAGTATTAATGATCGTCCTGGCAATCTTACTGGCAATACCCATGCTAGTTGCTTGTGGCGGCGGTAGTGATGACAATGGCACTGGCGGCGGTGGTGATGACAATGGCACTGGTGGCGATGTTATCAAAGAGGACGTAACCATCACCGTAGGTGAACTCATAGATATGACCGGAGTTGCATCTTCTGCAATGCACGTTATCCATCAGGCGCTTGCAGATGTTGTGGAATACTACAACGATGAAAATCTTATCCCCGGAGTGAAACTGAACGTAAAAACTTATGATGAACAATATGATCCAGCCAGAGATATCCCTGGCTACGAATGGTTAAAGGGAAATGGAGCAGACTTCATGTGGACCCCCGTTACATCAGCCGTGGATACACTCCTGCCGACATTGAACCGGGACCAGTTCGTGATGTTTGCAGCAACAGCCAACTTGCCACCAGATGAACTAAACAACGGATACGTGTTCAGTCTGGGAATCACTCCTGAGTATGAAGCTCTTACCCTGCTCACGTGGATTGCTGAAAACGATTGGGATTATAAAACAAAAGGCCCGGCTAAGATAGGCGGTGCTGGCTGGAGCGAAGCATACAGTGATGTCTGGTTCGACACAATGGAACTTTATTGCGATGCTCATCCTGAACAGTTTGAGTTTGTGGGCGGTCATCTGGCTCCACTTGGCACTTTTGTTTGGGAGCCTGAAATTGAGGCTCTTAAGGACGTTGATTATTGTTTCGTACCAACTCCACCGATCGTTTTCATCAGAGAGTTTCGCAAGGCTGGTGGTGAAGCAAAGCTGCTCGGGACTGATGTACAGGCTGCCTTCCTGGGGAGTATAACCAGAGGTAACCTCTGGGATAAGATAGATGGAATGCTGTTCGTCCGCTCGTCCCGGTGGTATAACGAACAAGGCTTGATAATTGATCTTATTAACAAGTTTTTGGATGAGAAACACCCCGATGATGGCGAGTCGATGAGTGGGGAAGGATCTGGATATATTGCAGTCAAGCAATCGTTCTTGATGCTTGATATCGTAAGACAAGCAGTGGAAAACGTAGGCCCGGAGAACTTCGATTCGCAGGCTCTCTATGATGCCGCAACATCATGGTCATTTGATCTTGATGGCGTGGAAGGTTTCAACAGTTATGACGAGAGCAGCAGAATATCCCAAAACTACTATGCAATTTACGAGGCAACTGCAGCCGATCAAAACATCCACAGACAGCACGATGAGTGGATTATGCAGGTTACCAGTCCTTAGATTGCGTTACTTATGAATACGTTGGAACCTCTTCATAATTTTATACAGGAAGGGGTTCCTGCGATCAAACAATGGTGTAAATAGAGGAGGCTTTCAAGGTAACATGGGGTTACTGAAGTGGCAACATGATTTGAATGATAAAACAGAGCAAGTATATACTTTATAGGGCTATCTCCTTGACTGGACCAACCACAATATGTAGTATCGGGAGGTG
>CAZWIP010000198.1:0-5617 GCA_964634125.1 uncultured Dehalococcoidia bacterium
CCGTTGAATGGTGCAAGCCATTCCGTGGGTTCGAATCCCACCCTCTCCGCCAATTTTAAGGAGGTCTCAAAGTGAAAATTCACGAATACCAGGCGAAAAGCCTGTTCGCTGACTTTGGCATCCCCATTCCCAGGGGCAAAGTGGCTCTAAAAGCAACCGAAGCGGGAGCCATTGCCGCCGAACTTGGTGAAAAAGTAGTACTCAAAGCTCAAGTACACGCAGGAGGTAGAGGTAAAGCGGGAGGCGTTAAAATCACCGGTTCCTACGATGCCACCAAGGTTGCCGGAGAAATGCTTGGTATGCGGTTGGTTACCCATCAAACCGGGCCTGAAGGAGTGCCTGTCAACTCACTTCTGGTGGAAGAAACGCTGGATATCGAGCGAGAGCTTTATCTGGCAATCATTATTGATTCGGCCACCGGGACTCCCATGATCATGGCCAGTGAGGCCGGCGGTATGGATATCGAAGAAGTAGCCGCAAAAACTCCGGAGAAAATTATAACTGCCCACATCGATCCGGGCATGATGTTCTTCCAACCCTTTATGGCTCGCAAAATAGCCTTTGGGCTCAACCTGAGCCCGGCAATGGTACGCCAGGCTGTTCCCCTTCTTTCCGGGCTATGCCGTCTTTTCCAGACAAAGGATTGCTCCATGGTAGAGATCAATCCGTTAGTAGTGACCGAAGATGGTCGCCTGCTCGCACTCGATGCCAAGATCAATTTTGATGATAATGCCCTTTATCGCCATAAGAAAATCTCCGCCATGTATGACGAATCACAGGAAGATGTACTGGAGGTTGAAGCAAAAGCCAAGGGTATTGAAAACTACATCAAGCTGGATGGCGATATTGCCAACCTGGTAAATGGAGCCGGAATGGCCATGGCTACCATGGATACCCTTAAATTGACTGGTGGCAATCCAGCCAACTTCCTGGATATTGGCACTATCAACGATCCTGCCCGTGTAGTTAATGCCTTCAAGATTCTAACGGCTGATCCCGGAGTGAAAACCGTACTAGTGAATATCTTTGGAGGAATGACCCGTGTAGATGTGATAGCTACCGGAGTTGTTGAAGCCTTTAAACAGATCGGTGTCAGAGTCCCGGTTGTGGTAAGACTTGCTGGTACTAACCTCGCTGAAGGGGAAAAGATACTAGATGAATCCGGCCTGAACCTCATAAGAGCCTATACCTTCCAGGAGGCAGCTGAAAAAGCGGTAGCCGCTGCCGCAGGAAAGCTTTAATAGAGGAGACCTAAGATGAGCATACTTATTGATGAGAACACCAGACTTTTAGTACAGGGCATTACCGGTGGTGAAGGATCATTCCACGCCAAAGCCTGTATTGAATACGGCACCAATGTGGTTGCCGGTTGCACCCCTGGTAAAGGTGGCCAAATGTGGGAAGACAAAATACCTGTTTTCAATGGCATAAAAGAGGCAGTGAGTGAAACAGGAGCTAATGCCAGTATAATCTTTGTTCCCGCTGCTTTGGCCGCAGACGCTATTTTTGAAGCTGCCGATGCCGGCATCTCTCCCATTGTTTGTATCACCGAAGGTATCCCTACCTCTGATATGGTAGCTGTTCGCCACTATCTTCAGGATAAAGACATTCGCCTTATTGGGCCTAACTGCCCGGGAGTCATTACGCCAGGTAAATGCAAGGCAGGAATCATGAGAGGCGATTCTTTTGCTCCCGGCAAGGTGGGACTCTGCTCGCGCAGTGGTACGTTGACTTATGAGATTGCTGCTATGCTGACTGAAGCGGGGATAGGCCAGTCGACATGCGTAGGACTGGGAGGCGACCCCATCATCGGGACTCCCTTTGTTAAAGCACTCGAGCTTTTCAACAACGATCCGGAAACGGAAGCAATTGTAATGATTGGTGAAATCGGCGGTACCGCAGAACAGGCTGCAGCTGAATATATCAAGGCTAACGTTAAAAAGCCGGTGGCTTCCTTCATTGCCGGAAGCGCTGCACCTCCTGGCCGACGTATGGGACATGCTGGAGCTATCGTTACTGGAACCGCAGGGCTGGCTTCGGAAAAGAAGAGAGTATTGGCAGAGGCAGGTGTATTTATCGCAGAGAGCCCGGCTGATATCCCGGCAAAGATCAAAGAAGCAATGGCTTCAGTCTAGAAATTCAAATAAGAAAAGCCCCACATAGCATCCAATGTGGGGCTTTTCTTATCTCTACGACTAGTCTTGTTTGGCCAGTCCCCTATCCCTTAAATCTGCCAAAGTTCTTTCTATCGCTTCCTCTCTACTGACTATTGGTTCGTATCCAAAATCTCGCTTTGCTTTGGCGCTCGTGAAACAGAAGTGGTTGCATGTGGCAGCCACCACATAATTGGTGATTAAAGGCGTTTTTTTGCTTCGAGTAGCTTTGGTCCACCATTCTGAGATTTGGGCGATCATTTTGGCGAACCAGTGCGGAATCCTTCTCTCAGAAACCTGATATCCGAGTTTTCTACAGACATCATCGTACACGAAATCATAAAAGTTGGCTGGTTCGTGATCGGTGATAAAATAGCATTGGCCTTCCAATGCCGATCCTTTTTCGAGCATTTCTGCTGCCAGAATATGCGCATAAGCGCAATTATCGACATACACACTGCTGACACGGGCGCTTCCGTCACCCATACGAGGAGGATTTCCTGCACGAAGGGCGTTTATCACGGCGGGAAATCGAACGTTATCACCAGGACCGTAAATCCCTGTAGCTCTTATCGAACACGTCAGGAGTCCGCCATTGCCATTTGCAGCAATGACCTCTTGTTCCGCAACGGCTTTTGAATGGGAATAGTGATCGAGATATTTCTTTGGATAAGGAGTGGACTCGTCAGCATAGTACAGAGGATGCCCATCAAAAACAACATCCATCGAGCTAGTGTAGATGAGTTTTTGCACGCCCGCTTCAATGCATGCTTCGATTACGTTGCTGTTACCGCAGACGTTAACATCGTAAAGTGAGTCCGGTTCTCTGGGATTCCAGTCGATTATAGCTACGGTTTGGAAAACGGTATCGCCGCCTTCGACTGCCTTGCGAACATCCTGTGGATTACGTATGTCTCCCTGGACCTGTTCAACTCGATCATCGGAAATGAGCTGAAGATCAAATGTGCGGACTCGTTTACCTCGATCCAGCAGTTGATTAACCAGAGCGGTGCCCAACATGCCGGTGGCGCCAAACACCACGCAAAGCTCAGGGTTTTTGTCACCAGTAATTTGCGGATCGGTCATGATATAACAACGGTAAAAGCAAGCTCAGTCTTGTTGGTACATTTCTTTTTCTGCTTGCCAGGCCATGCAGTGTTCTGTGTGGCGAGGGTTATGTATTATTCGCCCAATGAAAGAATCTGGTTTTTTCCTGGCGTGACTGCACATCGGGCAATGATGGCAGAATTTGCCCTGGGTTCTTTTCAGAAAACCGATATTAGTTTTAACCATGGCACCTCCTCTTTACAATCACGCTATTTTATGGTGAGCCTGAATTATTATGTAAGGTGAAGCAAAACAAAACGTCGCCTATGTTGCGGTTTTCCTACCCTCTTTTTTCTGTATAGAATCATACCATTTGCGATAATGGCTTCTAGCGTAAGTTGGGGAAATCTTTCCATCCTTCATTGACCGCAGTGATTCACTCATCCGAGGGTGCAGAATACCCATATAGATGTGCGCCAGAAACATTACGAATACAAGAATGAAAGCGATGCCGTGAGCAAACAGAGTCCATTGGTAAGCCTCAAGGGGAATATAGTGTTTGAAGAACCACATTATTGCCCCAGTGATCAGAAATATCAGACTTGTACCAAAGATTACTAGTTGCCACATCTTTTGTCCAGTATTTATGTACCCCTGAGGAGGCATGTTTTCCTCGGGACCTCCAAAATAGTAGCTGGGCGCTGCTTTCAGCCATTCGAAATCATCTCTATTCCATGTGATGGACTCTTTGATAAATTGCAGAGCTCTATTAGTTTTAAAGAAACAATAGGCGATTGGAGCAGCAATGAAAATCACTGCAACCACTCGATGAACTATACCGGGACCTTCACTTCCTACCGTAGTCCCCGGTAAAAACACCACTGCGCCTGTGAGTACCAAAATCACAAATGCAGCAGCATGTATCCAATGGAACCAAATTGCAAGCTTTTGGTAGCGATCAACCGTTCGTTCTTCCATCTACTTTATTCCTTTTCCCCGATCCTGCGCTTGGCGACTAAAAAATTTGCACCCAGGCCCGCTACAGTTGCACCCGCTATACCAATTCCTACCCATTCGATGATGTCGTGCGCATTGTCTGCAGTCTCTAAACCATCAGCTCCTACATGGCACGTCATGCAATCTGCACTCATGTGGATACTGTGAACTTTGCTGGCATTATGATCCAGACGCTCTGGATGCCGGTGGCAACTGTTGCAAGCATCTGCTATATAGGACTTTTCTTCCGAGGATAGGTCGACTTGATCTGTGCTGAAGTAAATGATTGCCACCGCAGCTATGGCAGCAATTACGATGGTTGCCATCAATAGCTTGATGTCGATCCATCTTGTTCGTTTAGACATTTCCAAGGCTAGCCTGACTCTCGTGCATTGGGATTGGGCTGAGCGCAAACCTCACCCTTGCATATGGCATTCATGTAGCTGTATCCGCTTGAATGATAGTGCGCTTCTACCATCCGCTCAAACCTGCTTTCGCCTTCAATCAGATTTGCGACGATCTCTCCAACTCTAACTAGAATGAGTCCCGGCTCATCATCCAGAATCAAACGATCATCCTTAATATATTGAAGTTTCCCCAAAGGAACGTAATCCCACCCTCTGACCTTCTCAAGTGCCTTGCCGACAAGGGGTACCCTGCAGGCTAATTTGATAAACAGTTCTGTAGGCGGAAGAAAAGGAACAACATCCATTTGATTCTCGTAGCGGGTCACTGGAATGGTGGACAAAGGGAAATTATTGACGAACTCGTTGTCTCCCGGGTGTGGTGAACCATATGTGTATACCGCCCTGGGTTGAAGTGTTTCCGGATGGTCATAATAGATTTTAGCCGCCGAAATGCATGCCAGTGATCCGCCTTTGCTATGACCGGTTAAGTGTAGAGGTTTTTTGGGATAGAGCTCTCGGAAACGATTGATCTGATACAGGATTTCTGGCCAGATTGTCTCAAGCGCAATCCAGAAACCGTCGTGTACTTTGCCACGTATATTGCCTACTTGACTGGGAGTGGATGCGACGATGTCGTGCAGCCAGTCGGCAACCCCTGCTACCGATACCGGATATGGTGGAAGCGTTCCTCTGAATGCAACGATGATGCCATCTTTATTATTTACACCGACAAGACAGGCATTGATATTCAACTCTCCTCCGACAATAGGCACCGGTGGGTGCTTCTTGATCCACCCGACAGCCTCGGCTTGAGGACTTGGAGGAATGTAATTACCATCTGCATCTATGCTGTAGGCACAGCTACTGGCACACAACATGCGACATTGAATGGTACGTGAAACAGAACTCATACTATTGCTTCATTACCTCGTATTACTAATTAATGATAGCATCAATTAATTTTTCAATATTGAAAGAATACTATGGCCATAGAACTTCAGCAATATCCTCCAA
>CAZWIP010000199.1:0-2941 GCA_964634125.1 uncultured Dehalococcoidia bacterium
TCGGCAACAGCCCCATACAAACTGTTACCTTGGGGGCGGATTTGAAGCTATGAACAAAGCCAATCCGTAGGTTGCGAAAACCTGGCAGTATTGTTGTCTTGCGACAATAACCACAATGTTCCCTCCCTTGCCTCTTCTCACCCCAAGAGCGTATAATTCTGTCACACGCAATATTCATTATCACTAATATTTGTTGATTAGATAGCCTTGTCTTGTTTTTAAAAGCGTATATGGAGTAAGGAGGCGAACGTATGAATCCAAATATAGACGAACAAGAATTATTGCTCGGGTTTTTGGCATTACATGAGACATTTGCAAAGGATGGTTACATTGGAGCATTTATGATAACCGACGTACATGGAGTACCACAAGAATTTAGATGTTCACATCCTGTCAAACCAACTGCAATCCAAAAACCATTGTATGGAGATACTCTGGAGCCTTATATCGGAATCAATCTATGCGGAATACCGCTCATAGAATCCATAAAGAGCAAACCTATGCTGATTATAGTCCAAGAAGAATTTCTCCTTGGAGTAAGGGTAGCAAGTCAATATCCCGTAGTATTCATTCGCAGAGCTGGAGAAGCAATCGAAATCACAAATACTAACCATTCAGAAAAAAATCCCATAAGGGAAAGAATTGATTGTACAACAGGAAGCTTTCAACCAATTGTTATTACGCCACATCATGAATTCAATGAGGATTCATCATTTGCAAGACCAATTATTGAGAAGGTATTTGGCTACTTTGATCCTATAGAGCCTTTTGAGAGGATGGTAAAGGCAGTAGAAATTCTGGGCAAACAAGACTCCAAATTTCAGTAAGAGATACTACGATGCCTCAATACAGAAAAAGTCTTCTTGAAAAAACGAAACTATCTTTAGTACACAGAATTATACCCGTTAAACAAACAGATATAATTCTGCTTGACAAAATAGATATTTATTTGGGTGAAGCTAGAATTAACCAAGTAAGTATTCCGTCAATGCCACAGCCACAGATCACTTCTGACATCTGTCCTGATAACCCCAATATGGATGATCAGAAAGTACTGTTGGAAGAGCCAACGACGGAGGAATTGACACTGTGGCTCAACGAGCAGTTTGCTTATCCCGAGATTGAGACCATACCTCTATTATTGAAGCAACCTAGACGTGTGGGCAAGGTGTATTCAAAGGAGAGTAAAGAAGAGTCTTCACCGCTCACCTCTTCTGAATTTCTTCTTGATGCCGACAAAACTTGCAAACACGGATTGAAAAAGAAATGGTGTTCTTTCTGTAGGGAAGATACAATCGAGAAAGCACGTAAAGAAAAGGAAAAGGCTGCCTCCGTTCTTGATCCTTTTGATATGATCTTCCCCATCCTTCATCCTCCGCTTGGTGATAATTTCGACAACCCAATAGCTTTTTCGCAAGATAAGCAGTTGTATGATTTCCAGTGTATAGGAGTCAAATTCCTATTAGAGCATGAAAGAGCACTACTAGGTGATGAGATGGGTTTAGGAAAGTCAATTCAGGCTATTGTAGCTCTGAGAGTTCTATTCCGCATGGGCAAAGCTAATGAGGGGTTGATACTTTGCCCCAAATCTGTACTCACAGATTGGGAGAGGAAACTATGGGATTGGGCACCAGAATTGAGGATAACGAAAGTTCATGGAAATAAAGACCGACGCACTGTTCAGTGGAAAACTCCATCACATATCTACATTGCAACTTACGAATCGATGAGACAAGATTTGGCTGGTTCACTTGATGGTAGTGATCAATCTTGGAAAGACATAGCAAAGAAACGATTCGATTTCGTCGTGGCTGATGAAATCCAAAAAATAAAAAATCCAAGTGCCGATATAACTAAAGCAATACGGTTAGTCGAATCACCACTTCGCTGGGGATTATCTGGCACTCCATTAGAAAACCGCTTGGAAGACTTGATTTCAATATTCGCATACCTTAAGCCAAACTTACTACGCTATGATGATGCTCAGAGGCCTTGGAAGATAAAAGAGGGTATAAAACCCTATCTATTAAGAAGAAAGTCCGAAGCTATACCAGATTTCCCCGAGGTATTCCACGACGAGAAATGGATTGATCTATCTCCTGCTCAACGAGAGGCGTACGATAGAGCAGAAGTTGAAGGTATCGTTGCTCTAAATGAGCAGGGTGATTCAATCACAGTGCAACACATTTTTGCATTGGTTGGGAAACTTAAGCAAATTTGCAACATGGATCCTGTCTCTAAAGAAAGCAGCAAATTGGATTGGTTAACAGATAGCCTTGAAGAGATATGTGACCAAGGAGACAAAGCCCTAGTGTTCTCACAATATCCTGAAAAAACTCTGAAGTTTTTAGAACCAAGTCTAAAACGGTTCAATCCTCTGATTTACTACGGCTCACTCTCAGACTCAAAGAGAGATCAGATGGTAGAAACTTTTCAACAGGAGGAAGAGAATAAAGTTCTATTGATGTCAGTAAAATCAGGCGGTGTTGGATTGACGTTACACAAGGCTAATCATGTAGTTCACTTCGATTTGTGGTGGAACCCATCTGTTGCAGCACAAGCCGAGGGTAGAGCACGTCGGATTGGTCAGAAAAAAACCGTTTTCGTTACATCTCTTCTCACCATTGACACCATCGAGGAACGAATAGACAGTATCCTTAGGAGGAAACGTGCCCTCTTTGATGATGTTATCAATGGCCTTAGTGACACTAACTTATCAAAAGTTTTAACAGAGGAAGAGTTGTTCAGTCTATTCGGCGTCCAGAAGGCAAAACAAACTGCAAAATCACAAGCCTCCCCAGTGGGCACAGTCCTCCGTAAAATGACTAACCAAACTTCTCCTCAGCAGTTTGAGCAATATGTTGCTGAACTCTATGAAAAAATGGGGTACCATGTGAAGCTGACTCCCCAGTCCAGGGATCATGGTGTTGATGTCTATGCC
>CAZWIP010000199.1:2951-5527 GCA_964634125.1 uncultured Dehalococcoidia bacterium
TTCAAGCGAAGTAGGGATCGAAGAGTTCGCTATTCAATGTAAACACTATCCCAATGGCGTGGTCGGAGTTGAACACGCTCGTTCCTTGTATGGAGTGATTCATGATAAGCCGAATATTACGAAGGGAATTCTTGTAACTAGCGGTGAATTCTCAAAAGGGTGTAAAGAGTTTTCCAGAGGAAAGCGAATTGAACTCGTTGACCGCACACGATTAGCTGGTTTATTTGAAAAATACGGAATATCCTTATCCTAGATCAGTAATCAATTCTTTTGTGAGGATGGATGGGAAGATTTATAAGGTTTTCGTCCTGCATCAAATATAGAACCTGATCCTATATTATGTGAACAACAATGACATTGCCGGTTCTCCGGTGCACTGGGTACAGGCTTCGAGGTAATCTCTCGGAGTTCCAGATTGAAGGCATTATGACAATTTCACAAGAAACACTTGAGAGAATCCGATCCATAATGAACAGGCTCATTCCGGAAAATGAGATTGATGATTTTATGGATCTGAATCATGCGATCACCCTCATCAAACAGGGAGAGCCTATTTGGCAAGCCCCTTTTGCTATCGGGTTATACGCAGCTTGTCTTCGTGAAGATATTGAAGATGATAATAGCAATAGTATCCCTGCAATACTCGACGATTTGATAGCAAATACCCTTGAACCGCTTGAGACTATGCGAGAGTCTTTCAAGCCGACATGGACAAGTATTGATCTTTTCAGGGAACTTGAAGATGACCAGCTAGAGAAAGTACGTACATCGCCTTGTCCAGGAGATAGACAATGGAGAAAAGGCTCATCATTACCTCACCAAGTAGAATACAAGATGAGGGATGAAAACTCTGGATTCAACTTCATGTTTGGATACGAGGATGCTGAATCGAAAAATGAACGTGCCAAGATGCTGTTCTTCATAAGATTCGGTCTCGGTTCAGTTCTATTGGCAAAGGACGACATTGATGGTGCCAAGGTAATACTCCATGAAATGATAGCAACTCGGGACTTTGGAAACCGAACCGATGCGGAATATGTGAAGGTGATGATTCCGGCATTTCTCGGTCAAACATATGCCGACGAAGGAGACTACTGGAACTTGATCTATCTGTTAGCCGAAGGAGGCATCCAATGGATACCACAAGCCAACCAGGTGCTCAACCAGTGGGTGGAGAAGTGTAGCAGGGACGATTGTTTTGATGATTGGCCTCGGATATTGGCCGCTCAGGCAGATATTCTATTTAGTTGCCCGAACTATCTTTTGACACATGAGTATATAGATCAGGAAAATACAGCCTTATCGGTAGAAGAGGAAACAGAGCAAACCAGTTTCCAAGATCCCTCTGGAGTCGGTGTATTATCCGCCGAGTTTCAAGCATGGAAACTTGGTCAGTTGGTTGGTATGTTCTCAATCCTTTACAAAGAAAACCCCATAGGGAAATTGGAGGCACACCACGACGTGAAGGCGTGTAAGGAATATATCATGGCTTCATGGGACGAAACTCATCTTGATGAAGATCCGCCAGATTTCTTCCATGGCTGGTTTCGAATATATCGTGAAGTGAATGCACTACTTAGTCAATGCGTTCTGCACACGGATTGGCATAAATTTCGGAAAAGATGTGAAGATTCATATGAACTATCGCTGTGTTGCCACCCTGATAGTGGTGTGCCGAATCCCCCAAAGCCTGGCGAGTTGGTATTCGGAGATCATATATATTGGGCCATGATGATTGGTTTAGCCGAGAAAATGCTGGAGGCCTCACCCAAATCAAAGGAATTCAATGATGAACTGAAGACCATAACCAGTAGAATTGGCCTCGAAGTGATCAGTATGAAGAATCTACTAGAGCAATTAATGGATGACCAGCGTTCAACTAGGTTACCAACGCTGAAAGAAATCACGAGCGATGTGGCAGAGAAATTGTCATTATCGTGGGACACTTTATCGAGTGATGTCGTACATTATCTTGTATGTGCTGAGGAAAGCTATTATACCGTGACACGTCCCCATGATGCCGTAATTAATATTCATCTTGCTGCGGAAACACATTTTAAAGATGTTTTTGTGAGTGTTTTCAATAGCTATCTGAAACAAAAAGGATCGAATAGTATAACTGTGACTGTGAGGCAATCGAATAGAGTCACATCAATGTTGATCGGGCCTAAAGCAAAACGTGACCAGAGAATCACAGATATATCAAGGCTCTCGTTGGGATGGTGGGGAGCGGTCTTTTCCGAATTGACCGACTTATCTCGCAATACACAAAGTAACCCAGTTTTGTGGGAATTTATGAAAACAACTTATACCAATGTGAATTCAGATGATCTGCGGTTGTTGGGCACTCGTCTAAAGAGGATCCAGTCGTATCGCAATCCATCTACACATCCAGATCATCCGCTAAGATCGTTCAGGAAAGAAAAACAGGACTTGGATGACATACGTTCCCTGGTATTTGGTATTGGTCAGGACTCAGTTATTGATCAGATCACGAGGATTTTCAGGACATAATCCGAACTCTTCCTGTCACTGGGCAATAACATGTTTGTACTATAATTCAGGCCAAATTGGAG
>CAZWIP010000200.1:0-5512 GCA_964634125.1 uncultured Dehalococcoidia bacterium
AATTGTAATATATTTTCGATGTTTTGTCTAGTATTTAATTGCCGGGTTAATAGAAGCGTTTTACAGGCGAAAGGACTTTCGTGCCGGACAGGGGACATTGCATACTGATGACTCGGCGAAAGAGAAGTACATTACTCGATTGTTAGAGATGTTTTCCAATACCAATCTCAATCGAAAAATCAAAATAGTTGTTGACCCGGGAAACGGGGCCGCTTCACATTTCGCAAGTAATCTATTTTCACAACTCGAACTCAACATCATTCCAGTCAACGATGAACCCGATGGTAACTTCCCGGGAAGACCCTCAGAGCCCACCGGTAAAACACTGAAAGGTACCGTAGATTTCTTAAGAGAGAAAGACGCTGATATTGCGGTGTGTTTCGATGGCGATGCAGATCGAGTAGTTTTTTGTGATCGAGAAGGGTTCCTGGGGTTTACTGCAATGGTCACGTTTATATCATGGCTGGCTGTCAAAAGCAGTGGTAAAAAGAAGGTTGCCGCTACGATCGAAGTCGGGAAACTGATGGATATTGCGTTGAAAGATGTGGGCGCTGAGGTAGTCAGAGGCAAAGTTGGGGATGTGTATTTGGCGCATCTGGTTAGGGATTCGGATGCAGCTATAGGTGTTGAGGATGTAGGAGTTTACATAATGCCGGAGATGGGTTGCTATCCGGAGTCGATGGTTGCACCGCTAACTCTGCTCAGTAGTATTTCATCCTCTGCTGAGATCAGAGAGTTCTTCAGGAAATTCCCTCAATTTTCCTTGGGGAAAGAGAAGGTCGGTTGCCCGAACGAGTTGAAGGAATCAGCTATGGAATTGATTGCGAAACGAGCCCCTTCGTTAAACCCAAACGAGATAAACCCTCTCGATGGGGTACGTCTCGATTTCGATGATTCGTGGATGCTCATTCGTGCCAGTGGAACCGAACCGATCATCCGAGTCATGACGGAAGCTGCAAGCGAATCTGAAACACAAAAGTTAGTGGATGAAGGGATTCGCCTAGTTGAGGAAGTCATGAGCGAACTCGCTCCCAAAGACAGTTGAGTTTGGATAACCCGTGATTTAAGGCACGGTTACGCTTTTTGCCAGGTTTGCGGGGAGATCAATCTCACAGCCACGTTCTTTGGCTGCATAATAAGCCAGAAGCTGCAGCGCTACTGTATTCAGGAAGGGCGAGAACAGAGGATCGACTTCCGGTATCCGAATGACCACATCAACAAACTGTTCGATTTCCTCATCATCTTCCTGAGCCAACGCAATGACTTCCGGTCCTCTTGCCTTTATCTCTTTAATGCTAGTGAGTATTGCATCGTATGTATGGTCTTTTGGGGCAACAGCGATGACCGGTGTGTTTGACCGGAGCAGTGCGAAGGGACCGTGCTTGATTTCCCCAGCAGCATATGCTTCGGCATGAATATATGATATCTCTTTAAGCTTCAAAGCGCCTTCCATTGCTACCGGATAACTGATACCTCTGCCAATAAAAAAGGCATTTTCATACTTGGCTAGCTGTCGCCCATGTATGGCAATTATTTGTTCGTCATCAAGTACCTGTTGTACTTTTGGCGGCAGGGTTTTCAGTTTTTTCATGTAACTTTCGTAATTCTTTACGTCAAGCGGGGCGGTAGATAAAGCCAGTAAGTAAAGCGCCGTTAGCTGGGCCAAAAAGGTTTTCGTTGCGGCAACACCAATTTCCGGACCAGATTGGGTGTAAATAATCTGATCAGCGATACGAGTTACACTACTTCCCTGGACATTGGTTATCCCAATGGTTGGACATCCCAGAGACTTTGCGTGTTTGATTGCACGCAGCGTATCAGTTGTTTCACCGGATTGAGTTATTCCAATGATCCTGGTTTTATCCAGTGCCATACAGGTGGGATCGAATTCCGAGGCTATCTTAACTCTGGTGGGAACTCGGCATAGCTTGCCGAGCATGTATTCACCGATGAGTCCGGCATGGAATGAGGTTCCGCATGCTATAAGCATGATGTCATCAAACTGCCGCTCTTTGGGGACTGATTCGGATTTATCAAAGGGGGCGTACCCTCTTATAGTATTTTCGAGGGTCTTGGGCTGTTCATGTATCTCTTTGAGCATGAAATGTTCGTAGCCTGCTTTTTGGGCGTCTTCCACGCTCCATGGGATCACATGAGTTTCTCTATTAACCTTCTGATTGTTGTTGCTTATTTCAATAGTATTTTCGGTAACGATACAGGTGTCTCCGTCTTCGAGATAGATTGTTCTATCAGTATAATCTAGAATCGCAGCTACATCAGAGGCAACAAAGTTCTCTTTATCCCCAATACCTAGAACCAGCGGACTCTCTTTCCTGCCTGCTATCAATTCTTTATGACCTTCGGCTGTGACGACAACAGCATAGGTGCCGATGATATCTGCCAATGCTTTTGACACCGCTTCTACCAGGTCGCCTTGATAGTATTTCTCGATTAAATGGGCAATAACCTCAGTATCTGTATCTGAACTGAAGTGATGCCCTTCAGCGGTCAGATTTTTCCGCAATTTTTGGAAATTCTCTATTACACCATTATGGACAACAGCGAATTTGCCACTACAATCGAGGTGAGGGTGAGCATTTGCCGCTGTAACTGTCCCATGCGTTGCCCATCTTGTGTGCCCAATACCCATCTTGCCATGGATACGCGGTGAGCTTTTCTCGAAATCGACCACTCGGCCTACATCTTTGTGAGCTGTGATCTTCTGATCTAATGTGGCAATGCCGCACGAATCATATCCTCGATACTCTAATCGCTTTAGAGAGTTTATGAGGATAGGTTGGGCTTCCCTGTAGCCGATGTAACCAACGATACCGCACATATTTATACCACCAAACCACCGTCCGGGATGTTCTCGTTTATCACTTTCATTGCCTTTATTCGGCAGTTGTTTCCTATTATGATTCCCGGTTCGATAATCGTGTTGTCCTCAAGTTCAGAGTAATTACCGATAATAGCGCCCATCTTAACCTGATGATATTGGTTTTCCACTACAACAGTGGCCTCGCCACTTCGAGCGGAAAAATGGCTCCCGATTACTGTTCCGGGAGCGATGATGGAGTCTTGGATGGAAGCGCCTGAACCAATAGTTACATTGTTTCCGATGGCACTGTTTCTTATTACGCTAAATGGGGAGATAGATACACTATCCCCGATGCTTGAGGCGGGAAGGATGCAAGCTCCTGGACCGATCTCGCAATCTGCACCGATGACAACAGGGCCTACGATATAGCTGTTTGCTTTTATAACGGTTCCATCCCCAACGGAAACCAATCCTTTCATAGTCACACCGTCTTCAATGGAACCCCCTACGCTTGGAGAAATATTGCTGAGGGTAAGGTCGTTCAATTTTAAAATGTCCCACGGGTATGCTGCATCAAGCCAGACGCTCTCAGTATGCTGTGCCACAATCTCATGGTCCTGAGCTATCATTCCTTGAATAACAGTTGTCAATCGGACCTCATCACCAATGAAAGCGAATATTGTCCTATCGAAAACGTATGTACCGGTATTTATCAGACTGCTAACTTTTTCCTCCGGTTTCTCGATCACTTCTTTAACGAGTCCGTCTTGGACTATTACCGCTCCATATCTGGATATGTCATCGTGTGTTCGTATGAGCATGGTGTTTGATGTGGCGTTCACCAGAGGAGCGATAGTATCGGGAGCAATCATGTTATCGCCTGAGGCTAATAGAAACCGGTCGTCAGCCAGATCCTTTGACTGCTTCAATGCATGGGCGGTGCCTAATTGCTGACGTTGGATCACATATTCAATCTCTACACCAAAATCCTTGCCTGAACCGAAGTAATCTTGTACATGTTCCTTTCTGTACCCAACAACCATTACAATACGGCGTATCCCGTTTTGAGCCAGGGCTTCGATCACATATTGAATGATCGGCTTATGTGCAATAGGAATCATTACTTTGGGGATCAGTTTGGTGAACGGCTTAAGCCTCTGCCCCTCCCCGGCAGCGAGAATGATCGCTTGAGTTATTCTTGTCTCAGTGTCTCCATTCACGATATGCTCTCCTGATTCTGAACCATGACAATACCTCCTGGTTAGAAGATCTTTGCCTTGGGTCGGATCACCCCATTTGCGACTGCTCCAGGCCCTATGAAACTATCGTTGCCGACGCTGCAACCTACATTCAGGCACGAATTAATGCCTGTTTGAACTCGGTCTCCAAGTATAACTCCTAACTTACGTCGGCCAGTGTTAATATTACCTACCTTGATGGTCTTTTTATCTAATCTTAAGTTAGCTACCTTTGTACCGGCACCCAGGTTACAGTCTTCCCCGATGATACTATCCCCGATGTAGTTATGATGTGGAATTTTGCTATCGCTCATTATGATCGAATTCTTAACTTCCACTGAAGCGCCAATGTGGCAGCGATCTCCGATGGCTGTGCTCGGGCGGATGAAGCAGCTGGGACCTATCTCACAGTTTTCCCCGATAATGACTGGCCCATTAATGTAAGATCCAGACCTTATTACAGTCCCTGCCCCGATTGAAACGGAGCCGTTCAGGACAACGTTACTTTCAACAGTCCCATCGTTAACCGGTTCCATCTCGGCTAAAATATCTTCATTTGCCTGAAGTGCATCCCAGGGGTAACTTACGTTGATCCACGTTCCGATCATCTCGTAGCGAAGTGGAATGTTATTTTTTATCAACAGTTGCAGAGAGTCGGTAAGTTCGTATTCACCTCGTGGCGATTTAGGAGTAGATGAAATCGCAGAGAATATTTCCGGAGTCAGCAAATATACCCCGGCATTGATCAGGTTCGAAGGGGGCTTTTTTACCTTTTCATGGATTCTCAGCACTTTTCCCTGGTCTACCTCGACCACTCCCATATCCGTGGTATCGTCCAACTGAACCAGCCCCATCGTATTTTCACCTGTCGCAACTATCCGGCTAATATCCTTACCTTTGACTACCGCATCACCATTGACCAGAAGAAAGTTGCCATCGATTAGACTGCTAGTGGTTCGTACTGCATCGGCAGTGCCTAGCTGCTTTCGTTGGGTCAAGAAGGTAAGGTTTACACCCCAACGCTCACCATTTCCGAAATAGTCTCTTATAGCTTGGTCAAAGTACCCAACGATGAAAACGAAATCATTTATACCGGCTTGTTTGATTTCCAGAAGCACGTGCTCCAAGATGGGCTTGCCAGCCAATGGCACCATGACTTTGGGTCTGGTGTACGTGAGAGGATGCATCCTTTTCCCCTCGCCGGCAGACAAAACAACTGCTTTCATATCAAAATACTCCGAATCCTTTCAAGTGTGATTAGTTATGAATCTGAATTGTGTAACAAGTGGCTGTGAGTAACTGTTTCTCTATATGGGCCATGATAAAGCTCTTGCCTAAATTCGTCAAGGTCTTGCCAATTATTCGGGGTTGACAACATCAGTCAAATTTCTCTATCATGCAGAAATAAGAAGATCATGGCAAAGCATCTCTTTGTCACCGGAAGTGTAGTTAG
>CAZWIP010000201.1:0-5407 GCA_964634125.1 uncultured Dehalococcoidia bacterium
ATTGTAATATATTTTCGATGTTTTGTCTAGTATTTAATTGCCGGGTTAATAACATCCCTGTTTAAATGGGGTAGAATCTACAATGTAATCGATGGTCTCTGTCCCAATCTCACAATAATTGAGTAGAGTATTGCCTTTGGCCGGAGCACCATAACCTGCGATCGTTGCACCCTTATCCTTCAATTGCTGTAACAACTCTCTTAATTGAGTCTTCACCATAGCTACCGATTTGCCAAATGATTCGTACGTTTTGAACGAATCCAACTTCACTTTCTTTTCCATTTCGATAGCTTGCATCACGCTCGGGGCTAATGAATCACTCCCCTTCTTCGTATACACAACCATGGAGCCTCCGTGGACACTTGTGCGCTTGACATCCACAATACCCATACCGAACCTTTCGAACAAGACCACCAGGGGCCGCACGGCGAAATACCTGAGATGTTCATGATAAATCGTATCGAATTCCATCTTCTCTGCCATGTCTACCAGGTAAGGGAATTCAATGACAAACATACCATTGTCTGCCAGCAAGTGAGTGACACCTCGAAGTACGCTATCCAGATCAGCCACATGAGCAAATACATTGGTTCCGAGGATCAGACTGGCCTGTCCCCTTTCCTCACAGACCTTCTTCGCGGACTCCTCACCAAAGAATACGCTTATTGTATCAACTCCGTTTTCTATGGCTAAACGGGCAACACTGGTAGCTGGTTCGATACCCAGAATCTCATAATCGTATTTTAGAAAGTTGTGCAATAATGTTCCGTCATTACTGCCAATATCAACTATAATCCCATCTTTTGAAGGGCTGTGTTCACTTACGATCGAGTCGACAAGTTCAGCAAAATGAGCTTTCATGGTTTGTGACATACTGGTTACATAGGGGTAATTTTCTGGGAAAAGGAGCTCAGGAGGCACAAGATAGCCAATTTGGACAAGTCCGCAATCATTACAATAGTAAACGTCGAGCGGATAGGAAGGTTCGTCCTTTATCAATTGATCTTCCTTAAGAAATGCGTTAGCTAATGGCGTTGAACCTAGAGAAAGAAACATGTGAGTATTTTCGCTTTTGCATCCATGACAGATCATTGACTACTCCTCATCACATTTTTTGATCTTGCTGATTTTGGCCCAAGCTTAACTCCAAACAGTTGTTCTTGTCAAGGTATTTTTCATTAGGATAATACTATGAAAACCAATTTGGTCTCATGCGATGATTGGCAAGAAGTACCATTGCAAAAACATGGTCGTGTCAATATAATGCTCAGTTAGGGCATAAAATGTCAGCAAACCGTATAATGATATATTTACATTCTTTAAGGAGATAAACATGAGTATTTATTCCAGATTAAGGAAGTACGAGGAAAGTAGCGGCAAGGCTAATGTAGCCGTGGCCGGTGCAGGGCTTATGGGATGCGGAATGGTTTATCAGATCGATCGTACACCTGGAATGCGCACGGCGCTCATCATTAATCGAACTGTCGAGCGAGCCGTCGATTCATACATCTATTCTGGTTTCAGACGGGATGAAATACTGGTTAGTGAAGATACCCAGGAATTGCGAAAAGCAATCGAGAAGGGCAAACCGGCTGTGACAAGCCGGACTGACGTCCTGCGTGAACTCGAAAAGATCGATGTGCTCATGGACGTGACCGGAGCTGTGGAATATGGTGCGCAATTGGCACTTCATGCTTTCGAAGGTTCCAAGCACGTGGTTACTATGAATTCTGAGACTGACGCTACTGTTGGTTGTATCCTCAATGACATAGCAAAAAAGGCTGGCCTGATTTATACCAATTCGGACGGGGATCAACCTGGTGTGCTTCAGCGCCTGTATGATTTCATAACCGCGTTCAGTTTCGAGGTGACAGCAATAATCAACTGCAAGGGGTTCATGGATGTCAATGCTACACCTGATTCCGTTCGACCGTGGGCTGAAAAACAGAATACCTCTCTTCCTGTTACCACCGCTATGGCCGATGGTACAAAGATGAACATTGAGCAAGCAGTGATTTGCAATGCGATGGGTTTTATACCTGACAAACGTGGCATGCGTGGTATCACAACTGATCTGGCACATGCCCTCGATGATTTCGTAGCAGTTCTCAAAAACAAGCATGTTGTCGACTATACCCTGGGTGGAGATTTCAAAGGTGGGGTTTTTGTTATTGCGCATGGTAACGATCCGGAAGCTGTACAACCCTACATGGAGTATTTGTAGATGGGATCAGGCCCCAACTACCTCTTTTTCCGCCCCTATCACTTGTGCCACTACGAAACCCCTCTCACGGTGGCTGAGGTAATACTGGATGACGAACCACTTATCGCTCCGCTTGGGGCTCCCCTTACTGAGGTCATAACTATAGCAAAGAAGGATCTATCCGCTGGAGAAGTGCTCGATGGCCTGGGTGGGTATTCCATCTATGGAGAGATTGACATCGTTGAAAACGCGCGAGGATTACTTCCTGTTGGGATGACTGAAGGGGTCACTGTTACAAAATCAATCACCAAAGGCGATCCTATTCCGATGGACGCAGTAGAACTCGATGACAACTCATTACTAATGCGATTGAGGCGAGATCAGGAAAAGATGTCATAGATTTCGAGGAATCAGTTTAGAAGCTGTTGTCAGGATTCGATTCCAGCAATGATTTCCGCTTCACGTTCGCGCCGAAACTTTATGGCAGCCTCAAAAGCTGCTTCTCGCGACCCGTACTTGCTGAAGAAGAAACTCTTTGATCGGCTGATATTGCGGCGAGGTCTCCAGGAAACATTGAAGCATGGCAGGATATTCCCGTTTCGGCTTCTGCTGAAAGTCTCAGAAACCCCTACAACGCCTGAGGTGTTGTTCTTCATTGGTCGTAGGCGCATTCGCGTAGCAGCAAATAATGGAGGGTTTTTGCTCTCATACTCATCTCTGTATTTTATTGCAGCTTTCAACGCCTTATCCTGACCTCCATGCACCCCATCGCTGAACATTTTGGAATGTGTCTGCCCACTTCGAAATACCCGGACGAACCATCCGTGAGTGTGATTTGAATCGATTCTTGAAATACCTTTCATTTCAGCTCACCCAATTTTTGTTGAACGAATACGCTCCGTGAGATAGTTTATCACAATTGAAAAATGGTTTACATCCCCAATTTCGTATAAGCAAACGATGGAACTCGCCGGTGCTACATACACCTTCAGGTACGGTTGAAGGTACACAGTTCGAAAAGCAACTGAAACGAGTAAGTAAGATTGCCACGATCGACCTGCGCGTTGACTATCTGCAACCAGCAAAAAGGGAGAGATCCACTGCCAAAGGATGGATATCAAGAGCTGGAAACAGAGTTGCTGTAATTCGAATGGAGTTGCACAATGAAAAACAGGTTCTTATTGCAACGGGTACTGGAACATATACCGCTGGCTAGTGAATGTACTATAGGCTACACCAGGAACATCAATGGATGCTTACTGGAAACCCTCCATTATTTCGTTAGAGAAACACCCCAAATGATATGAGTGCTGCCATTCCCAAGATTGGTGGCTTCCCATCTTCTACATGTGACCTCACGTTTGTTATCATCAATATGTGGCCCAGTAAATTCGTCAGTCCAGTTGTCTTTATTGAATGGATAGAGAATAATGCACGGAAAACACATGAAACTCTGGGGAATGCTTTCAACTGAAGATGAAAGCGCTGGATTTGAAGTTGTTCTAGATAAGGACTGGTTTTTGCTCATCAATAAAAACGGGGAAACACGAGCCCGCTTAGATCCCTCAATTTACACATTGCCTGAATTACGTGCTGTAGTGGAGTGCCTGCTCCAATTGATCCGCGGGAACCAGACAACAGACAACGACCTATCAGATTCACCTGGAATGCCAATCTCCGAACTCAGCTTCCTCGCCCTGCTCAAGTTTAGCAGTAACTGATCCCCCGCAGTCTCAAAAAAGATATGCCACCTCTGGAATACTCTCAGCAGGACTGATTATCGGATTAGAATAGTGTGACGACTATTCTAATTGTCAATAAAAACAATTGGAGCAATTCTCTTCACCAATATATCTCAACACTTTGCACAATACCTATCGATTCCCAGATAATTGATGCACTGTTATTTTGTCTCCACTCATACAAGTCATAGATAAACGGAGGATTACTTCCAATACTAATGAAGCCAAGTTCCTTACCAATCGCAACATATGCAACTTTATCGTACATATTGGAATGTTTTCTTTCATATTTCCATTGGCGATACGACATTTCCGTTCTTGATTCGGGACCGGTACAATCCACATATACTAGTCCTTTGTCTATAGTATCGAAAACATTCAGTGCATGAGGTGCAGTTGATTCAAGATTAATCACTGCAATCGCAGCTTTAATGCCATTGGATTCAGCGTTATTATGAACCTTCTCTGCGAATTCACCACAAGCCTCTTCCTCGGAATATGTTTCTTCATTGGTGTTATCCTCCACCAAGAATGCCCTGAGATCATCCCAACTGACGTCTATCGCATGAGAATTGTTAATAAGATGTATATTATGAGCACCAAGTTCATCTTTGGTATATGGTGGTTGACAACCAGAATATACTGTTATCCCAGGTATCGGTTCCTTGACTGGCTCTGAACATAGTGCTTTGGAATCTCCGTGTGAGTCATTACCATCATTACAACACATCATTAAGGCGATAAAAATGATAGCTAAACAGAAAGCTATTGTTACAAATATTTGCTTCATAGCTCTCTCACGCATTTCCCACCATTATAGACTTCAGGAATCACGTGTGCAACTGGGGATAGCTGTACTATCTAGTATAGGTCGGGCAGGATAGTTGTCTCGAGTGCTTGGGAATGTCTACCATAACACTGAAGGTGTGTTCACTTGTTCATTGCTTTTCCTGGATGCTCTGTCTTGTATGTATTGATTAGTTCCCGAACTTTGGCCTCGATCGCCTCGCTCCATTGATCTCGGGGGAGATTGTGTTCATTCTCTATTTCGTTGAGTGCTTGAAGGAACTCATCCGCTAAATCCATGTGTTTATAGCCTCAATTGAATCCTTACTCGAGTTCATTCTGCTTCACACCCAGCGCCTTAGCCAGTTTTCTTCTGGTATCACCTCTTGCTATGCTCTTGCCAACCTCAATCTTGTAAATCGTTGTAGTGTGTATCCCGGCCGTTACAGCCAGCCTTGGCTGACTGAACCCCTTCTTCAAACGCAATTCTTTCAACTTATTCACTCCCATCTCCTCTGGCTGCTAAATGCGGAGTTGACTGTATCTGTGTCATGCTAGCATTTTCGATTTGAATTGTCATGTCGCTGAAAACGTGTCACGATTTTGTCTACAAGATATAACTATTATAGGGCTATCTCCTTGACTGGACCAACCACAATATGTAGTATCGGGAGGT
>CAZWIP010000202.1:0-5389 GCA_964634125.1 uncultured Dehalococcoidia bacterium
AATTTCGGTGTACTCAATTGTTGATCTGTCAGAATATAGGCGTATCAATCCACATGCAGTCCCATCTGGGGTACCGTAGCACCTAGGATCATCATCCTGTAAGAAGAAAAAATGTGATCCGCTGTAGACGCAAATTGTATCATTCACAGTGGATAATTGGATACTCCGCCCAATCCAGCGCACATTAATCATCTCGATGACATCTTCTTCGACAACGGTGACTTCTGGTGTTGGCATCTCACAACCAAACACAAAAAATCCTGCTATACAGATCAAGTATTTCATTCCCCACCCTCCTAGAAGTAGTTAGTTACTCGTCGTTGATAACAGTATTTCCGTACGGACTAATTCCTGTTGTTAATCGTAAATACGAGACAACTGAGAGGTGGTTGCGACTAACTCCAAAAAACCTGATCACCAACTCTCACAATGAGAGTATCCATGGCGTACGTGGGTGTAATGGAGAAATAAGCGACCGTAGATTCATTTCCATAGTTGAAGATTTGCGAACTACTAATCTCCATTTGTGAATAATCTCCGTAGAAGTCCATGAGGTGTTGTTTGATAGTTCGCTGCAAATATCTTGATTTTAAGTTGAAGAAGGATTTTGGCATGGAAGCTGTGTAGCCAGCTTGCAATATCTTTTCATCCCTAATTAATACCTCGAACAACACAGATGAATTACCGACCTGTGTCTTGAAATGACAGCCACGATCAAAATGTGGCATGTTTGAATCGTGAGATGATCGAGTATATGGTACTTGTTCAAATCCAAAGTGAGTGCACCTGGAAAGTAGTTCTTCAGCGTTACTTCTAGCTACTGTTGATAGCAATAATTGGATTAGTTGATAATGTGTCATCATAATGCTCGATTGGTTGAACTCCTGTTCTATGGAAAGTAAAGAAATAAAATCTCTCGATCGGATCTATATACATCACGTATTGCCATGGTCCTATTACTACAGCATATGTCTGGAGAAGATCATCGAGAGGGCTAATAAATCAAAGAATACCAATACACTGATGAAGTTCATCGTCTCTCTGGTTTTCATTTATGTAGACTACATCGAAGCAAGCAATAAGATGGCAACTCCACCAAGTATTACGGAGATGCAGAGCATCTGCTCCTCGTCGGTCATCTCAACTTCAGCCTTTGATTCAAATTCTTGCACATAGGAATAATCTCCTGTGTAAGGAGCAAAGTCTGACCAGACCTTTTTTATGGTCTCTATAGGCATATTCACATAAATAGGGACTCCTGGATTTTTCAAATCCTGAACCTCGAGTTGTATTGAAGGAAACACTCCATCGACTGGTGCGAAAGTACTGATCGGGTAGAGAAAGATACCAACCTGTGCCATATCCTCGGCTTGATAGGATCCATCCCAGGTTGATGATGAAAACACAAGTGGTTGCATGACCACGGAACGTTGAATATCTGTTACCTCTGTGCCGTTCTTTCTGAATTTAAAATCTGCGAGATCTCCCTTGAACTCATAAGTATATCTACCCCTATAATATGTTCCCGCTAAACCAGCGAGTACCGCACCAGCCACATTTCCAACCTGACTTGCAGCAGTTTGTCCAATTTTAGGCTCAACCTCTATAGTTACTACTGGAGCGTATTCACCTGTATGAGCCGCCCACTGCTTTAGATCATGAAATCTCTCATATGAATCCTGGCCTGCAGTTCCAGCCTGAGACTCTCTGACTTGTCTCTTGTCAGCCAACCTCATCTCCAACCTTTTAGTTCTGTAATAATCATAGGGTGGGGTACTAACTCGGATTTGAAAATTTCCAGTACTTGTATAATTGCCTACCAGGTACGGTTTATCATAATACCGATCTGATAATGCTGCAGCTTTTAATCCCTCAAGCGGGAATATGTCCGTTGGCATTGTGGGCAATAACTCAGCACTAGGATAATTGATGCCTGATATTCGTTCCCTACCTTGACTGATTACACTCTCAGCCTCAGTAATTAGAAGGCTGCCGGATACACCTGGACCTCTATTAGAAAAATCTCCGAATGTGTTAATTCCTACCACATGACCATTCATATTGATTAGAGGACCACCTGAGTTTCCAGGATTGATGTTCACATCCGATATGATTGCGTCAGATTCAATTTTACTGATTATCCCCGCCGTCATGATTCTCGTCTGATTCAGCGGACTCCCAATTGCAATTACCTTTTCTCCAACAAATACCATTGTATCACTTTGAGTAGCCAGCACAAGGGGAGAAGTCCCTGTTACTATATCTGGGTGAATAGCAAGAACAGCTACATCTTTCATAGGGTCAGAGGCCAGTAATTTGGCTTTCACTTTCGTTTCTGAATCCAATTGCACACGAATATGCTTAGACTCTGAAATCACATGCTGATTCGTGACAACAAGTCCAGATTCATCGATTAAGAAACCAGATCCATGACCTTGGTCACCATAGACAGTGAAAACACTAGCTTTGGTTGCTATAAATACCCTTGACTCTTCGCTTATCCGCCGCTGGGCTTGCACAGGTAGCACATATAATAGGATGAGGACCAGTCCTAATATGCAATAGATGTACTTTCGGAACATAGTGACCCCCTGTCGCTATTGTTATGGAGGCAACTCCCTCCATCATCATAACATTATTGTTGCTCCAAATTGGATTACATTCGATTTGAAAGTATTGATTCCGCTTATCTCAAGGCGCGCCTGGAAATACAAATTAATTGTATATCCCCCCGTGTCTAATTGATACCCTACATTCGGTATGAATTGGGAAAATGAGAAATTAGAATCTTCGATTTCCTCGCCATCGAGTTCTATCTCAGCCTGCGAGAAATATCGTCCAGCTAATCCAATGGATAGGAAAGGAGAAGCGATGAAAACCATTCTTATGCTTCCATCTACGGCATCTCCATCTTTCTCTTCCCAATCATCACCTTCAACTGAGAAATCTGCTTTCTGGTTCACTTCATAGGCTAATGCAGCCGAACCATACAGTTGATTGCCGATGAAAACATTATCCCCACATATACTCGCATATATACTAGTATGTCCGGAGCCAGTAGATGACCACTCATCGTCATCTAGGTCTTCTATTGTTGATCCAGTTGGCAAGATAATACCGACTGATGCAAGCCATCTTTGATTCGTTGATTTAGCGAAAAGCATTGAGGTGGAAGCTGTAATATCACCAATGCCTGTTTTACCGCTCAAATTTGAGAAATAACTGGAATATCCAGGCTCTGGATTATAATCCATTTCATTCTTTAAAATTATTGGTAGTGAAACGCCGACCGACATCCTCTCTATGACTGAATATTCTCCAGATATATCCAATCGAGATCCGGAATATTCAGGAGATGCGTAACCATCCATAACATCTTCAAAAGACTCCTCATCCCCCTCATCATCAAAAAGAGAGGTACTTGAGAGTGTTGAATATCGGAAATAAAGTGCAGATTTACTTAGTTCCGGAATGAAAGTGTAGCCAGTGATCGGACCTCTAATCATGTCATCAATAGTTTGACCCATTAGTGGAGTTGAGAGCGCTATAATTGTTGTGATAAATGTCAGAAGACTCATGATTTCCCCCTATTGAGTGGTATTGATTTACTACTCGTTTCTGTTCGTTTCCCATATTACGACAAACAGAGCCGCCACCTCCTCGTTTGTTAGTCTGTCTGTGTCGATATATATCGTGTAATCGGGAAATGAGGCGTATTCACTCAGTTTAACTGTAATATCTGGGAATGAAGCATATGGCGATACTTTGATTATTTTCGCACCATACGTTTGATTTGATTTGCACATCTTCATGTCCGCACCTTTGACATCATCGACGAAAATCAAATTGGCTCGGTTCGGGTCGCTAACTACTTTCATAGTAATGTCTGGGAAGGTGGCATTTGCGCTCACTTTTATGGTGTAACTTGGAAACGCGGCATTTGATGAGAAATGATAGGAATAGACGTCCCGCCCGAAGCAATTCTCCTCGCTGGAAATGATAAATGCCGCCAGCAATGATTCTGGTCCCACAATCCATATCAGCATGATAACGTATACGATTTTGAGTATGGTATACCTAGTTGTGATTGGATTGTTCACCTCCACATCTGCGTTCAGATCCAAATGTCTAACTAGTGTCATTAGCATTGTTCGAGGGTATGGCTGCAAACCCCCTCATTGAAAATATATTGATTTTGTACTGTTTACCACCAATTGTCCTATTTAATCCATTTTTCCAATTCACCAGAAGGGAGCCAGTTAGCATAGATTTCAGTGGTTCTAATTGAACGGTGTCCCAAGAAGGTTTGGAGCACTTCTTTGGGCATCCCCTTGTTCAGCATATTTTGAGCATAGGTATGTCGGAAGGTGTGTAGGGTGATTATCTTTTCACGCACAAAGTTGGGAGTGAAGAGGGATTGAACGAGTTTCCTAGCATTTCTTCGTTGGCGATCAGACTTAAGCTCGGGAAAGAGTAATCCGCGCATAGCAATCCGATTTGAGATTCTCTTAATAACATGATCGGCTACTGGGATTGAACGTAACCAATCACCCGTTTTGTTCATTTGTAGCGTCATAGAATGCCCTTTAAACGCACGAGAACGGACTGTGAAGGCGTCGGTTGGTCTGACGCCAGTATGGAGCATGAAGTAGTATAAATCTGCGAATTTACCTGCTATTGAGAAAATCCGTTTTAGATCGGTTTCAGTGAAATTGTACCGGGGTTTCCCGTTGGTCTTATCTCGAATCGATGGTACTCCATCCCAGGGATTGCGGTCTATCCATCCTTGTTGAAGGCAGAAGCGAAAGAAACGACGTTGGAAACCAATCTCACGGTTGAGGGTTGATACTGATGGGGGTGACCAGCGATCTTCATCACCATAACCATACTTATTTCTTAAGGGTTCTCGGGATCGCTCCTTCAAATAATCCCTACAATCCTGGGCTGTAACTTCTCTTAAAATATCAACTTTTCCCATCGAGAAGAAGAATGTTTTGAAAGCCGAAATTCTGGATGAAACGTACTTGCGCTGAGCGTCTGTGATACCCGTTAGCTCAAGATGGATTTCAAATTGCCGTTGCGCATATTTCCAGCAGATAATCTCACTTTTCTCAGTGTTAGCAACAGTTAGCTCATACTCAAACCTCTTCAAAGCATCTTCCGCAACCTTCTTTGATAATCCCAGGTAGCGTCGATACCTTTTGTGATTATAGGTGATGTCTCCGTAGTAACTGACTACTCCGCTCTTACTTCTTCTCTTGTAGATAGTTGCCATCTCTTTTCTCCTCTCGGTATAAGGAGCGTCACAAGAGTGTCTAAATGACTAAGCGATAGGGGAGAGCGCTTGACTGGCAGTCAAGAGGTCAGCGGTTCGATCCCGCTAGGCTCC
>CAZWIP010000203.1:0-5367 GCA_964634125.1 uncultured Dehalococcoidia bacterium
CCTGGTCCCACCCGATTCCCTAAGGGTTGGTTTCACAAGGCTATGACGACTCCTATGGAGTTATTGACTGGACGAGAACATTACAGAAACTATCGCGATTTTCTGAGTCGCAGAGGATTGCCAGCACTAATCGAGGCACATGGCCTGGTGGTGGATAGCAGCCGGATTGTCAGCGGAGGAAACCTGGGGCTTTTTCTGGTGACCCTCGCATAGATTTTGGTTCGCATTCATATCTGTAGTTAGTGGATTTTTGCAGGAGGTGATGTTTTGGCTGAACAAGAAAGTTTCCTTGGTGACTTTAGAGTTCTGGATCTCACCGACGAGAAGGGACATCTGTGCGGCAAGGTTCTGGGGGATTTTGGGGCGGATGTCATCAAGATCGAAAGACCTGGCGGAGACCCTGCCCGAAATCGAGGGCCGTTCTACCAGAACATCGCCGATCCCGAGAAGAGCCTCCTCTGGTTTGCCTTCAACACCAGCAAAAAAGGAATCACCCTCGATATCGAAAGCCACGACGGTCAGGAGATATTCAAGCGGCTGGTGAAGACCGCCGATCTGGTAATCGAATCATTCGAGCCGGGCTATCTGGATCGCCTCGGGCTTGGGTACGCGGATCTGGAGAAAATCAAGCCAGATATCATTCTGACCTCCATCACTCCGTTTGGACAAACCGGCCCGCATGCCCACTACAAAGCCACCGACCTTGTGGGTGTGGCCATGGGCGGTCTTGCACGTATATTGGGGGATCTCGGTAGGGCGCCAGTGCGAATGAGTTGCGAGCCGCAGGCATACTGCCAGGCTGGGGTACACGGTGCCGTGGGATCAATGGTCGCGATCTATCATCGGGCACTTAACGGCGAAGGGCAACACGTTGATGTATCGATGCAGGAGGCGGTGGAACTCAGTTTAATGAACGCCGTCGAAGTGTTTGATCTGATGAAAGTCAACCTGATTGGAATGGGCCAGTTCTTGATAAGCCCAAGACCAGAGCCCCTAGGCATGCTGTTTCTGCGCTTCGTTCTTCCATGCAAAGATGGTCATGTTGTGCTGTATTTCATCGGTGGCATGAAGGTCGGAATTGATTCGTCAACCGAACTGATTCGCTGGGCCAACGAGGAAGGGATGGCACTTGAATTGCAGGACTATGACTTCAACCAGTGGGACGGATCAACTATGCTGCAAGAGGACTATGACAGATGGATTGCGCTCATACAAGATTTCCTGATGACCAAGACGAAAAAGGAGCTTCTCGAGGAAGCCGTAAAGCGAGGCATAATGATGGCGCCTTGTGCTACCATGGCCGATATCATGGAGAACCGTCAACTTGAGGCGAGAGAATTTTGGGAGAAGGTAGATCATCCCGAGCTGGGAGATGTGATTACCTATCCCGGTGCTCCTGTGAGATTGAGCGATACTCCATGGAAGATGAATTGCCGTGCTCCATTGATCGGCGAGCATAATGATGAAATATACAAAAACGAGTTGGGTTTCACGAACGAGGAGATCACCACTATGAAATCCCGGAATACTATTTAATATCCATCAACATAATCTGGTGACAGGAGACAGGTAATGAAGAAACAGGTGTTCGAGGGAATAAAAGTCGTTGATTTTGCATGGTCAGGAGTTGGCACGCAGATTGGAAGGGAACTGGCCTATCATGGAGCTACGGTGATACGCGTAGAAAGTCACAGTCGACCCTGTCCACTCAGAAGCATGGCTCCCTTCAAGGATGGCATAACGGGCCTTGACCGAGCCGGGGTGTTTGCTGAGTTCAACGCTCAGAAATATGGCATGACTGTGGATCTGACTCACCCGAACAGCAAGGAGGTCGCTCGAAGGCTCGTTGCTTGGGCTGATGTCATCAGTGACAGCATGACCCCGGGGACGCTGGCAAATTTTGGGCTTGACTACGAGAGTTGCCGCGAGATAAATCCGAGAGTTATATATTTTAGCACAACGATGCAGGGACAGGACGGGCCCTATAGAGATTTCCAGGGCTTTGGGCATCACGCCAATGCGCTGTTCGGAGTATCGCAAACCACAGGGTGGCCGGACGGCGAGCCCAACCTGTGTGGGACGGCATACTCGGATTTTATAGCTCCATGGTATTTGCTCGTGGCGGTCATCGGGGCGCTTCTGAGACGAAGTAAGACTGGCGAAGGCACGTACATCGAACAGTCGCAACTGGAAGCCGGGTTGAATTTTATGGTACCGCACCTTCTTGATTACACTGTGAATAACCGGATTTTAGAACGGATGGGTAATCGCGATCGTGAAATGGCTCCTCATGGAGTCTATCCATGCGAAGGTGCAGACAGATGGGTAGCAATAGCTGTTGCCGATGATGCGCAATGGCGCAATTTTTGTGGAGTTGTCGATAATCCTGAATGGACCGGTGATCCGAAATTTGACACTTCACAACACAGGAAAGCAAATGAAGATGAACTGGATAGCTTGATTGGCGAATGGACTAAGAACTACACGCCGGAACAAGTCATGAAGATGATGCAGGAAGCTGGTGTGGCTGCCGGTGTGGTTGAGAACGGTGAAGACTTGCTCAACGATCCACAACTGAAATACCGGGGGCATTTCCCGGTGCTGAATCATTCGGGGATCGGTCCGCACTCATATCATGCCCCGGCATATAAACTCTCGAAGACCCCTTGCCAGATAACTCGACCGGCGCCGTGCATTGGGGAGCACAACGACTATATTTACAAAGAGATACTTGGTTTCTCAGGTGATGAAATAGCAGACATGATCGCCGAAGGTGTGATAACCACGGATCAAACTTAGAGTTAATAAGTTGGTTGCGCGGTAGTATTACCCTGTGATATCATCATCACCCGTTCCCAATAACGAAGGGGAGTAAGTAATAACTGGAAGAGTGCTCATTATCACGCTCTGATATTTGTTGATCACAAGAAAAGGAGGAGAAACGATGCAGAAAGCAACCAAAGGAGGAGTCATTGCACTGGCGGTGCTCTTGATGGCACTGCCACTGTCTTTCGCATGTGGGAGTGACAATGGTGACGATGGTACGCCGCCTCCCCCTGATAGTCCGACTCCACCAGCAGTAGATGTAACCCTCACCATCGGCAACCTGACGGATTTAACCGGAGTAGCATCAGCTGGCTTCGAACTCATAAACTTGGGGATCAACGACATGGTTGACTACTACAATGAGAACAACCTCATCCCAGGGATCGAGTTAAAGGTTGTCACCTATGATGGACAGTATGACCCGTCAAAGGATATCCCGGGTTGGGAGTGGCTGAGAGAGCGTGGGGCCGACGTGGTCTTTGCAGGTCCTCCACACAGTGTCATAACATTGCAGTCACGTGCTAACAGTGATGAGGTTATGTTATTCACAACGAGCGCTGGTTTGGACCTGTTTACCGACCCTGGCTACCTGTTCAGTCTTGGTAGTATTCCACAGTATGAAGCCTGGACCCTAATGAACTGGATCGCTGAGAACCACTGGGACTACGAAGCAAACGGGCCGGCGAAGATCGGGGGAGCGGCGTGGAACTCGGCCTATGAAACTGACTTTTTCGACGCAATGAAAGAATACGCTGAGGTACACCCGGACCAGTTCCAGTTCGTTGGGGGATACTATACCCCGTTTGGGACCTTCACTTGGGGGCCTGAAGTTCAAGCGTTGAAGGATGCTGACTATGTATTCCCCTGTACTGCATGTCTGTCTGGTTTTGCTAAGGAGTATCGAAACGTCGGCGGTCAGGCAACGCTGATAGGGAATGGTGCTCACGTGGCTTTCATGCAGTTGATCTACGACGCACGAGCTTGGGATGAGATTAATGGCATGTTGTACATTCTTTCTACCAAGTGGTGGACTGACGATGGCGACCTTGTTGACAAGAGCAGAGAACTGTTATATGAGAAGCACTCTGACTCGGCTGAGGAGATCATCCGGGCGGGGACTGGATATCTGACAATTTATATACCATACATTATGCTGGAGATCATCCGAGACGCCGTTGAGACTGTCGGTCCCGAGAACATCGATTCCCAGGCCCTTTACGATGCCGCCGAATCGTTTTCCCTCACGGTTGATGGCATCGAAATGTTCAGTTTTGAAGGCAAGACGGTACGGTCGGTGTCAGACTACTACATAGTACAAGAGGCCAGGGACAATGAGAAAGATCTATTCAGCGTGAGTGACTGGACGCCAATCGTCGTTGAGCCATGAGTTGGAGCTGGGGCAGACATCCATTATGTAGCGGTGCCACAATACATTGATTATACTTACTTCAAAACAAAATACGAGATAGTATTACACGCTATTCTCGAGGAAAAAATTGCTACTCCTCAACAAGCTAGAGAAGTACTGGGTCTGTCGTAGGCACCTATCCAACTATTGATGAAAGTTCAAAGCAAATTTTCTGGTATGCCTCCGATGAGAATCAACCGGGAGTTTGGAGTATGAAAATAGAGAATATCAGCCATATTGCTGTGCTTGGGACTGGAGTCATGGCACCAGGGATTGCTCTACTATGCTCCAAGTTGGGATATGATGTTTCGATTTGGGGGCGGACTTAGGCTAGTATACAGCGAGGATTCGATCGTCTTAGTTCCCATCTTCACACCTACAAAGAGAACGAACTAATAGGAGAAAGGCATGAGGAGTTGATCCTTTCCAGGATTGCAGGTGTTAAGGATCTGGAGGAAGCGGTACAAGAAGCCGATTTTGTGATTGAAGCCGTGGCTGAAGACATTACTCTAAAGAAGGAGATATTCTCGGTGGTTGACGGAATATGCCGAGAGGAAACCATCATTTCTACCAATACGTCCGGTTTGAGCATTACCGAGCTTGCTTCAGCAACCGGTAGATCCGAAAAAGTCGTTGGGACTCACTTTTGGAATCCCCCTCACCTGATCCCATTAGTAGAAATAGTGCGTGGAGAGAGGACTTCTGAAGAGTGGATACCTATCTTCAACAAACATAAACTAGTTTGGGCTCATGTCCATACTATGAAGAGTGCTGCTGAAGATCCTCAGACAGTGGCCAATCAGTTCGTTGTTGAAGTGGAGCATCCAGAACTGGGGAAAATCAAAATGGTGAATTCACCTGTGAAGTTCAGCGAGACCCCTACAATAGTGAGAATACCCCCTCCATTGTTGGGACAACATACTGAGGAAGTCTTGGTTGATCTTGGCTATGATTGGGACTTCATTCTCAAATGTAAAGACGAGGGTGTAATCCTGTGAACCTACTGGTAGTTCGTAGCTCCAAGAAAAGAAGTCGTTTCCAGAAGGGGTTGAAATTATAACGATAAAGGAAGTTCACAAATGCCTGATGAATCATTCGATGCAATAATCGTTGGCGGCGGGACCAAAGCCTTG
>CAZWIP010000204.1:0-5361 GCA_964634125.1 uncultured Dehalococcoidia bacterium
AATGACCAAGCTATCTAGATTGTCTATCCGCCAAGGTTTTTCGACAGTTTCAACGACCCCAGCTTCGGGCTGATTACACCAGCTCCTTTTAGTATTGCTATTAGTGTATCGATTCGCTCCCCAAATCCCATTTCCTGGCATGCAACTTTTATCTGATTGGCGTTAATTCCAGCAGAAGGACAGCTTTCAATCATTCTGCGAACCAGTACCGGTATCAGCCTATATTGCGTCTCTCCTGCGGACTCGAAGAACTCGGCTATTGAGTGAGCAGAATCCCAGCAACCTGTAACCAATGCATTTTTAACCAGTATTCTGGATACGTTAGGTATTTCGTACAATTCACCAGGAACTGCTATTAACATCCGATCATCCCATTCCCCACACCTCGAAGTACGTACCGGAATCAATAATTTCCATTGCCATGATACTAGCAAAGCATCATCGGTATCATTGCCGGCAATCATTTCCGCATTCTCATAGGAGATAGTACGGGATTCACTTGCTTCAATAAGCATTTGAGCGATCTTATCCGCCAATCCAGTGGGTGTAATGAAGGTGCCCAGGGCCCTCACCAGGTTTGTCATGTACTAATCCAGTTTCCTTTTAAGTGAATTCAACTTGCCATCTATGGTCAACGATTTATCCCGTCTATCATCGATCTTTATAGTAGTAACCACTCGCATGACTTCATCGTTGAAAGCGCTTTCATGCATCTTTCTGATCACGGCTAGAATCTTATCCAGATCACCTTCGATGATAGTTCCCATCGCGGTCGAAGTATGTTTTACCTCCGGTTCAGACTGAAGCACCTTAATAACCCGGGCGACATGTTGGCTTACGGAAGGGTTTCCAGTCCCTAGCGGTACAATACTAACTTCAACGACTGCCATAAATCCTCCTTATGACTTCCAAGTCACCATCGAGTCGAGAGGTTCGCGATTCCGACCGAATTTATTGGATGGGAATTCCCTATCAGGATACCCTATACATATTGCAACCAATAGTTTTTTTGATGATGGAATCTCCAGTGCCTGTCTAAGCGAATCGGGAAAGAAGACTGTATCCTGCTGAATGCAGGTGCCAAGACCATATTCCATGGCAAGAAGAGCAATTGTCTGCGTAACTATTCCGATATCTATCAGGGATATTTGATGTCGCTCGTTGTAAATCTTCTCATCCGCACAAACAAGGATTGCTGCCGGAGCATCGAAAAATCTCTTCCCCCTCAATTGCCACTCTCGCCGGCTTTGCTTATCACTCCGCTCAATGTTTGCAGATCCAAACAGATCGCGAGCCAGTGCATTTTGTCGATCTACGTACGGTGAGGGTAATTCGTTTGGAGGGCACACGGGAATATCCAGGCTAATCACAGCCCCTAAATTAGATTGCTCAATATTGGCCTGACTGGCTTTTTGAAGTGATTCACCAGTCAAAACGATGAATTCCCAGGGCTGGCAATTAGTGGCGGATGGTGCCATACGAGCAAGATCGAGGATTTGTGCAATGATCTCTTCCGGAACCGGAGTTGGCTTGAATCCCCGAATACTTCTTCTCGTCCTTATCGCATCAACAAGCTCCATAAAGTTCCTCCAGTGAGAACTCAAATCTAGGAGATAGCGCCCTGCTTGCACTCATCTATACACAGGCCGCAAAGATTACACTTGGCATAGTCAATCTCGGAGTGACCGGATTCAAGAGTAATTGCCTTCTTAAAACAGATCATGGAACATCTTCCACAGCCCTGGCAGAGCTCAATGGATACTTTGAGCATGGTATTTAATCTTGAAGCGATGCTATCGGTGTCCGTATCTCTTTTTCCAGGGATCCCTTTTGAGGGCGAGATAGTCCTTTACGGCTCCTTTGATAGTGTCGGCTGCCATGAGAGCACAATCCTTGTTTTCTTCTGGAAGCCCATCGAGAGCCTTGATAATTTGGGCGGGACTCAATCGTAGTGCATCAAGTATGGACATTCCGGTAGCTGTCTCCGCTGCGATACTACCTGCCGCAATAGTTGTTGCACAACCACTAGTCCAGAATCTTGCTTCAATGATTTTGTCGTTCTTTACTCGAACCCACATCTCCATCAAATCACCGCACGGTCCAGTGATTGCTGCATGCCCATCGGCATCTGAAATTTCGCCTACGTTTCTGGGGTTCATTGCATGGTCGATGAGTGTATCCGAGTATTTTTCTCGGATTTCGGCCATGATTTCATCGGGGAGTTGATCTGATTCGGTGGTCATTTTCTGAGTTTTATTGGGCGCATGCGCCTCCGGAAGGACAACCGGATTGCTGGCAACTACTGCTCGGTTCGCAACATGTACCGCAGGATGACGGCGCTCCCATCTTGATCATGTATGATGAGGAAAGCATTCTTTTCAACTGATCATTGCCGCATTCAGGGCATTCCTCCGGGTGACTATCCGGACTGTTCAAGAGGAACTCTGTCACCTCACCACAGCTATCGCATTTGTAATCGTAAATTGGCATCCTATAATCTCCTAATCCTAAGCCCAGTTTCCTGGTCTAATATATTGTGATTTTGAGCTACCGCCACCATAAGCCTGTTTCCAGTATCGGCAAATGCGATACGTATGTTTTTCTGGTTTAATGGTGCCGCATTTAGGGCAATGCGGATCATCACCTTCTTCCTTGCAAGGTTCCCACACTTCGAATTCTTCACCACTTTTACTGCATAGATATCCAAAAATTGGCATGGTATCTCCTGTTTTGCTCTCTTCGGGTTGTACCAGCGTATAATGATTTCTTGGCCAGTCCAATGGATTTTGAGGTCACCGACCTCATCTGTTAACGGCTCAGCCGCCACCAGAAGGACTCGGGGCACAGCTTTCAGGTGAGCTGTTTGAGCTGGCAAAGAGTGAAATGGTTCGTTGGGGATTAGACGCACCGCATTTAGGACATTTCAGGTCGCTATCATCCGCACTGAAGCTTCTCATCAATTCGAACTTCTCCCCACATTTGGTACACTGATATTCATAGATCGGCATTGTATATTTCCTTACTGTCTATTTTATCACAGACCACAATCCAATGCTCAGCTTGCGGTTGACAAAAAAACACAGGGGTCTTATTATTCTGCCGTTCTGGCCCAAATCCTGATGGGTTTATCTGTGCCATTTTCAAAACAGGCGAGTTCGCACGAATCCAGTTCTTCCACCTCGATGTTCTCTTCTCCATACACTTCGATGAACTGTGATAGCCAGTTCGCAAAATGTGTCCCACTACCAAAATAGACTTTTCTCCATTTGTTGCCTGATTCGTCTATTTTCTCTTTAACAGATTCTTCCTGAGCCATCCATCCTGAAGGGCATGAGTCATCAGTCACGTGGCCTCCTTCATGCTAGCTTGTCCTGTAACTGTGTTATCACGTGAGTAGCAGAAAGTCAATAATTGCACCTTTGCACTTGAATTGCCAATATTAATATGTTAATGTAATATTTTTCTTAGGAGGAAACTTGAAGAAGCGTATTTTGTCTTTCGATTTGACGGGAACACTGGCAACGTTCAGATTTTGCAATTCGATTTACTTTGAAGGCTTGCCAAAGATATATGCCGAGAAATACGAGCTTAAAATAGAGGAAGCAAGACAATATCTTAAAAAAGCATATGACGAGGTCGGTGATCAAGAGGCGGATTGGTACAATTTAACCTATTGGTTTGATCGGTTTGACCTGGGAAATGGGTGGGATTCATTATTAAGTGAGTTGAGTCACAATATCCAGTTATACCCTGAATCTGAAGGGGTATTAACAAAGCTGAGTGAGAAGTATGAGCTTATCCTAATTAGTAATGCGTGCCGTGAGTTTCTGGAGGTCGAAACTTCAGACATAGGTAAGTATTTCACCCGATTGATATCATGTGTATCCGATTTCGGTGAAGTCAAAAAGACGGCTGAGTTCTATGACAAAGTGTGTTATTCTCTCGAATTGAAACCGGATGAGCTTATTCATATAGGGGACAACTGGCAGTTTGACTATATTGCTCCAACTGAGTGTGGAATAACTGCATATCACTTGGATCGCACTGGCAAAAAGACCGGTGAATTTATCATCCATGACCTCAGCGAGATCGAAACGAAGCTGTTATAATTGTAAGTGGGTGTGACAATGGATTATAACGAACAAGTTGAATACGCGGTAAGCCACACCGAATTGGTGCGCCCCCCTGAGCAAAGACTGAACACTTTTGGTGTCACGAATGTTCACTACTATCTCCTTACCGAACCGATGGATAGTGTCAATGAGACTAGAATCAGGGAAGGCAAGGTAATCGCTGATAAACCCAAAATCGTTACTTCGGGCTATTTACTGGATGTTTTCGAGGGCTTTGGAGATCATGCAAAGTCGCAAGCTGAAGCTATGCTGAGCCGTTACAATTATAGTCCGGACATTATGGAATATAAATACAAAAACGAAGTGGGCAATAGCTGGGTTCTCTCTGAGAGAATTAGTGATGTCATTCTCAAACTTGGGTCAAAAATCGATGATGAAAAGGATGCGTTGGCTGCGATCCTCAAGGGCCCGGACGATGCATGGCAAATATCACTAATGACGTTCATTATGGATATGACTTGGTCCTCTTTGCGTAAGAACGTTTCCGAATTCAATAGCAAAGGGCTTTTCGATAGAAAATACGGGGTTCCGAAGTTTGTGAGGGATGAAGTGGATGACTTATTCAGAGCAGTTGAATCGAACCAGCGCACTGTTGATGAATTAGGTTCCAGATTACAAAGCTACGGTCTCTTCGAGCATTATCAGGATAGGTTCTTTGCCCTCTTGGCAAAGAGACAGTAAAGTCTGTACAAGTGGAGGTCGTGTATATGACAAAGCTACCCTGTTTCCTTCTTGTAATCATATTCTTGCTGTCTGTGGGTATGGTGGCCTGTGGGTCGAGTGGGAGTGATCCCGATGTTGACAGCATAATCCCGCGCCACGATGAAACCGGTATTGATTTGTTAGCCCCACTTAGCCTTACCTTTGATGAAGATATCACCCTTATAGATCCTCAAGGTGTTTTCATCGGTGGTGGCGCCACTGGCGTATCAGCCACTTTGGAGGCTGACAACAGAACCATTACCATTACCCATGATCCCTTCTTAGAGGCCAATGAGTATTGGTGGGGTATACCAGAAGGAAGTGTCCAGGATATTGATAGAAATACCAATTCCGCCCACGCCTGGTCCTTTACCACAATCGAAGTGGGTGTTCCCAGTGTTGTCACCACAACTCCGGGGAACGGTGAAGTTGACATTGATTTATTAACCTCACTTAGTATTACTTTTGACGAGGATATTATTACTCCGGCAATTAAATAGTATCAGTTGGTAGCATAGGCAATCTT
>CAZWIP010000205.1:0-5353 GCA_964634125.1 uncultured Dehalococcoidia bacterium
GCAGCACAATAGATATTTGAGAACGAAACCACAATATAACAGAGAATATCTCTGACATACATTTAAGCGCAACAAAAACAGGGGGGGGATACATAAATGGCAGTAGAACCAGACAAATGGGATTTGGTAGTAGATTTTGTGGCTGTGGGTTCAGGTATTGGGGGGCTTTCCGGTGCTATCGGTGCCCACGCTGAGGGTTTGCCGACTCTGGTTTTCGCAACGGCGTCCCCGCTGGCCGGGGGGTGTGCCCGTTCCGGGGGTGAGATCTGGGTGCCAAATAACCATGTCATGAAAGCGCAAGGTATGAGTGATTCGCGTGAAGCAGCGAAGAAATATTTGGATTTCATGGCTGGGGGATTTGCCGATCCCGAACTGGCCAAAATATATCTGGACATAGCTCCTATCTCCTGCCAGTACTTCGATGAGCAGGCTGGTGTTCGTTGGAAGACAATACCCAACTTCTCCGATTACTACTATCCCTTCATTGAAGGAACCTCCCCGGAGGGGCGGTATCTGGAAACCGCGATCTTCAAGGGTTCGGAATTGGGAGAATGGGAATCGAAATCCCGGCTCACGCCACACATGCCCAGCGGCATAACCGCCGAGGAGATGTTCGAGTGGGGTGGTGGTGCGGCCATGGTCAACTGGGACTTCGAGCTTATTGGCAGGCGAATAACTGATGGATATCGAGGATTCGGACCTGGCATGATGGCCTACTTCATTAAGGCAGCCATGGTGGACCGCCAGATTCCAGCATATCTCGATACGGCAGTACGAGAATTGGTGGTAAAAGACGGTGCTGTGATCGGACTCAAGGCCGAGCAGGAAGGCAAAATTCTCTGTATAAGGGCGTCGAAAGGAATCCTGTTGGCTATCGGCGGTTATGACTGGAATCCCGAGATTGCCAAATACTACGAACAGATGCCGGAACACCACTCCGCATGCCCTCCCCAAGTGGAGGGCGACCACTTCATTATGTGCTGCGAGATCGGTGCAGCTATTGCCGCCTTGCCTCCCCAAACATTGGCTCTAATGTTCGGCTGCAACATCCCCGGTGAGGAAGCCGAAGGCAAACCCCTGTGGCGACTGTCAGGTCAAGCCGGTAATCCACACGTCATCATGGTCAATCGCTACGGCAAGCGCTTCGGCGATGAGTCATTCTATCGAGAGCATACTCCAAAGCCTCATATCTGGGACGGCCTCAAGCAGGAGTACACCAACTTCCCGATCTACGTCATCTTCGACCAGAATAATCGCGACAAGTATCCCTTTCTTACGTATGTCCCTGGACAGCCGCTCCCAGAAGAACTGGTTGAAAAAGCCGAAACGCTACGAGAGCTAGCTGGCAAACTGGGGATAGATGGAGAGGCACTCGAGGCAGAGGTCGCTCGCTTCAATGAATTCTGCGTTGATGGAATTGATAGGGACTTCGGAAGAGGCCAATACCCCTGGGCAAACTTTATGGTTGGCGATCTCAACAACAAACCTAATCCAAACATGGGGCCGGTCAACAAGCCACCCTTTTATGGGATGAAATGGACCATCAACTCGGTCGGTATCAATTCCGCCGGGCTAAAGACCAACGTAAATGCCCAGGTAATGCACGTGCGGGGACGCCCTATACCGGGACTATATGCCGCCGGAAATACAGCAGCTGCGCTTGATACGGGCGCTGGTTATCAAAGTGGCATCGCCTGCACCAGAGGTATGCTCTGGGGATATATCGCAGCCAAACACTCTGCTGGTGCTAGAATATCTTGATGCTTAATCAAACGTCTCTGACATGGATCGAGACAGTGAGGTGAACTAAGAATGACCACAAAGTTAGACTACGGAACTGCTAGCCAGAGAAAGCTACTTCAAGAGGGTGCCAAGGAGTTTCTGAAGAGAGAGATAGCGCCAATAGTGGGCGAATGTGAAAAAAAGCATCACCCCCTCCCCAGGGACATAGTAATTGATTTGTTCAAGAAATTGATTCCACTGGGGTATGTCAGCAGCATTACGCCTCAAGAGTATGGAGGTGAAGGGCTTGATAATGTCTCTTACGGAGTATTGCTGGAAGAATTGGCGCGTTGTTGGCCGAGCCTCGCAGTCTCCATGATGGTTCAATCCGGCCAGGCGCGCTTTATCGCCCAACATGGCACCGATGCTCACAGACAAAAATATCTCCAGGGATTGCTTTCGGCGGACTTAATTGCTTCTCTTGGTGGAACTGAGCCAAACGCTGGTTCGGCTCTGCGGGAATTGCAGAGTACGGCGGTATTGGACGGTGATCACTACATTCTTAATGGCACCAAACTCTGGATCACCAACGGCACGATTTGTGATTTATGTTTGGTACTTGCTTATACTGACAAGACTAAGGGCGCTCAGGGTATGACTCTTTTTATTGTAGATCAAAAAGAATCTCCTTTTGCCAGCAGTGAAATTCACAAATTGGGTCTGAAATGTTCCTCCACTGCAGAACTTGTTTTCGACAATTGCCTCATTAACGAAAGAAATATCCTCGGGGAAGAAGGCAAGGGGTATAAGTTGATATCGAGTCTCTTGGCATTGGCCCGTTGTTGTACTGCTATTGTGGAAGTGGGAATAGGTCAGGCTGCTATTGATGCGTCGGTGGATTACGCACGTGAGCGATTTCAGTTCGGTAAGCCAATCGCCAAATTCCAGCTCATCCAGGGATTGGTTGCCGATATGGTGGTTGATACCGAAGCTGCCCGACTCCTAACCTACAAAGCCCTACGGCTAGCCACGCGGAAAGGGGAACACTTCTTAGAGAGTTCCGCAGCCAAATACTTTGCTTGTGAAGCAGCAGGTAGAACAACTGCTCGGGCAATAGAGGTTCATGGCGCTTATGGCATTTCGACGGAATGTCCCACGGAAAGACTTTATAGGGATGCAAGAACTTTGTTTCCCCCCGATGGTCCTATGTCCATACAAAAGTTGTTTATTGGGGCAGAAGTCCTAGGGGTCGGCGCTTTTGGCAGTAAATAGGTTTGTTTCAGGATAGTGAAGGATCTGTATGGAAATTACATATTTTGAAGATATCCCGCTAAATGAAAAAGAGACTGTCGGTAAATATAATGTTACAAAAGAAGAGATGGTAGACTTTGCCCGCAAATGGGACCCGTTGCCAATGCATATCGATGAGCATGGAGCTGAATCCAATAAACATGGTGGATTGATTGCACCTGCATGCTACACTGTGTCAATTGCAATGTCACTGCTGGGCCAACTCAAACTCAGGCCAGCGAGTCTCGGAGGGGCGGGATGGGAAGTGCAATTCCCCGTTCCAGTAAGGCCCGGAGATTGTCTTTCTATTACATCAGAATGCATCGAAAAGAGAGAGTCCCGAAGTAAAGCCGATCGCGGAGTTGCCCATTTTACCTGCACGATGCATAATCAAAACGGCGATGTAGTGCTTCAACTCAAGTCCATAATTCTTGTGGAAAGGCGCGATGATAGTGCTAAATGAACCCGACTCTGCAAATTTGAGTATGGTACGGAGAGAGAAAATGCGTGAAGAAGTAGAAAAGGTTATTGAAAAACTAAGGCCTGCACTCGGTGTCAATGCTGTCGAATTGGTAGATATTCAAGATGGAATAGTACACATCAAGGTATTCTCTTCCGCATGTCATGCTGGTATACCTGAAGACACAATCGTCACACTGTTGGAAGAGGAATTGACAGACGAAATCCCTGAAATCAAAAAAGTAGTCGCGGTGGAGTGAAGTTTCCCGATATCCAGAGTTTGATTACGCTGAAAATAACAACCATGCATATCCTATAGCTGAGAAGATACTGGTGATCGATAATTAACTATACTCCATACTATCGTGGAATGGATATTGGAGTGAGGTCATAACGAATCCTTGGCTCCTGAGATCATCCTCAGTCTTGAATAGGAGCGTCATCGTGAATGATATTACTGAAATCGTACTTGACTACCTAGATGCGTTCGAAGTCTGCGCCAAAGGTATTGCCACCGTGGAAACCCTGGCCGGAGGGCCTCCCTCGGCCGACATCTCTTATGTACTACCTGGCGCCAAGTCGGCGGTAAGCTTCGCTTTGCCTCTCGATCAGAGCTTAATACCCTCCTTCCTCGGAAAGGCTGATCGCAATGCCCACGACAGAGACAATATGCGCACCAACACCGAAGCGACCGGAATCGCCCAACGGCTGGCGGATTTTCTGAGTCAAAAGGGCCACCCTTCGGTTCCGGTGTCTGCAAACGATGTCTATCGGGCAGACGCGCCGCTCAGGGATCTCTGCCCACCTGTGTCCCATAGATACCTGGCGGTGCGCTCTGGAGTGGGCCATTTTGGATTATCCGGTAACGTAATAACCAAGACAGAGGGTGCCGCCATCATCCTCGGCTCAGTTGTCACCACGGCAGAACTGGTACCGACAAGTCCACTTCCTGCAGATGAGAACTACTGTGACAATTGTGGTATGTGCCTCGCATCGTGCATATCGGGATTTGTGAACCCACGGGAGAAAACTGACGTGATGCTTGGCGGGATCGAGTTCTCTTACTCCAAACGGGGCAACTACATTCGATGCGGGTTTGTATGTGGTGGTCATACGGGGCTGCATCCGTCGGGCAAATGGTCTACATGGTCGCCGGGTCGATTTGAAATGCCCGAGGATAGCAAGGAGCTTGTGGCTCTCTGGAAGAGATCCATGGTGTTGAAAAGGCAGTGGCCCCGGGTAGAGGGGGGTTACTACAATTTCGCGGTGGGAGATCGAAGAGTCTGGCTGACGTGTAATAGTTGCCAGTTAGTGTGTCATCCGGACCCGGAGGAACGCAAGCGGCGTCACAAACTCCTGACCGATAGCGGCGTGGTGATACAGAATCCAGACGGGGACCTTGAAGTTCTGACTCCCGAGGAGGCGGAGAAGCGTTTGGCAGCTATGAACCCGGAAGTGCGCGCCTTATATGAGGAAAGTTGGTAGACTCAATTTGCGCACATTGAAGACAAATGTGGAAAAGTGGAGGGCCAATAGCATATCAGACACATCGGTTACACGTGTACTTTTGCAGAGACAGAACCGTTGAAAGAAACCTAGCAATACTAAGTCTGAATACTTGACTCCGTTGACTATCCCGGCTATGCAGGACCATGCGATGAACCAAACTCCACCGATGTCGCTAAGCCCAAATACAGGCATTATCAGCTACAAGTCGGGGAAATAATGCTGCCTGAGTATTCACAAACCGCTGCCCAAAAAAGGGGACCCCAAGTATAGCTACAAATAGATCCTTTAGAAGGGAGTCTCGAAGAAATTTCTTTTCGACTAGTCTTTGTTATCACATTCGTTTACGGATTTCTCAGTAGCTGAGTTGTCTGGA
>CAZWIP010000206.1:0-5338 GCA_964634125.1 uncultured Dehalococcoidia bacterium
GGTGGTACAATGTTTGTGAAAATGGGTGGCCCAAAGATCCTGAAAATTGACAGGTATTTGTGGTTTTTTGATTGCTAAATACAGCGGTGGCAAGGAAGATGGAATACAGGGCAGAGTAAGGTCAATCATTATACCTTTGGGAAAATTCAAGCTGCATTTGCATCACTGGATTATTTTCGCACTTATGATGTTCGCGGGTTTGGCTAAAAGCATATTCATTTATTTTCCTCCTGAGATATTCTATGGACTGTTGGGCGGTCTGGCTTGGCAAGGTGTCTATAGTTACAGCGACTGGTATAAATTTATCTATCGAAGACACTCTGATCTCTAGCTTTTGTACTGGCTGTAACGTTTCCCCTTTTCTTTCTTTAACTGATTTGATATGTATTGACCTGCACGTCGGATTTCCTGTAACATATATTTGTAAAATTTAGTAATAGCTCTTCGAGCTGTTGTGCCTAAATCCTTGAAAATGGACAAGGTACGCAGACGGTGGACAAAAGTCCCGAGGGCGTGGGTAGAAATGCTCGCACCTCCCGTGGTTGGAAAGGAGAGTGCAAAATGGAAACAAGAGAATTATAATATGGCATCCCATCATTCGTAGATGAGGTGCTTTTGTTTTGGCCTCTGACAACTTCCATTCCGCTATTTCTCCTTGTGCCTCGAATTGGAGATTTTAAATTGGGATTCGATTCAACAGATTGGGCTAGTATTTGGGATCAACAAATAAAGCTTAGCCTCCTCAAATGGGAAGATGCTGATTTCTGGTACACCAAAACCCAATTACCTTTGTTTGGCGTTAAAACTAGCAATTACACCGATCAGTTGCTGTCAAAAATGAAGCTCTCCTCAGAAAATTCTGTTTTAGATGTTGGTTGCGGCACTGGAACCGTATCGATTCCACTTGCTAAGAAAGTCCGACGCGTTACCGCGCTTGATACTGACCCAAGTCTTCTCCCCGTTCTGACTCAGAGGTGCATGTCTGAAGGCATTAACAATCTTCGATTCGTTAACGAGGACTGGCTGCAAACAATTGACATCGATCAACACGATATAGTTCTAGCCTCCCGCTTCCGACAGATGAGACCTTTAAAAGGATTTCTCGAACAAATGCATCGAACTTCAAAAAGGCTGTGCTACCTGACTTGGATCGCAGAAAGAAAAGAGATTGACCCCCAAATCTGCGAAATTCTGAACATTGAGTACCATCCTTTGCCAAGCTATGATCTCATCGTTAATGCACTTACTAGCATGGAAATTGATGCCACCGTTGAGTTTTTTGAATCATTGGATACACATCGATTTGAGAGCGAGAATGATGCATTTGAGGAAGCGACAAAGGGATATAAAATAGACAGCAACGTATCAAAAGAGAAAATAGATACTCTTTTGAAAGACGAATTGAAACAGAAAGACGGTTTCTGGTGGAAGTATACAACCACAAAGTGGGCACTTATTTGGTGGTACAAATAGTTGAACTCTAAAATAGAATAACTTATTCTCCGAGCCATTTTCCCTACGGCATTAGCTATGGAGTGTGGACGATAGGGTATCGATGGAAACGTCGGTGCCTTCCGTGATTGAAAAGGAGATAATATGAAAAAACATAATCTGTATGTCTTTGTTTACACGTATAAGAATCAGTGTTCTTCAGTCTCACGGTCTCCTCCATGAGAAGCTCTTGAGAACTACAACATGGTTGAAAAAAAAAGGAGAACGATGAAAAACAGCTTAATAACTACTATTCTAATTTTAGTCGTAATGTTACTGTTGGGTAGTGCCGCCATTGCTTGCGATTCTAATGGTACTGAGAGCCCGGCAACCACTTCAACAGGGGTTGAACCAACCATTGGAGAATCTGGTCGACTTAAAGTAGCTACCACAACCAGCCTGGATAATACCGGTCTCTGGGAGACTTTGGAACCTATGTTTGAAGAGGAAAATGACGTGGACCTGGATATCGTTGCCGTAGGTACTGGCATTGCTTTGGAATATGGCCGAAATGGGGACGTGGATGTGATAACGGTTCATTCCAAGAGCCGTGAAATTGAGTACGTTGAGCAGGGTCATGGAGTGGAGCGAGTTCCCTTCGCTTATAACTATTTCTTAATTGTTGGACCTAAAGATGATCCGGCAGGAATTGAAGGCATGTCACCTGAGGATGCATTCAAAACCCTATTCGAATCGGAAGCAGGAACCTTCATCTCCCGCGGGGATGATTCCGGAACTCATGGAAAGGAAAAAACCATCTGGACTAACGCCGGGTACACTTACGAAGATGTTCAGAACGCGGGCAGCTGGTACCTTGAGGCTGGTAGCGGTATGGGAGCCACCCTGGTAATGGCCGATGAAAAAAGAGGTTATACCCTGAGTGACACCGGTACCTACCTCTCTTATAAAGGTGATCTTGATTTGGTGCCAATCGTAGACGAGGGTGATACACTATTGAATGTTTATTCCGCAATTGTGGGAACTCAGACCGAAAAACCTCAAACGGCAAATAACCTGATTGATTTCCTCACGTCCGATGAGGTTCAGAAAATTATGGGCAACTTTGGTGTTGATGAGTACGGGATGGCCCTGTTCACCCCTTGCGCCGGACCCATCGCACCATGTGATAGCTAGAAGGTAGGTAGAAATTGGAAGACAGCTTTTGGGATGCCTTTATTGAGGCTTTACGACTGATCCGAACGCTCGACTCCGAGGTTATGGAAATTACCTGGAGGTCGCTGCAACTTGCGGCGACCTCCAGCGCTATCTCATTTTGCCTTCTTGCCTTGCCACTTGGGACGCTGATACACTTCAACAATTTTCCAGGCAAACGTTTGGTGATTAGCACCATCCAAACGCTATTTGCGCTACCAGCGGTAGCTGTTGGGTTGATTACATTTATTCTGCTTTCTCGGAGCGGTCCTCTCGGCGACCTGCATTGGTACCTTTCGCCTTCAGCCATAATTTTTGGCCAGACCATGCTCATCACGCCGGTTATGTTAGGACTGGTTATCTCGGCCCTGAACGCAGTTGATAAATCTATACCGGAAACAGCTACCACCCTTGGCGCTAGCCGATTACAGACGTATATGATATCCATACGCGAAGCGCGATTCGGCATTCTCACTGCATTGGTGATGGGTTTCGGCCGGGCGATCTCCGAGGTGGGAGTTTCAATGATGGTCGGCGGTAACATCCGCGAATTCACGCGAACGCTGACCACCGCCATTGCGCTGGATACACAAATGGGTGAAAAGGAACTGGCGCTCGCTCTCGGAATTATCTTAATTTTACTTGCATTTGTTATAAACTTTTCACTACTGTCTCTGCAATACGGGAAATTACCGAGGTTGCCATGGCGATCTTAGAGTTAATCGATATTACACAGCAATTCAAAGCTAGTTACAGCCTTAAGGCTGTAAACCTGACTATCGATCAAGGTGACGTATTTGCCCTGATCGGGCCTACAGGAGCAGGCAAAACAACGATACTCCGATTAATTGATCTTCTTGACCAGCCTGTTTCTGGGCGTATACTATTCGATGGGGTTGATGTAACAAGATCAAAAAGCGAACGCTTAAGAACTCGTCGCCGGATGGCTTACGTACAACAGCGCCCTACTGTCTTCAGTATGAACGTATATGAAAACGTAGCTGTTGGGCTGAAGTGGCGCCATGTCAAGAGACAATCAATAAAAGAATCTGTAGAACAAGCGCTTCAACTGGTAGGAATGGAAGATTACAAAAAGCGCGATGCCAAAACGCTATCAGGAGGAGAGATACAACGTGTTGCCATCGCTCGGGCACTGGTTACAGAACCAGAATTGCTGCTACTGGATGAACCGACAGCCAATCTTGACCCAATTTCCACGGAACACACAGAGGAAATACTGGAGAACATAATTCAATCTAAACAAACAACCATGATTATGTCCACCCATGACCGCTCGCAGGGTCAGCGATTAGCCAACAAAATGGGAGTGCTGATTGACGGAGAAATTTTACAGGTTGGTACACCTGCAAATATATTCCGTTCTCCCGTACGTAAACGGGTAGCTGATTTTGTTGGTGTTGGTAACATGCTGGATGGATTTGTCGGAGAGAGGATCGACGAGAGCCTCGTGACCATTCAAGTAAACGGAAATGTACTACAGGCAATCTCAGACTTCGATGAAGGGGCCAAAGTATGGGCATTGGTTAGAACTGAGGATGTTACTTTTTCACTTCATAAAACATCAACTAGCGCTAGAAACATGTTCGAAGGACCAATTAAAAAAATGACTTCTGCTGGCACACTAGTAAGGATAGAGATCGACTGCGGTTTTCCTCTGGTCGGAGTAGTTACGGCGAAAACCGTGACAGAAATGGGGTTAGAAACAGGGTCCCATCTGTTCGCTTCATTTAAAGCGACGGCAATTCATATTATTCACAGACGTAATTAATTTAAAACCTGCGGCGTTTCTTGCCGCCTTTAAACCCTTTTTTTCCTTTCGAGGGGGGATTGGATTCCACTATATCCATGGTTCGTCCGTCTAACATTTGCCCTTTTAGGGCTTCAATTGCAGCCTGCCCTTCATCGGGCGAATCCATTTCAACAAAGCCAAATCCCTTGGAAACACCACGCCTATCTTTGACAACACTGGCCGAGTCAACTCTTCCGAACTTTTCGAATTGCTGACGAAGCTCTATCTCTGTTATGTCACGAGACAGATTGCCAATATAGATATTCATCTCAATTGCCCCCTTTTCCAGGCCTAATGATCATACGTATGTTTATCTATCCCCCAGAACGGGTGGCGTGATGAGTCCTCCTTCTTGTATGACCATGACTAATACTTTTATCTACCAATTGCTGCTTGATGCTTTTGACGAGTTGTAGCAGTCCCTGCAGTATACTGGACGTCCTTCACGTGGCTCGAATGGAACTTCCGTTTCGATACCGCACTCTGCACATACAGCGGGATACATTTGCCTTCGTGAACTCTGGAATCCGAATCCGCGCTGTTCGGATTTTCTTGATTGCCGGCAATCAGGGCACCTTTTGGGATCGTTGGTGAAACCTTTAGTTGCGAAGAACTCTTGCTCTCCTACAGTGAACGTAAAGGTTGCCCCACAGTCGGCGCATTGAAGTTCTCTGTCAGTGAAACTCATTTGGATGACCTCCTAGGTTTTTTGGGCTTAACTCGGGTCATCCAATACCTTTGTGGAACCTGGCCTTGGGGAATCCTAAGGGGGTTACGACTAATGGAATGGGTAACCTTATCTAAACCACTGCGGCGAGTATACAGTAGAATTTACAGATTTGCAACCGTGTTGCCCCTCAATTTTCACTGGTCTATATTATGTAT
>CAZWIP010000207.1:0-5328 GCA_964634125.1 uncultured Dehalococcoidia bacterium
ATCTATTTCGCTCTGATCAACGATGCGCTGCTTAGTGTGAACACGCCCTAGTTAAGGTTATCACCCCCTCTTTATGTTTGATCATGGCAGCGTATAATGCTGAAGTATTTGGTTAGAGGATACCATGGCAACTTGATCGTATCACTCGTGGGTGCTACGGTAAATAGTCCAAAGGTAACAAATATGGTGGTATAATCGTACTATTTACTATCGTTGTATTCACTCAAAAGGTAACAACAGTGCTACATATGCTAGCGTTCTTTACAGTAAATGTCAAGCTACAGATCCGTCTTGCTACAAATTGAACCCGTTTGAGCCGTCTCATTAGCTGTATTTTGTGCCTTTTAAAAGCGAAAAGATACCATGCTAACCAGTGATTCGATTGGGGGCTAACCCTCAAATCAACAAAGTAGTCAGGAAAGTAATTGTATTGGCTAAGAGGAGCGATAGTGATATCATTCAAATTAGCAGCAATAGAAGTATTGACATGAACAAGGCAAAATTGTAAATTGGGGAGCGAAAGATTATGAAACTGGCAAAACGAACGCAATCAATTGGCCCATCACTTACTTTGGGAATTACGGCAAAAGCAAAGGCAATGAAATCCGAGGGTATAGATGTCATCGGGTTTGGTGCAGGTGAGCCGGATTTTGACACACCCGATCATATAAAAAATGAGGCCATAGAGGCTATCAAAGATGGATTTACAAAGTATACTCCGACCTCTGGCATACCTGAACTCAAACAGGCAATCTGCAACAGATTGAAGGATGATATTGGCGTAGGGTATCAAACTTCAGAAGTGATTGTATCTTGTGGAGCAAAGCATAGTATATATAATACTGTTCAGGTTTTGTGCGAGGAAGGTGATGAAGTAATAGTACCGGCACCTTATTGGGTGAGTTATCCTGAACAAGTCCGAGTGACCGGAGCAAAACCGGTAATTATCGAAACCAATGAAGAAAATGGCTTCAAAATAACTCCAAAATCGCTTTCTGATCACATAACTGACAGAACGAAGCTGTTGATTGTAAACAGCCCGAGCAATCCAACAGGGGCAATGTATACAAAAGAGGAATTGGAAGAGATCGCCAAAATTGCTGTTGAAAAGGGTATTTGGGTAATTTCCGATGAGATATACGATAAACTCGTTTATGATGGACTGCAACATGTAAGCATTGCTTCTCTTGGTGCTCAGATCAAGGCTCAGACCTTAGTCGTAAATGGAGTATCGAAAGCATATTCGATGACTGGGTGGCGAATAGGTTACGTTGCAGGTGATAAAGAGGTAATAAGTGCTATTTCAAATCTGCAGGATCATTCAACTTCCAACCCGACCTCTATCGCGCAAAAAGCGGCGCTATCGGCTCTCACTGGAACTCAAGAACCAGTGAAGCTAATGGCCAAAGAGTTTGAGAAGAGAAGGAATTATATGGTTGAGAGACTAAATCAAATTCAGGGAGTTTCCTGTATCATGCCACCGGGAGCATTTTATGCGTTCCCTAATGTCTCCGGTATATTGGGCAAATCATTTAATGGTCATATAATAAAAGGTTCGATGGATTTAACGGAACTTCTCCTGAAAGAAGCGAAAGTGGCTGTTTTGCCAGGAAGTCCTTTCGGGGCTGACGAATACCTTCGACTTTCGTATGCGACATCGATGGATAACATCGTAGCTGGCATGGATAGAATGAAAGCTATGTTAGCTATGGTGGTGTAAGATCAGTGGATGGTAGGGTTGTTTCATGAAACCAACTGTTAGCAGAATAAAAACAGTAGTAACCAGAGCGCTTGAAGAGGACGTCGGTATGGGTGATGTAACCACAGAAGCGTTGATATCACCCAATCTTGTGGGAATGGGTACGGTTTTGGTGAAGTCAAGAGGGGTGTTGGCAGGAATCCAGGTAGCGGAGATGACCTTTGAGCAGGTTGATCCTTCACTTCGTTTTGAACGGTTGATACAGGATGGAATGAAAGTGGAACCTGGGGATCGAGCTGCTGTGGTCAGTGGTAAAGCAGCGAGTATTCTCAAAGCGGAAAGAGTAGCATTAAACTTTCTGCAGCACTTGAGCGGGATTGCCACTCAAACGGCCAAATATGTTGAATCTGTTAGCGACACTAAAGCGAAAATACTTGATACTCGGAAAACGATACCGGGACTGCGAATGTTCGAGAAATATGCAGTCAAAATGGGAGGTGGTCAAAATCACAGGGCAAATCTGGGTGATAGAGTGCTTATTAAAGATAATCATTTGATAGCTTTACGTACTCAAGGTTTGGGAATAGGAGAAGCTGTAAGAAAGGCCCGAGACAATACTCCGCTGACAATGACTATTGAGATTGAAGTGGAAACTGCGAAAGAGGCTAAGGAAGCAGTTGATGCTGGGGCTGATATTGTTTTGCTGGATAATATGAGTGTGGCTGAGATGAAGAGAGCCGTAAAAGCAACGAAAGGACTTGCACAGATGGAGGCATCAGGTGGTATCACTTTACAAAATGTGCACGCAGTAGCAAAAGCAGGAGTGGATTATATTTCCATTGGAGCACTGACTCATTCTGCAGCAGTGTTGGATATTAGCCTTGAAATAGAAATAGGCTAATATCCATCAACATAATATACGCAATAAACACAGAAAAAGAGGGGCCTTTTACAGTGCCCCTCTTTGTTATTGGAAAAAGATTAAGTTGTTTGCTGAACAAGGTCATTTTCTATCGGCAATGACTGCCGATTGAGCTTGCCCGGCCAGGCAATCGCTCTAATGTTTAGAAGAAATGAGCCTGATCCAGGTCGCATTGGCCCTGCCAAGGAGGCAGGGCCTCATAAATCCACCTGCCATACCCCATATAGTTTTTGAATCGTCATTGTTGCCACCTCCCACTGAGCAAGTGCTCAACCTTTAGATTCTACAGTAATTATAAAGGTAATTCGAAACACGACAATGGTGTAAAAGTCCTTGATGGTATGGGAAGAAATTGCTATTGCATCGGATCTTTGAAAGGGTTATGTAATGTGTGGCGAATTTGAAAATAGGGGATAGTAGAGCAGGGAATAATGTAGGTCTGGGTATTTACGTTACTTGACTCATATCTGGTCAACAAGTAACATAAATACAGGAGTCAGAAATGCCGATATACGAATACTGTTGCCCGAGTTGTGATAATAGATTTGATCTACTTCGTCCCTTCAGTCGAGCAGATGAGACTGCCAGCTGCCCCAAATGTGACAAAGAAGCTGAGCGACAGATTTCGACTTTCGCATCTTTTTCAAAGGATGCTAGTGGTGTATCGGCTCCAGTTGGTGGTGGGAGTTCATGTGCAGGGTGCTCTGCTAGCAGTTGCGCCACATGCAATTGATCTTCCATATTGCTTCACGACGCCACAGAAAAGTATAAGCTGCCGCTCCTATAATTATAGTTTCCAATACGGTTGATCCCACCAGTAAAAAAGTCGCATCCATGAAAAATTCCTCCGGGAACAACATGATAAGGTAGTCTCTGGAAGGATCGAGTAACCACAAATCATTACTGAAACTTATATGGTGAAATGCGAGAAAAATACTGTCGAAATCAATTAGAGCCCAGATGCCCATGAATGCAAGAAGGGCCAGAGTAGATACTGCACCCAGTAGTAGTCCTTTACTAATCCTAAAGATGAAAGCCTTTTTCTGAATGACAAATCCGCTGGCTATGAAGATGATTATATATGCCAGTGTGATCCACTGAACCAAATAGAACAGCTGAATTATTTCTTTAACATCTTTAAGGTGTAAGAGTTCGCGCTCATTGAACAGATAGAATGGCCGACCGTCCTTGATGATCTGGATCTGAGCGGATTCTTCACCAGAGTTAAAGTAATGGCGAAGGTCTTTTGCGGCTTTTTTGAGTTGATCATCGCTAATACCGGTTGATTCGCTGATATTGTATTTATCGAAACCATAATCGTATAAATATGGCTCGCTAATTGTAAATCTGAGGTTTGACGAGATGAGGAACAGGGGAAGGCAAATCGCAAAGAAAACAAGAGATGCTATTTGAAGAGAACGCATTGTATGAGTAATGGTAGAGAGGCCTTTTGTGGTTGTCAAGTGTTGACATGGGGTAACTCAGACAAATATAATTATTAGTTGGTTCGGGCGTTTTGCCCTTATACCTAAAATATATCGTTAGGAGGCATAAATAATGGATTTAGGAGTAGCTGGAAAAACCGCTATCGTGACCGGTGGTGGTTCCAATATCGGGCGAGCCATATCTTTGACTCTGGCTGGCGCCGGAATGAACGTCGTAATCGCCGATATCATGGAGGATGCCGCACAAAAAGTGGCAGATAAAATCGTGGCCGATGGTGGCAAAGCAAGCGTTATCAAGACTGATGTGACCAGTTTTGATTCAGTGCAGGCGATGGTTGACAAAGCCATCGCGGACAACGGCGGCGTTGACGTGCTCGTAAACAATGTCGGTTGGACTTACGACAGGTTCTTCCTGGATAAACCTCTCGAAGAGTATGATAAGGAAATCGCTCTCAATCTCAAGAGCAATATCTATTGCAATCGGGCTATCCTGCCTCACTTCATCGAGAAGAAAGCTGGAAAGGTCATAAATATTTCCTCCGACGCCGGTCGCATGGGTGAGTTTAGGGAAGCCGTTTATGGTGCTTGTAAAGCTGGTGTTATTGCTCTGGCTAAATCACTCACACGAGAGTATAGCCGTAACAATATCACTTTCAACTGTCTCTGCCCCGGAGCTACCATCCCGATGAACGATGATGAAGTCAGCAGCATCAGCATTTTCTCTGAGGAAGGTTTTGGTAAAGGTATTACCCAGGAAAAGATTCCTGAGGAGCAACGGGCTAAAATGTCAAAGGCTTATCCGATTGGCCGGATGGGCACCAACATCGATATTGCCAAGGCTGTTCTGTTCTACGCTTCCACTCTATCTGACTATATTACTGGCCAGACCATGAGTGTCAGCGGTGGCTACAGCATGGTTGACTAGATAATAGGTAAATAGCTATTTAAAACAAAAAGACAGGAATTTGTTTCCTGTCTTTTTGGGTTATTGATGGAGTTTCAGCAGCTATGATATATTAGATTGGAATGTCCCTGTAGCTCAATGGATAGAGCGACTGCCTTCTAATTTGGCTTGCATCGTGTCATACATACCCTGCTTATGCACCATTTAGCTTCAAATAACGGCCAGTAAAAAAGCATGTTTTAAAAGCATGTAGTCAAAATGTAGTCAAAACCATGAAAGGGGACAAGCTTCATATCGAGATATTTGGGGGTAGTTCGCCTTCAGGTGCCCGGAGTAGTTTATCCTGGCATGGCAATTG